>NZ_NFLR01000002.1:0-305937 GCF_002161005.1 Alistipes sp. An116
TATCAGGGCAGTCTGGAGACCCGCATGACCCTTCTCCGCCTGCTGGACCGCTACATCGAAGGACTCCGCAGCCGGGTGGGTATCGACTGCGCCCGAACCACGCTGAGCACCTACGTCTATACGCGACGCTCGCTCGAAGCCTTTATCCGCCGAAGGTTCGGACTCCCGGACCTCGCCTTCGGACAACTGAACGAACAGTTCATCCGCGAGTATCAGGATTTCACGCAGACCGAGCAGGGCTACGCCCTGCAGACGGTGCGCCACTACCTGGCCGTGGTGAAGAAGATCTGCCGCCTGGCCTTCAAGGAGAGACACTCCGAGAAACTGCATTTCGCCTACTACAAGCTGCCCCGACAGGTGGAGACGACACCCAAAGCGTTGAGCCGCGCCAGCTTCGAGAGGATCCGCGATCTGGACATTCCCGCACAGCGACGGTCGCTCTCGCTGAGCCGCGATCTCTTCCTCTTCGCCTGCTATACGGGCACCTCCTATGCGGATGTCTCGCGCCTGACCGGGGAGAACCTCTACACGGATGAATCGGGCGCCCTATGGCTCAAATACCGGCGGAAGAAGACCGACTACCAGGCCCGTGTAAAACTGCTTCCCGAGGCGCTGGTCCTGCTCGACAAATACCGCGATGCGGAGCGGGAGACACTCTTCCCGCACCAGTCGGCCGACGTAGTGAAGGCCAACATGAAGGGACTTCGGGGCCTGACCGGTATCCCGGAGGCGCTGACCTACCACGCCGGGCGGCACAGCTTCGCCAGTCTGATCACCCTCGACGAAGGGGTTCCGATCGAGACCATCAGCCGGATGCTGGGCCACAGCAACATCCAGACCACACAGATCTATGCACGCGTCACGCCCCGGAAACTCTTCGAGGATATGGACCGGCTGATCGCCGCCACGAGCGACCTGAAACTCATCCTGTAAATCCGTCTATTCATCGTTCAAATCCTTTCTACCATGCGAAGTACCTTTCGAGTCTTCTGTTATATCGATCGCCAGAAGGTCCGGGCGGACGGCACGACGGTCGTCTGGTGCCGGTTGAGTATCGACGGCAAGCGTGCCGTATTGACAACGGGCCTCTATTGCCGGCCCGAGATGTGGGATCCCCGCCGCGGGGAGATCCTTTCACCCCGGGAGAACAACCATCTGGAAGCCTTCCGCCAGCGGGTTGTCCGCACCTACGAACAGATGCTGGAGGAGCAGGGCGTAGTGAGCGCCGCAATGCTGAAGGAGCGGCTTGTCGGGCGCCATCCGGTTCCGACGACCCTGCTGGCAACGGGCGAGGCGGAGCTCGAGCGGCTGGAGCGCCGTGCCGAACGGATCGGCTCGACCTCCACGTGGCGTGAGTCGCGCCTCATGCAGGGCAACCTGCGGCGCTTCCTGCAAAGCCGCGGCGAGGAGGATCTCCCGCTGCGGGATCTGACCGAGGCATTCGGGCAGGCCTTCAAACTCTACCTGAAGAGCTCGCAGCATCGCAGCCCCTCCTACGTCAACCGCAGCCTGACCTGGCTCAACCGACTGGCCTATATCGCCGTTGATCGGGAGATCCTGCGATGCAATCCGCTGGAGGATCTTCCTTACGAGAAGAAAGTCCCGCCGCGCCATCGGGCCATCAGCCGCGAGGATCTGCAGCGTCTGCTGACACACCCGCAGGCGGATTCGCGGCTGGAGCTGATCCGCCGGATGTTTCTCTTCTCCTGCCTGACGGGACTTGCCTATGCGGACATGCAGTCGCTCTACCCACACCACATCGGACAGACCGCCGAGGGTCGGAGCTACATCCGCAAGCAGCGGGTCAAGACCCGCATCGAGGCCTTCATCCCGCTGCATCCCATCGCCGAGCAGATCCTCGCGCTCTACAACCGGACGGACGACACGCAGCCGGTCTTCCCGCTGGGACCACGCGACGGAATCTGGCACGACATCCACCAGCTGGGCATCATCGTCGGCATCCAAGAGAATCTTTCATACCACCAGAGCCGCCACAGCTTCGGCACGCTGGCCATCTCCGCCGGGCTTTCCATCGAGAGTATCGCCAAGATGATGGGACATGCGAACATCTCCACCACCCAGGGCTACGCACAGATCACCGAGCAGAAGATCTCCGAGGATATGGACCGCCTGATCCGCCGCCGCGCACGACGGCAGGGCGAATCCCCGGCGAAGATGTAGCGATTTCCCGACGACGACTGACTCCCGGAGATCCCGAGACCGGCCGTTGTTTTTGTCCCGGCTCCTTTTCATCCGGCAGCAAGGTAATGGGCCGGAGCGAAATGCCAACCTCATGCCCCGAAGGGTTTTCCCGAGGAGAGGCCTCCGCAGATGGCCCCCCTCGGGAAAAAGGTTGTCGTATTCGCTCCGGCCCGTTTGGGAAGATGCTACCGATGAAAAGGAGAAAAACAACGAACAGCTACATTGTGGGAGCTCAGTTGTTCATCTTCCCTTTCCCTTCCCGCCTTCTGTCTGTTCCGTCTTGTTGCCTCCGTCCTGCCTCTCGTCTATCGGAATTCGTTGCGATAGCCCTCCTCCAGCATCCGTTCGATATCCGAGGAGCGGTAGAGGATCTTGCCGCCCAGCTTGATGTAGGGAATCCGTCCTTGATTGCGGTAATCCTGCAAACTCCGGCGGCTGATCTTCAGCCGCTGCGAAAGCTCCTCGTCCGTATAGAAGCTCTCACCGTCCAACGAGGATTTACGCTTCGAAAACAGCGTCTCCAACGCCTTGGAGAGACGCTCCAGTGCCTGGAAGTACGAGCGGATCCGCTCGTCATGCTCCGTAATCAATTCATTGCCCATTTTCCGCTTGTTTGATGCGAGATCCGACCCGATACCACCACGAGTGCCACGATCCGAATCCCGCCGTTTATACTCCGTTTCTGCGTCTCTGTTCGTGCTTGCGTCGCGCTTCCAGCACCGCAAGGAACGACCGCACATCTTCTGCCCGGTAGTAGATCTTGTGGTTGATCTGCGTGTAGGAGAGCGACCCGTTGCCGCGTAGGGTCTGCAACGTCCGTTTGGAGATATTCAGCAGCTGGCAGACCTGCTGGTTGTCCAGCCACGGCTCCGGCTCGCCGATGCGGTGTGCATGGCAGAGCGCGTCCATCCGTCGTGCGAACTCCTCGAACCGCGCGAGCATCCGCTCGAAGGTTCGGGATTCTACATTGACTATTCCCATGGCAGTGTCGTTTTAAGATCCCGGGAAAGAGCCTGGAACCGATTGCGGCACCAAGCCGTGATTTCCTCGTCGAAGGTTGCGAAGTGGTGCTCCAACACCCGGTCCAGATAGCTGTACATCGAGATTTTGTCGTTGTCGAGGAGTCGCACGATTCGCTGGATCCGTTGGTGAAACTCCGGACGAACATAAATGGCCTTGCCGTAGAGAGCCGCGGTCTTGACCGGCAGCAGGAAGAGGCGCTCATAGTTGGAGACTTTTCTCGATAAAGTCCCGGAATCGAGGGACACCGTTCGGCTGTCACCCCGAAGTTCATGTTCTTGCATAATAATTGGCTTTTAAGGTTTCGAGAGCGAATATAGGGGCAGCGGAGGCATTTTCTCCACCTTCCGCGCTCTATGGCAGTGGTTGGCGTCGGTGTGGCACAGGTTGGCGTCGGTGAGAGTCAAAAATAGCGTATTGAGAGACATCACTTCGGAGTGCCAAACAGAAAATCTGACATTCTGCTTATGGTCAGAATAAAGAGGAAAGATTGCCAGTCCGACAAGGAAGGTGGCGGCAACCCTAATACCTCTACTCCCTCAATATAAAACTCCCTACAGACACCAATAGATCAAGGGGACAAGAGATCCGTAACCCAAGGTATCATGAACTCAGGGAAACAAGGCGTCAAGGATTCTTGAGGCCAAGAGATCAAGAATCCATGAATCCAAGATTTCAGCAGAGACTGAGTTCCAGATTTCAGGACTTCTTGAAACCCGGACATCAAGAACTCTTGAGGTCCGGAGTTCTTGACCTCTAGAGTTCGTGAGGCCAAGAGCTCATGATTTCGGGACATCAGGGGCTCTTGACTTCTGGAGATCAAGATGCCAAGACTTCAATCCGTATTGATTTCCTGGCATCACTATTTCATGATGGATTGAGTTCAAGATTTATTCATTCCGTTTTGATGCAGTTTTGTTCCCGATATCAGTTTCGGGAACGGGTGGTTCGCCTCTTCAGATTGGCCGGCGAACAAGCGGGAACGGGACGTGATATTCGACCCGTTTTTGAGTCCCCGGAACATGATATGTTTCGGGACTCAGCAAGCTGTGTTTTCCGTTACGCGAAATAGATTTCGTAACAGAAAACAGCTTGCCCGCAAGGGGATGGAAAACTCCTCCGAAGTCGTCGCTTTTTACCGGGCACCCCGTGTACCGAAACCGATTTTCAAAAGATTGGAAATTTCTGCTGGTTTCATTCGGAATTAGCTCCGCGAAGGCCCGTTCTTGAGATTTGTCACACAAAACCGGAAGAATTCATATAAGATTTGCCCTGGTAAATGATGTCTTTGATTCAAATTTTCCCCGGATAAAACGCTTAATGAACGCTGCGTTTTGACAATTAAGTATCTTTATTAAAAGTTTGATTGTACTAAATTTCGAGCATTGACAAGTTGTTTCTACATTACTAAAAGAGTACTAACTTACCAAGATTTTGTTTAGTTTGCCTCTTTTTGCAGGCAATTTAATAAAACAGTGAACAATAGATTGATAATAGAATTCTATTAAATTTTACACATAATGCATATAACCATTTTATAGGGTATAATCATATAGTAGTTTCGATTTATTATTGCAATCGTGATGAGCATAAATGGAAAACCTCCAAAACAATCATCCGTATGCCGTAGCAAGTATGATTGGAATGAAAAAGATCAGATTCAAATATTGGGGAAATTTGAAGAATCTCGCTGGCATATTAGCTGAAATGCTTTTTTAATAATCGAGAACTTCAAAAGTTTTATAAAAGCGATGGGGTATAATGATATGTTAGGTCAAGATATTAAATTGAATTAATGCTGTTGTGTGCAGAAGAAAATCAAAAATAAGAGACAATTTTTTGGGAAGTTCATATTTTTTACCTATATTTGTAATACAAATAATATTATTAAGCTTATTTTAATTTTAACTCACCTATATTATGATCAAACTCTCTGGACTTATTCCCGCTGTATTTACACCGTTTGACAAGACTGGCGCAATCAATTTTTCGCAAATTCAACCCTATGCGAACAAGTTAATTGACGATGGAGCAAATGGCGTATTCGTCTGCGGTTCAACAGGCGAATGTTCATCAATGACGCTATTGGAACGGAAACGTGTTCTTGAAACTTGGGTAAAGGCTGTCGCAGGCCGCATACGAGTCATTGCACACGTAGGAGGAACTTGCCAAGCTGATTGTATCGAACTTGCCAATCATGCAGTTGAACAAGGTGTCGACGCAGTTGGAGCTATCGCCCCTTTTTATTTTAAGCCTGCAACCGTCGAAGAACTTGTGGCATTCTACAAACCAATTGCTGATACTATCTATCCCATTCCATTTTATGCCTATCACATGCCCTCGGTGACGGGTGTTAGCCTTCCGATGAAAGAGTTTCTCGAGAAGGGCTCATGCAAAATGCCAAATCTGAATGGGATCAAATTCACATCAAATAATTTTATGGAGATGCTGGAATGTATTCGTCTCGATGACGGACGTTTCGATATTCTCAACGGATTTGATGAAATGTTGCTTTGTGGGTTGGCTGTTGGTGCGCAAGGAGGCGTAGGCAGCACCTATAATTATTCATTATCCACTTACCGGAATCTTTATAATGCATTCCTCTCTGGTAATATGGATCAGGCTCGCTATTTCCAGCAAGAATCAGTAGAAATTGTCCGCGTTATCATTCGTCATGGCGGTGGTATCCGTGGTGGGAAAGCCATCATGAATTATCTGGGAATTGATTGTGGCAATTGCCGCCCACCCTTTGCGCCCTACACGGAGTCCGAGATGTATCAATTAGGTGAAGAACTTTCTCAAATCGGTTTTGTAAAATAGTCCATTACCTAAACCGGCACTAACCTATGAAGAGATTGATCCTGCTCCTTTTGCTGTCCTTTGCCTCTCCGGTTTCAGCCATTGAATTGCCTTCAACGCAATTGACTGAGACAGATCTGATATGTTGGGATTCTTCGCTAGTTTTACCACAACACGATGGACAATCCAACATTGGCGTGGCCGGTGCCTTTTCCGGGTACATTGACGGAAAACTGCTGATTGCCGGTGGAGCTAATTTCCCGGATCGTACGTCGCTCTCGAACGGTCAAAAACAATATCATCGGGATTTATATATCTATGATCCTACGGAAGGTTGGCAAGTCATTTCCGATGCGTTACCTGCCCCCCGGGCTTATGGAGTATCGATTACTTTGCCAGAAGGCATACTTTGCATCGGAGGCTGTAACACCAATACCTGCACGGATGAGGTATTACTACTGACCCTCACTGGCAGAACCCCTCGTTTTACGCCATGGCCATCATTGCCACGTCCCCTGGCTAATGCCACTGGAGCTTTGGTTGGTGACCGGATCTACGTGGCCGGAGGAATCGAACAGGTGCATGGTGCTACCGCCACCCGTAATTTTTGGATGCTTGATCTTCACGACCGAGAACGAGGATGGCAGGAACTGTCGTCATGGGACGGTCCAGCCCGAGCATTTGCCGTAGCAGCAACGCAAAGCGACGGCTTTGATAATTGTTTTTATTTGTTCAGCGGACGGGATTTCTCTGACAATTCCGACTGGACGATTCTCCAAGACGGTTACTGCTATAATCCTCGCCTTGGGAATTGGAAACGTCTTGAAGGAGAATTTCCAATCATGGCAGGGACGGCAGTTCCTTTTGGAACCAATCATATTCTGTTGATCGGAGGGCGAAACGGAATCAATTCTGACGATCGGTTGTTGAGACTTTATCATACAATTACAGGTACGCTCGTCGAAGCACCTGCCCCCAAAGGAATCATCTTCCCGGTTACGACGAATGCCATTTCGGTCGATAATGAAATATGGATCACGAGCGGTGAAATCAGCCCCGGAGTCCGTACCCCCATCCTGCTGCATGGAACACTTCAAAGTTCCATACATCATTTGACAGGTCTCGATATCTCGGTGATCACGCTCTATTTCCTGTCTCTGGCCCTCATCGGCTGGTATTTTTCGAGAAAACAGAAAACTTCCGATGACTATTTCAAGGGCGGAGGCCGTATTCCGTGGTTTGTTGCCGGATTGAGCATCTTCGGCACGGCTCTCAGCGCCATTACCTTCATGGCCATTCCGGCCAAAGCCTATGCGACGGATTGGAGCTATATGCTTTTTAATTCGGGAATTGTATTGGTCGTTCCGATTATCGTATCGCTGTTCATCCCATTCTTCCGACAACTCAATGTTACGACAGCCTATGAATATCTCGAAGCCCGGTTCAATCCGCTCGTCCGCGTTTTGTGCAGTCTTGCTTTTATCCTTTTCCAGATCGGGCGCATGGGAGTTGTCTTACTGTTGCCGGCAATCGCGTTAAACGTTGTTACAGGATTTGACATTTTTCTTTGCATAAGCCTGATGGGACTTTTAAGTCTTGTTTACACATTCATGGGCGGTATTGAGGCTGTCGCCTGGACCGAAGCCTTGCAGGTTGTCGTATTATTGGGCGCAGCCATTACGGTATTGGTTATCGTCGGTCTGCAACTTCCCGAAAATTTTGGTACGGTCGTTACATCGGCCCTCGAAGCCGGGAAACTCAATCTTGGCTCGACGGCTTTCGATCTTCGCCAGCCCACCATGTGGACAGTATTAATTGCAACATTTTTTACCAATATCACGACATATGGCACCGATCAAACCATTGTTCAGCGCTATTTGACGACGTCCTCCGAACACGAAGCTCGCAAAGGGGTATATGTCAATGCAGCTTTGACTATCCCGGCAACACTTCTTTTCTTTTTGGTAGGAACCGCACTATGGGCTTTCTACCGTTATAATCCGGAGGAGTTAAGTATGGCAGTTCGCGATAGTGACGCCATTCTGCCCTGGTATATCAGTACACAACTGCCATCGGGAATATTGGGTTTGATCATTGCCGGTCTGTTTGCCGCCGCCATGTCAACCCTCAGTAGCAGCATGAACTCTGCAGCAACAGCATTTGTCACGGATATTTATCGCAAATGTACCCATACAGCCCAGGATGGACGAGCATTGTTGCGTATAGCACGGTTTTCGACGCTCGTATTAGGTCTCATCGGTGTAGGATTTGCCTTGATGATGGCATCTTGGGAAATCAAATCGCTTTGGGATGAGTTTTCGAAAATCCTTGGTATTCTGTTAGGTGGTCTGGGAGGATTATTTCTGTTGGGTATTACTACTCGCCGGGCCAATGCGTTCGGAGCAATGTGTGGCATTATTGCCAGCGTTATCGTACAAATTCTTGTGGCTCACAGTGGATATGTCAATCTGTTGCTTTATTCTACTACCGGATTTCTTTCATGCTTCATGGTAGGTTATCTGGCAAGCTTCTGTTTTCCCGGTAATCGTCGAGACATAGATTCATTGACCATATACGCGAGGCGCAGGAAATGCCTGTAACATGATTTTCACAGGTTCTTCACTGCTATAAATTTGTTTAGACGATTTTCCTCGAATATATTTGTCTTACAAAACAAATGAATAACAACCAACTAATCTATCATCAAACCCAAAAACTCCGCCAAATGAAAAATTCTACTACAAAAAAGAGTTCCGACTCCGGATGCGGAGGATGGAACATCTTGCGGAGATGCCTTCTCTATTTGGCATTTCTGTTCGCCGGGATGAGCGTTGGAGCCCAAACACATCGGTTGACGGGTCAGGTTACGGATGACAATGGTCAGCCTGTTGTCGGTGCTTCGATCATTGTCAAAGGTACAACTCAGGGCATTACTACGGATTCCGAGGGAAACTTCTCGCTCAATTTAACAAATAAAAATGCTGTGCTGGTTGTATCATTCATCGGGTTTCAAACGCAAGAAATTTCTGTTGTTCAAGCTCAAAATCATCTCAATATCAGACTTGCCGCTGAAACTATCTCCGTTGACGAGGTCGTCGTGGTCGGCTATGGAGAACAATCCCGACGATCGGTAACGTCATCAATTGCCAAACTCGATGGAGAGGCTTTACAAAACATTCCTATTTCAACGGTTGGTGAAGGCTTGAAAGGGAAAATCGCAGGTCTGAAAGTTACACAGACCAACTTTTCTCCGGGAGGAGGATTTTCCTATCAGATACGCGGAGGTTCATCGATCAACGGTTCGAATTCACCTTTGGTGCTTGTCGACGGAGTTGAACGCGATTTTTCTACCATCAATCCTAATGATATTGCATCGATTGATGTATTGAAAGACGCAGCTTCGTCGGCAATTTACGGAGCAAAGGCTTCGAACGGAATCATCCTTGTAACCACCAAACGCGGCGGTTACAACAAGGCTCCCCGCATTACATTCGAGGCCAATTGGGCTTGGCAGGATACTGAAACCGAAATCGAATTTCTGAATGCTCGTGAATATATCGAAGTTGTCCGTACGGCAGTTGCAGAATATCTCGACGTTCCATCTCGAGCATCCGATGCTTTGAGTTATCTGAACGGAGCCCATTCGGCCGGTATCGGCAATAAGCCCAACAGCCTTTATTCGACCCGTTATTACGATCCGGCAACCGATGTGCTTCCGGCTGGGTATAAAACCATGCCTGATCCGATCAATCCGTCAAGAATAATCATGTATTGTGATACGGACTGGCAGGATCTGCTCTATAATGGTGCCTGGTGGCAGAATTATTATTTGGGAATCGACGGCGGCGGTGAGCGGACTCGTTATTCGGCCAGTCTGGGATATACCAATGATGAGGGTGTGGCTCTTTCAACAGGATATGACCGCATCAACTTCAAAAGCAATCTCGACGTTAAAGTCACCAAGAGATTGACCGCCAGTTTCGGAGTGGATTTTGCCCGGACCAATACGGAAGCTTATGCAGACCAACGGAATACCATTGCCCGAGGATTAGCCAATCCTCCGACCATGAACGCATATTACGAAGACGGCACACCGGTTGAGGGGTACAACTCATCTTCACAAACTCCGCTTTTTTATGATAAATATTATGATCGAAGCAATCAAAAAAATTACCTGTCATTGATTGGAGGTCTGAAATGGGAAATCATCGACGGATTGACAGCCAATGTACAAGGATCATTCTTCCGCACCGACTCAAAGAACAAACAATTCATTCGAACCAATGTATTCGATGCTACGCGCAAATCCTCATGGGGTCAAACCATGACCGAACGACAAAAACTCGAAGCCTATGTCTCCTATAATAAGACGGTCGCCGAGCATCATAATTTTTCGATCATGGGCGGTTATTCCTACCAGAAACGCGATTATGAGACGGTCAGCATGGCCGGTTCCGGCGGCACTTCGGACAAAGTTACGACAATCAACGGATCCTCGATCTTCGAACCCAATGATATCACCTCGTCGGAACAGGCCGAATGTCAGATCGGATTCTTCGGTCGATTCAATTATGACTACAAGGGGAAATACCTTCTGACAGCCACGTTTCGGGAAGATGGTTCATCAAAATTTGCCAAAAATAATCGATGGGGATTTTTCCCCGGCATTTCGGGTGGTTGGGTATTGACGGAAGAATCGTGGCTCAATGATATCCGCCAGTTGAATTTCCTCAAACTGCGAGCCAGCTATGGCTCAACCGGCAATAATGCATCGGTGGGAATTTACGATGCTTATGGCTCTTATGGAGCAAGTTATATGTACAATGGGCATTCGGGAATCAAGCCCTCGGAAATGCCCAACGAGATGTTGCAATGGGAGACCTCAAATCAGCTTGACATTGGACTCGAAGCCGGTTTGTTCAAGAATCGAATCTACGTAAGTGCCGATTTCTTCGACAAACGCACTCACAATCTGCTCTATGAGCAGAATCTACCCAATACGACCGGATTTTCGAAGTTTTGGACCAACCTGGGTAAGGTCCGGTTCTGGGGCTATGAACTGGAATTGACCACGCGCAATATCGAGAAAAAAGATTTTAGTTGGATGTCGAAACTTGTATTGAGCTATCAGCAAAACAGAGTTCTCAAATTGCCAGACAATGGAATTGACAAAAATCGGACAGGAGGTATTGCATTGGGAGACGGCACCTTCTTCGGCGGCATTGCCGAAGGTGAACCGCTGAACCGTTTCTACGGATATGTGGCTACGGGGATTATCGAAACCGAGGAACAAGCAGCCAATGCCTATTACGATGCATTATCGCGCTTACCTAAAAAAGGCGCGAAACGAGTTGGAGACTATGAATGGGCCGATCGAAACGGTGATGGTCAAATTACGACAGCAGACCAATTCTGTTTAGGTGTCACCGTTCCGCCTTTTACTGGAGGTCTGCAAAACACATTCCGTTTGAAAAACTGGACTTTATCGCTCTACTTGGATTGGGCTACGGGACACTCAATTTTCGACGAATCCTATTCGCGTTATTTCTATGGGACCTTCACCAACAACTATGCGCTGGCAAAGGATGTATTGAAGGCCTGGAAAAAGCCTGGTGACAAAACCAAGTACGCTAAATTTTACGCTAATGATTCGAACTGGGGGAACGACAATTACAACCGCCGGGCCACCAACACCTTCACGTACAAGGGCGATTATCTTTGTCTGCGTGAAATCACGCTTCAATACTCGCTTCCGTCCAAGTTATTTACGAAGATCGGACTCAAAGGGGTAACATTTACCGTATCGGGAAATAATCTCTACTACTTCACCGAGGTCAAGGGAATCTCGCCTGAAGCCGGAGCCTCGACCACCTATGACGGCGATGTATTTTACAACTATCCACCGATCCGACGCTTGTCGTTCGGCGTTCGGCTGATCTTTTAATAAACATCAATTAAAGACCGTTATGAAAAAAAGACTCATAAAACTCGTCCTGCTTGTCTGGGTTTCGGCCGGCATGACATCGTGCCTGGATGATATGGACATTACACAGAAGAGTAAAATCACGACCTCGAACATGTGGCTAGACGAGGGTGATGCAACAGGAGCTCTCTACGGTATGTACCATCAGTTCCGTTCCACATTCCAGACCGCCATGATCTATTGGGGCGATTATCGGGCCGGAACATTCACCAACGGAGCCGGAGGATCGGGATCGGCTGATAAAATGTTCAAAAATGAACTTGACAGCAGTGAGACCAAAGGTACTAACTGGGGATCTTGTTATACGACGATCAACAATGCCAACCTTATTCTGCGCCATGTTCCGGAGATTCGATTTTCGGACGAAAGTCAGAAAAATCTTATCCTGGCCAACGCCTATTTCGTGCGCGCATATACTTATTACAATATAGCCCGCGTATGGGGAGATGCACCGTTGCTTTTGACCGGATTCGAATCAAGCGACAATGATCTGCAACCTTCGCGCAGTGACGTATCGTTGATTTACGAACGTGTAGGCAAAGACATCGAGGAAGCTCTCCGATTGATGCCCGCATCAGCTACTGACTGTACGATTGCCACGCGAAGCGCTGTTCAGATGCTCAAAGCCGATTACAATCTTTGGCTTTATCAGACGCGCAATGGCGGAGAGAATGCCCTTTTGGCTGCGGACGAAGCGCTTACCGAGGTGTTTAAGGATTCCCGGCTTGAGTTGATCGATTCTTATGCCGACATTTTTGATATTTCGAAAAAGAATAACGCCGAAATCATTCTTACGCTTCATTTCGCTCAAGGTGAATATGAGGGAGGTTACGCCAGCACCTATCTCATTCCCTTGACGCGGTTCTATTCTGCCAGTGAACATATCGAGACTCATGTCAAGTTGATGACGGCCGATGATCAGCGTTTCATCTTTTCTCCATCTCTTGTGGACCTTCTCTACGAGGACGAACGAGATAGTCGGACCCCCGTCAGTTATGGCGATTGGACTGATGAGGAGGAAGGATACCGTTATACGTGGGTCAACAAGTTTGCAGGCAAATGGGCTGACAACCAACGTTATTTCATTTCCGATCTTCCCCTTTACCGATACGCCGAAGCATTACTCTTTAAAGCTGAAATCGAAAACGAGCGAGGCAATACATCAGAGGCCCTTATCTATCTTAATCGTGTAGCTAAACGGGCTTACGGTATCGACAACTATTACACGATTTCAGACTATTATGGTTTCAAGGAGGCTTTGATGACCGAATATCTGAAAGAATTCGCCGGCGAAGGCAAAAGCTGGTGGAATTACATTCGATTGGGTTATGCTTTTACACACATAGAGTCGCTCCGAGGACGTCAGAATGAGACTAATATTCTGCTGTGGCCCATTACGGCGGCTTGCATGAGTGAAAATCCGAATATCCGACAAACAGTAGGTTACAACTAAAAAAGCACGATAATGAAAATAAAAATATTGCAATGGTTGTTCCTTGTAGCGACGGTGACAACCACAGCTTGCGGTGATTCCTTTGAATTCGGGACGCCGACTCATGATCTCAATGAAGGGATTGATCCAACGTCAGGACCGACTCAAATACTATGGAAAAACAAAGGGGCCGTTTATTCCACTGGGCGAGTCCACAATTTCCGGATTCCGAGCTTGGTTCGGACTCCGCATAAACTGATTGCCTTTTGTGAAGCTCGTGAAGAAACCGGGCAGACCAACAAGGATGGAGGCGACATCGATCTGATTTACCGGGTATCGACCGATGATGGTCAGAGTTGGGGTCCCTCACAAGTATTATTCAACGACGAAGACAATACTTGCGGAAACGCATGTCCTGTTTATACGGAAAGCGGCCGTCTCGTTGTACTTTGCTGTTGGCAACGCACCGGAACAACTGAAGAAAAATTTAAAAGTAATTATTTCTCGTTTGAAGAGTCGCAACGATATGCTTGCCATGTTGTTTGTTTTTATTCCGACGATGAGGGCGAGACATGGTCGGGCCCGTTCAAATGGTTCACCGAAGATCGTAATTCTACTCCGGAAACCTATTTGTGGACCGGATTTTTGAAAACTGGACCCGGACATGCCATTCAACTGAAAAATGGAGAGCATAAAGGGCGCATTATTGTCGGTTGTGATCACAAATATCAGATATATAATGGAGAACCCATAGCTGAAAATTCAGAGGATGAGAACTATTTCGGCTCACACATAGCCTATTCAGACGACAATGGTGAAAGTTGGCATATGCTTGAGCTTGACGAAGAATTGCACTATGGAAATGAATGTATTCCGGTTGAGTTGTCCGATGGACGTGTTTATCTCGACATGCGAGGAACCGGAGCCTTTAAAAATCAGCGAGGTTGGAGTGTCAGTGCGGATGGCGGCATTTCTTGGAGCAAATACACGTCCAATCCGTCACGTCCGGATCCTGGATGCCAGGGATCAATTATCAATTATAACATGGACGGAGTTCCTTCTTCAATCATTCTGACTAGCAGCAATAACAGTACGGAACGTGAACATCTTTCGCTCCGCGCCAGTCTCGATAACTGTGCTACATGGAAATCAAATGTCTATCAGATCACTGACAGCAAATCCGGGTATTCAGACCTGGTCGTTTTCGAAGACGGCAGTGTCGGCATACTTTATGAAAACGGGACTTCGGTCTATCGCGAGCAGATTTCGTTCCGAAAGATTCCAGCTGCCACAATTGCAAAATATCTTAATGAATAAATTTTCATGTTATGAAAAAACGAATCATAAGTCTCCTATGCGGATTCTTCCTCGCTGTGGCTTGTTCGCCCGAACTATACGATGAGAACAGTGTATTGGAGAACAACCGGCAACAAACCGAGATGAATATCGAAATACAGGTCAGCGGTACGATGGTTTCGACACGCTCAATCGCGTCGTCCGACGAAATGGCAGTCGAGAGCTATGATATCTATGTTTTCGATGTTACGAACGATGCTCTGCAATACTATGAACAAGGAATTTCAGCCTCGGAGCCTGAACCAATTGCCAGCTCGTACAATTGCCGCATCGGAACTCAACAAATCCAGCTTTCCACATCAGGCCCAAAACACATTTTCATACTGGCAAACACAGGTAACAGTATCACGCTTCCGTCACTCGTCACTCTTGACGAAGCAACCGAAAATACACCAGCTACAACGCTCGACAATTTCCGGAATCATGTTGTCGTGGCATCGGCGGCTGCCCAATCGCCGAAAGCACCATTCGTCATGGCCGGAGCAACGTTCATCGCAAGTGCTGCCAACGCCTTCGTTCCAGTATGTCTGGCGCGTACCGTCACTAAAATATCGCTTTGCAATACGCTTCCCGAACAAATCATTCTTTCAGATATCTCCGTTTCAGATGCATCAGCCAACGCCTATCCTTTTATTTCGAATATCCCGGTCGATTTGCTAACGGTCGATTACACGGACGTCGTCGATCCGACTGTCGGCGAAGAAGCCGGAGCTTTTTATTTGTTACCGGCGCCTGCCAATCAGACATCGGTCACGATAAAAGGTACATTTTCCGGTAATGATTTCGTCTGCAAAACCACATTGTCCAGCATCCTTTATGCAGACTACGACTACAAACTGACACTCTCCAATCGAAATGGAGAAGTGATAGCCGTACTTTCGCCCGATTTCAGCGGAGAAACAGACAAAGAAGCCATCGAAATTACGGGAGAATGGCTCTCAGATAAAAATACCGTAACTCTGCCTTTCACACCCGAACCCAATTACGGCTTTACGATAGGCTATATCCTGAACGTCGATGGATCAGCCGAAATCAAAAAAGGTCCGGAAGATTGGTACGATGCAGCCATCGTAAAGGAGGGTACGATCCGTATCCGCACATTGAAAGAAAACACCGGCGAGGACCGGACTGCTACCTTTACCGTCAATGTGGGAGGTGTGACCTGCAATGTTTCGGTAATCCAACAGGGACTTGCTGGCATTACTGCCGTCAAGTTCGGTAATCTGGAATGGATGGATCGCCCAATTGGAGCGACGCTCAAAGCCTCTCAGGCCTATGCCAACAACGTACGCAGTTTCGGTTACCTTTATCAATGGGGTCGTACGGTCCCGTTCCCGGCAGCTGGGGATGTAGAGATCGTATCGACTCAAATGACTCCAACAGAAGCTCTTGCCAGTCCGGCATTTATCGCCTATACGGGCGAATCTCAAGACTGGAATTCACAGGGCATCGAGGGCTCTTTCGATCAATATTGGGAATCTGTTTCTGAAAATCCTTGTCCCGAGGGTTGGCGTTTGCCGACTTATGAGGAGATCGCAGAAGTTATGCTCTACCGAAATGACGCCTTGATTTTCGCAAACGGCAAACAATCCACCGCAGAAGTTCTTCCGAACGGAGTAACTTATCCCTATGTCGGTTATGGATCCGGAGCTATTACGAAAGACACGGAAACCATGTTCCATTCAGGAATCAAACGTAAGGGAACTTCCGATGCTTATTACGTCCGCTATTTGTGGATTAACAAAGGAGGCACGCAAACTACGACACCTCCTTCGTGGTCGGCAGCACACGATCCGAACGAAAAACAGAACTACATGACAGGGGGTGAGAATATTTTACGTATTGATCGACTTAAGGCCGATGCTTCGGCCGACTTTGCCAATGTGGAAGAAGCTAGGAATTTCTGGCCGGAGCACGAGAATGATCCAGGTGTGGAAACATTGGTATTTCCCTGTGGTGGACGTCGTGATGCGACGGGCAATTTGGTTGAGTCGAAGAATGCAGCCTTCTATTGGTCTCGATCGATGTTTACGGGCGAAGGTAACACATATTCAAAGACCGCAACAACCTATGCGTCAGGTCTGCTCTTCTTCCGTCCTGCCGGACGTTTCATCTTCATGTACGCTCCGGCAATAGGAACGGCAGAGGTTCATGCCAATACAGAAGACCTCGGCTATCGAAACCAAGCGATGCAAATCCGATGTGTGAAAGAAAAATAAAAATAGGATAAACCAGAGGGAAGGTAATATACCTCCCTCTGGCTTAAACTTTCATTAAAAAATGAAAAAGTTATTCATATTAGCCCTATTTTGGACCGCATTGTCTGTACATGCACAAACCCCCACTATCGTAGGCCGAGTAACCTGCAAAGGGAAACCGGTTGCCGGAGTCGTTCTCTCGGACGGTGAACAGGTTGTGAGAACTGATACTGACGGACGCTATGAAATGTGCTCGTCCAAACCTTGCGGATATGTATTTATGTCCATTCCAGGAGGTTATGAAGTGGTGTCTGATGGTTTGATTCCACGTTTTTTCGGATATACGACCCATTGTAGCACGGATGTGATTGATTTCCAACTTAAGAAACGGCACAATAACAACTTCACGCTTTTTGTTTCTGCAGACACTCATCTCAGGGGCGACCCTCAAGAACACGATCTACCTCAATTCCGCAAATGGTACCTGTCCGATATTTCGCATGAAATCGAAAGTACGAAAGGTCCGGTCTACTCGCTATTGCTGGGTGATATGACAACCGATATTATGTGGCACAAAAACGATTTTGCCTTGCGTAAGTATCTTGATGTGATGAAAACCTACCCTTCGTCCATTTTCCACATTCCAGGCAACCACGACAACGAACGGTTTATTCACTCGTCAATCCCTGATGCGCAGTGGGACAGCATTGCGCAACGTCCTTACCGACAAATCATCGGACCGAACTACTATTCGTTCAACCTCGGGAAAGTACATTTCGTCATGCTTGACAATATCATCGTTCGCAAAGGTGAATTGAGAAACAACAAACGCCCGTCTCGCAACGACTATCAACTCGACGAGCGGCAACTTCGGTGGTTGAGTCGGGATCTGGAAACCATTGACAACAACACGCCGCTAGTCGTTTGCATGCACGTGCCTATAGCCGACTGGACCGGAATTTCCGACAAGGGTATTCCCACATTTTCTGCCAGTGAAAATCAACAGGTTTTGTATACTCAGATCATGCCGTTGCTGACCCGGTTCGAGAATGTCCGCTTGTTAGCAGGACACAGTCACAGATTTATCAATATTCCTTTAACCAATCGTATTTTCCAGCACACCCTTGTTTCCGTTTCAGCCGTATCTTGGAAAATCAACGGCCCTGAAAGTCGATTGATTAGCGAAGACGGTTCTCCGGGAGGTTATCTGATATTGCATTATCGTGGGGACCGAGCCTGTTGGCAATTCAAGCCCAACGGCTACCGTGCTGACTGCAATCAGTTCCGCGTTTATGATCTGAACCGGGTGCCCGAAGAGTTTGGAGGGCAACCCGGCAGTAACCGTATCCTAATCAACGTTTATAATTGGGACGAACAATGGACAGTACGTGTACGTGAAAAAGGTCGCGATTTGACAGTCGAACAGATATGGGCCAAAGATCCCCTTTACATTCTTATCCGTCGGGATGCCCTGCCGACCCGTCCCACAGCTTTTCGGGCCGTTGCCAACCCGCACATGTTCTCGGTTAAAACATCATCTCCGAATACGTCACTCGAAGTGATTGTTACGGATCGGTTCGGACGCAAGTATCGCCAAATGATTAACCGTCCTAAAGATTTCGATTGGCAAATAGAGTAGTCCAGCATTTTGTCCGAATAATTTGACATAATAAATAATAATCCGTATCTTTATGAAAAATTACGATCAATGGAGATACTGAAACTGGACAAACACAATACCACTCTCGTTGACAGCGTCGAAGAGAGTCTGATCCGTTTCTTCAAGGAGAAAGGTTTGCGCCCGGGCAGCAGCATTCCCAACGAGATCGAATTGGCGGCAGCTTTGGGTGTCGGGCGTCCGGTTCTGCGCGAAGCGTTGAGCCGGTTCAAAATGACCGGCATGATCATCTCACGCACAAAAAAAGGAATGATTCTCGGAGAACCTTCCTTGCTCGGAGGCATGAAGCGTTGCATAAATCCATTACTGATGAATGAATCGACGCTACGCGATATTCTCGAATTCCGAGTTGCTCTTGAAATAGGCATCAGCAGTAATATTTTCAGAAACCTCACTCCGCAGGACATCGAAGAGTTAGAAGAGATCGTTGCAATGAGTCAAGTGATCGGCAACAATAAATATGCTCCGATCAGTGAACATCGCTTCCATACGAAGCTTTACGAAATCACGGGTAATCGCATCATCTCGGAGTTTCAAGATATCATCTATCCAGTCTTGGATTTCGTCAAAGAGAAATACCGTGACTTTTTCGAACCTATTGAACAGGAACTTATCCAGAAAAGCGAATTAGTTACTCACAGCCATCTGTTGGAATATATCAAGCGGGGAGATCTCGAAGGGTACAAGCATGCCATTGTCGAGCATTTTAAACTTTATACGATCTACCTCGAACGGTATAAAAAATAAAACACCGTACATAACCATTCTTGATGAGACAGGCTTTGCAAAGTCTTGTCAGGGGGTGGTTTATGTCGCACTATAACACACTCCGGGAAATTCCGGCTTATCACTACTAATCGGCTTGATATTTTCAGTTAATATGAAACCTTTATCTTTCAACACGTTGTATGGAAATTGGGCCACATTGCTGCTGGCAACAGACCGAACAGGGAGAATTGATTTCAGCAAACAAAGTTCCGAAATTGACATTCTGATCGCATCTAACCCGAACGGTATCTATTCCAATGGAACAGCTGGTGAATTCTACGCCCAGAATCTGGACGAATTTATCCGTGTAAACCAACTCTTATCCGAAAAATGCGAAAAGGGAGGAGTCGCTTATCAAATAGGAGTGAGTCATCCGTGTGCCCAGGAATCACTCGAACGGCTACGCCTCATTCGGGAGTTGTGTCCGGGAGCTGTACAAGTAATTCTCCCGGATTGGTTCCCTGTTAGTGATCGGGAAGGCATACGCTTTCTTGAAACAATGGCGGAAACAGCCGGCGATATTCCCCTCGTTCTATATAATCCTCCACATGCCAAACGGGAACTAACACCTTCGGAATGGGCTGTGTTCAAACGACGCATCCCCTCTTTGATCGGAGTCAAAACCAACGATCACAACTCTTCGCTCGAATGGTATAATCAGGTATCCATTCATGCTGTTGGCTTGTCGGTTTTCATTCCCGGACACCATTTGGCCACCGGACTCCGTCTAGGAGCATCCGGAGCCTATTCCAATGTAGCCTGTCTGAACCCATTCGCCGCACAACGCTGGTATGAACTGACGATTATTGATCCCGAAGGAGCTCTCGAATTGGAGAAGAGAATCCAGCGTTTCATGGATCTATGTATTACGCCGTTCATTTCACAGATGCATTATCCCAACCATGCTTGTGACAGATTCATGGCGTGCGTCGGCAATTGGGCAGATGTAGGCAGCAAACTGCGATGGCCGTATGATTCAATTCCAGAATCCTATATTGAACCGATCAGACAACAAGGACGATCCATTATTCCCGAATTTTTCAACCTGTAAACAGTATGAAATCCAACCTTATCCTGTCAATTCTACTGATTTTTTCCTCGACAGGCATTGCCGGTCAAGAGCTGATGCCGGTATTAAATAAAACAGTTTCTTCGCAAACGATTTACAAAAAAGGAGACAATGGTTTCGATACCTATCGTATTCCAGCCACCGTATTGACAACAAAAGGTACGATTCTGGCCTTTGCCGAAGCTCGAAAGCACAGTCGTAGTGACACGGGAGACATTGATCTTGTCTTACGACGTTCTACCGACGGAGGGCAGACATGGGGAGAAATCATCACTGTATGGGATGATGCGGACAATGTTTGCGGAAATCCGGCACCGGTTGTCGATCAAACAACGGGGCGTATTATTCTGCTTTCCACTTGGAACAATGGGGCGGATCATGAAAAAGATATTCATGCCCGGACATCCAAAGATACCAGAAGAGTTTTCGTACTGTATTCGGATGACGATGGATGTTCTTGGTCACAGCCTCGCGAAATCACGTCGTCCGTGAAACGAACGGATTGGACTTGGTATGCTACGGGTCCTTGCCATGCCATCCAACTCAAAAAGGGCAAACATAAAAATCGAATTGTGGTTTCTTGCAATCACGGGCTTTTCAAGAATGGGGAAAGCGCAGGATCCTATTCCCACCTAATTTATTCCGACGATCATGGGAATAGCTGGGCTATCGGTGGAGAAGGAGAACGGGATGGAAATGAAAGTACGGTTACAGAGCTCAAAAATGGAGATCTGATGCTCAACATGCGCGGTACTCGTCACAAGGGGAGAGCCAAGAATGAGTCATGCCGTTTAGTAGCTTTAAGTCATGACCAAGGGATAACACTCGAACCTCAACGTTACGATTGCTCCTTGATTGAACCCGTATGCAATGGAAGTATTATCAACTATTCACCCAAAGGGAAACTGACCCAAACATTGCTTTTTTCGAATCCTAATCACACGACTAAACGTAAGAATATGACCGTGAAAATAAGTAAGGACAACGGTAAAAACTGGCAAGTTGCATATCAGGTATGCGATACTCCGGCTGCTTACTCCGATATGGTTGTCTTGCCGGATGGAACAGTAGGTATTCTCTATGAGACTGGCAAAGAATCTTGCTATGAGCAAATAGAGTTTACGATCCTTCCTGCTGTATTGTTCAAATAAAAGTATAACCTGTAATTTCAATAAAAATTCCCATTTGTTGATAAATGGACTTTGGGTCGTGGTTCTGGTCGAGGAGAATGTCTCTTTTTTACCTGCTTTCTATTTATTTTATTCATATAGGATCTATCCTGTTTTCAAATATATTTGCTTTATGTATTGAAATTGTAATAATTGACTTTGGAGCATGTTCTTTATATTTGTATTGGCGCAAGTGTTCTTTCTAGCTATGCAGAATCGGGTGATTCAGTGAATATCGCTCGTCTCCAAATCGTTACCAGTCGGGAGACTGATCCTTGTAAATATCTTATATTCAGCGGATATTTGTAAGGTCTATGCCTTGCGGTGTGCGTCGAGAGATTCTTGCGGATGCCGCAGATGTCGGCCAGCTCCTTCAAGTAGGAGTTCATCTTCTGGTTGCTGCATACGGGGAGCAGCACGTCGTGCGTCTGACAGTAGGGGTGGTCCTTGTAACGGTCGAGGATCTTTTGCACTTCGTCGAGCAGCGGAATGTTGCACATGTTCATGGTCTTCTGACGCGCCTTGCGGATCCAGATCTTGCCGTGGATGTCCGCCACCAGATGCTCCGCCTTGAGCTGTTGCACGTCCGTAAAAGCCAGTCCCGTCAGACAGCAGAAACAGAAGATGTCGCGGACCTGCGCCAGCCGGGTGATGGTGATCTCCTTGTTGAGCAGCACCTTCAGCTCCTGTTTCTCGAGAAACTCGCGTTCGACCGGCTCGAAATGGAAGTGAATCTGGGCAAAGGGGGCCTTCTTCATCCATCCTTTGGCCAGCGCAATGCGGACAATCTTCTTGAAGTTCAGCAGGTACTTGGTGGTCGTGTTGTGGCAGCAGCGCCGGACGGTCTTGAGAAAAAACTCGAAGTCCTCGATAAACTGATTCGTGACCTCATCCAGATAGCAGTCCTCTTTCATATAGTTCTTTTGCAGGAACTCCTCGGTCAACCTTAGCGTGGTTTCGTAGCGGACCACCGTTGCCGGAGCGAGGCTGATTCCCGACAGCGCCCTGCACTTTTCGTTGTGGGCGCGGAAGACCTCCATCAGCGTATGACGGTCCGACTGCTCCTTGCCCAGATAGCGGTTCAGTATGATCTGGGCAGACACCTCTTTCTTGTCGAGTTCGAGATCCCTTTGAATCCGCAGAATGTTGGCGGAAATGGCGTCCAGGTACAGGTTCAAATCCTTTCCGCCGCGGCTTTTTTCGTTGGCTTTTCCTTTTGCCGAGTTCCAGGCGTGCGGCTCGATAAAGCGTTTGATCGAGGCGTCAGCACGTTCGTCTTCTATTGATCTGCGGGGTAGTGTGTTCGTTCAACTCCGACCGCTGCCGCCCATCAAGGTCACAGTTCGGGAGCCGTGGCCGGTAGTTATCCGAGAACCGGCCGACACGGTATGGAAAACACTACCGGCCGACATGGCAGAGATCATCGCCGATTACCTCCGGGAACGAGACTATCGCCTCGACTTCTCGACCGACACGACGAGCGTGTTCCTGGTCAATGCCACGGTCGGACGCAATCGGCTGCTCATCTGCTCCGTGAGGTATCCACCGTGTGGACGGTCTACAAAACCGTTATGCAGGAACCAAAGTGGTCTGTCGAGATTGAGGCTGTAGCTACCTTGCATAATCAGTGGGCCGGAGTTTCGGTCAATCGAAACTTCGGTCCCTCCTCTCTCTCCGGTGCGGCCGGATATGATCCGTTCCGCAAAGAACCTGTGTTCGAACTTCGCGGCCGACTCCCGCTATGGCGGAGCCGGCCGCAAAACTGATAGCTTATGGAAAACTTATTCGCGAAAATCAAAACCGCCTGCCTGACCGTGGTGGTCTGGCTTAACCAGTGGGCGAAAGACCATATCCTCCATTTTGCCGTGGCGGATAATATTGCCACGGTGTCCGGAATCATCCTGTCTTTCATCTTCGGATGGATCTTGTCGCCCGGATGGATCGCGGTGGCCGTGGTCTTCATTACGGCGGCGGCGATCCTTCTCAAAGATTGTTGGATCGACGACTCGGCCGACTGGCGGGACATCCTCGCCGGATTGATCGGACTTGCCTGGGCATTGCTCAAATTGTGGCTCTTCTGGCTTGCCATCGTTCTCGCTCGATGATCCGCCAAGAAAAAGCCCCGGCCGAAAGGCCGGGGCGCTCTCTTTATAGATGAGCTGTCAAACAAATACTACAAAGAGAGAGAGGATAATTCTGATCCCAAACGGTGCAACGCTTCCTCGATTCGTTTCACCTGGGCCTCCCGGGGTTTCGATTTCCCGTGGGCGTAACTCCAAAGCTGTTTGGGGTTGATCCCGGACAACCTCCCCAGCGCGGCCGGGGTGATGATCCCGGCGTAATACTGGAGGAGCGATTGGGTGTCGAACTTATACACGATCTCATACTCCCCATCGAGCCATTCCGGGTATTGGTAGCCGTCTTCGCGGCTCGATTCGACAAAATGCCGGATGGATTGTTTCAGGTCTTCTTTGGCCGCTTCGGCTGTATCTCCCATGCCGGAAAACATTTCGTCGGTGCAATAGGCGCTGAATCCGCCGTCGCTGTTCTTTTCGATAATAGCTGTAATCTGTTTCATCTTATACTCCTTTCTCCCGGTTTCGGGCCCCCCCCCCTCGGGTTTTTTCGGGAGGGGCCTATTTCAGCCCCATCTCCCGTTTGATTTTCTTTTCAAGCCCGGTACCCACCTCTTTGCCTCCGTGAAACGGAACCGGGTACCTAACTCCGTTTTTCTCATAAATCACGTGGCTACCGCTCTGTCGCACGATCCGCCATCCGTTTGCGAGAATCAATTTTTGTAGCTCGCTCGATTTCATTGCAGTATTTGTTTGACAGCACAAAGATAGATAAATTTCTATTGTTTGCAAAATATTCAATAGATATTTTTCTATTATTTTACAGATCACCTCTGTAATTACGAAGCGCCGGATTCGCCTTCTTGACTTCACGCGGGGTATAGGCGTCCGTAATCTGGAGGGAGGAGTGTCGTGCCTGTTCCTTGACGGATAGGGCGTCGAGTCCGGCCCGAAGCATCGCTGTGATTCCCGAATCTTTCAGCGAATAGAATTTGTATTCAATGGGGAAATGCAGTGCCGGTGCGACGACATTTTTCCAGTAGTCCCGGTAATCCCTTTCGCTGCAGTATTCGGCTCCGGGGCGGAATCCCTCCGAGAAGATGTAGAACGAACTGGGTGCCGAGAAATAACCCAGATCGATCATCAGTTCGAGAATCTGAACGGGGATCGTCACGCTGGCCGACTTCTTGTTCTTCGAGATCGAGGCGTCGATATAGACGGTTTGCTTGGCCACGCTGATGTCAGCCAGGCGCAGCTTCGCAATCTCGCGGGGACGGATCAGCAGGTAGTGCAGGAAATAGCATACCAGCAAGAAGGGGCGGTTGTTTGCCTGGAGCCAGTCATGCAGCCGCTTCATGTCCTCCGGCGCGATCCCCGTGCGTTGTTTCTGAACGACTGCTTTCCGAAGGTTCTGCAGCCCGGCCGTCGGACGGTCCTTCAAATACAGGTGCTGGACGAGGAAGGTGCTGAATGATCGGAGGAACGCCAGCGCGTTGTTCCGGGTCGATGGGGAACTTTTCCGTTCCAAGTAGACATAATCAAGGAAGCGGACGCAGAATGTCCGGTCGAACTGATAGACATAGCGGATCGGGATTTTCCTATTGTTCCACTTTTCGAGCATCCCCGCAAAACTCATGTAGCAGTGGTGGGTAGTCTGTCGGTGAACACCGTCGTTGAGCAGCTTCGTGATGTGCCGTCGATAGTGGGAGAGGGCGTCCTCGAATAGTTTGTAGCAGTTGTCGGCCTCCGCCTCGACCCACGGGTTCCAACCCGATTCGAGTTGCACTGAAAGACGGTGGCATACCTGGGTCGCATAGCGACGTTTTTGTGCCGCCGTGCCGACCGAGTTGATCTTGATGCGCTTGCGCCGCATTTCGCCCCTTGCCGGGTCGAAGGCGTAGAAACTGATATACCAGCAGGAGCCGGTATGCAGCCGTGGATAGGTGTACGAGAGAATTTCGTCGAGCGCTTTGCTTCGCGCGCTTCTGACAAGCAACATTTTTTTACATTTTCGCGCCAGACTGGGCAAAAATGTATACCACTGATTTTTCAGACCTTACCGCAGTAGTACGGAGAAAACGTACTGTCCCGTTTCTGTCCCGCTTGTTTTTTGGAAAACGCCCGCAACTTGTTGATAATCAACAGATTGCGAGCGTCGGAGTGGAGAATACGAGATTCGAACTCGTGACCTCTTGCATGCCATGCAAGCGCTCTAGCCAGCTGAGCTAATCCCCCATTGCGGTTGCAAAGATAAGCGGATTTTTTTAATTCCCACAAATTTTCCGCAGAAAAATGCCGATTTTTTTGCGGATTTTCCTGGGTTTATGTGTAAGTTTCTGATTGCCAGTTTGCTGATAGCAACCCGGCGTCTCTGCTGTCCGGTTGTCCATTTCCTCCCTGGGGTCAATCCTTGCGAATCCCGTATCTTCTACCGCCCCCGGCGAGCCTATTCGAAGCGGGTCAACTCCTCGGGTAGGTGCGGCGTCGCTCCCTCGCACGTGCAGACATAGGCCGAAACCGCTACGCCCCGCGCATGGGCCGTCGCTATGTCGCAGCCGTGGAGCCACGCCGCGCAGAAGCCCGCCGTAAACGAATCGCCGGCTCCGACCGTATCGGCCACCTTGACCTTCGGCGTTGTGAGATCCGAACGCCCTCCGTCGTAGAAGACGTGGCTGCCACGGCTGCCGCACGTGAGAATTGTGGCCCGCAGACCGTAATCGACGCGCAGCCGTTCGGCGATCTCGCAGATATCCTCCGAGGCGATGCCCAGCATCCGTGCGACGATGACGGCCTCCTCGTCGTTTATCTTCAGTACGTTGCACCGGCGCAGTGACTCCGTGACCACCTCCCGCGAGTAGAACTGCTGGCGCAGGTTGATGTCGAAGACCCGGAGCGCCTCGCGCGGTGCCTCGTCAAGCAGCGTCGTGATCGTCCGCCGCGACTCCTCGCTGCGCTGGGCCAGCGACCCGAAGCAGATGCAGCGCGCCGTACGAGCCATCGTGCGGAGCGCCTCGGTGCAGGGGATGTGGTCCCACGCCACGTCGGTGAGAATCCGGTATTGCGGGATTCCCTCCGCGTCGAGCGTCACCTCCACACGTCCCGTAGGGTAGTCCACCTGTGCCAGTTCGGCCTTCAGTCCCCGCTCGGCAAAGTTGCCGAGAATGGCTTCGCCGTCCGCATCCTTGCCTACGGCGCTGACGGCCCGGGCATCGTAGCCGAACTGCGCCATGTGCCAGGCAAAGTTGGCCGGGGCGCCGCCGATCTTGCGTCCTTCGGGTAGCATGTCCCAAAGCACCTCGCCCAATCCGATGATGCATTCGTTTTTCATGACTTTTCGTTCTGTTGGTTTCTCTGCGATTGTTTTTCGTACGACGGCCGGACCCTCCGCTGGGGAGAATCCGGCCGCATCCTTTTTTTGTCGTCGGGCTATTTCACCTCCCAGGTGGCTCCCGAGTGCAGCAGATCGTCGACACAGTGGATCTTGCTCGAGGCCTTGACCTCCTCGACCTGACGCTCCACGGCCCGGTCGTAGACCGTGTCGTCCTCCACGGCGCGGATCACGCCCAGCGCCACCGGGTAGTCCGGGTATTTCATCGCCGCCAGCATCATGTGCAGCGTCGTGTCGCGCTCGTGGGCGTCGTGCGTCAGGATGTCGTCCAGCGTGTAGCCGTCCTGGCCCACCGTAACGACCTTCAGCTTCATGTTCTCGAAGACCAGACCCTTCTCCTTATTGGCGCCGAAGAGCATCTTCTCGCCGTGGCGCAGCACGACCGTATGCTCGGCGCGCGTGGCCTTGTCACCGGCGTAGGCGGCGTGGGTCTTGTCGTTGAAGATCACGCAGTTCTGCAGCGCCTCGACCACCGACATGCCCTTGTGCTTGGCCGCCTCGACCAGGCACTCCTTCGTCAGCTGGACCTCCATGTCGACCGTGCGGGCGAAGAACGTCCCCTTGGCGCCGATGACCAGTTCGCCCGGGGTGAAGGGTTTCTCGACCGTTCCGTAGGGCGAGGTCTTCGTGATCTTGCCCAGCTTCGAGGTGGGGGAGTACTGGCCCTTGGTCAGGCCGTAGATCTCGTTGTTGAAGAGGATGACGTTCAGGTCGACGTTGCGCCGGATGGCGTGGATGAAGTGGTTGCCGCCGATGGCCAGCGAGTCGCCGTCGCCTGTGGCCACCCAGACCGACAGCCGCGGGTTGGCCACCTTGACGCCCGTTGCCACGGCATTGGCGCGTCCGTGTATGGAGTGGAAACCGTAGGTCTTCATGTAATAGATGAAGCGCGACGAGCATCCGATACCCGACACGAAGGTGAAGAGGTTGTGGGGCGTATCGAGGGCGTCCGCCACCTCGGGCAGGGCGCGCTGTACGGCATTCAGAATGGCGTGGTCGCCGCATCCCGGGCACCAGCGTACCTCCTGGTCGCTTTTGAAATCGGCGGGGGTATATTTGAAGTCTGCCATGGCGTTATTTCAGTAAGGATTCGAATTTTTCTTTCAGCTCGACCACCGTGAAGGGTTGGCCTTCGCACTTGTTGTACTGTTCGTAGCGGAACTCCTGGAAGTTCTGGCGCAGGTAGTTGGCAAATTGCCCTTCGTTGAGCTCGCAGACCACGATGCGGCGGAACCGTGCGAAGATTTCGCGCACGCCGTGGGGCAGCGGGTTGATGTAGTTGAAGTGGCACAGCGAAACCTTGTGGCCTTCGCGACGCATCTCGTCGACGGCGTTCTGAAGGTGTCCGCGCGTTCCACCCCAGCCGACGACGAGCAGTTCACCCTCCTGATCGCCCCAGACCGTTTGTGCGGGAATGTCGTCGACGACCTTGGCCACCTTGGCGGCACGCGTGTCGACCATCTTCTGGTGGTTGGCCGGGTCGTGGGAGATGCTGCCCTTGACGGCATCCTTCTCCAGACCGCCGACGCGGTGTTCGAGTCCCACCTTGCCCGGGAAGGCCCAGCCGCGGGCCAGCTGTTCGTTGCGCACGTAGGGCATGAAGCCGCCCTCGGGTGCCACGTCGACGATCGGCGGGCAGATCTTCGGATAGTCCTTCATCGAGGGGATGCGCCACGGTTCGGAACCGTTGGCGATGAAGCCGTCGGTGAGCAGCACCACGGGGGTCATGTGTTCCATGGCCAGACGTCCGGCCTCGAAGGCGTAGTGGAAGCAGTCGCTCGGCGACGAGGCGGCCACCACGATCACCGGACACTCGCCGTTGCGGCCGTAGAGGGCCTGCATCAGGTCGCTCTGTTCGGTCTTGGTCGGCAGACCCGTCGAGGGTCCGCCGCGCTGTACGTCGACCACGACGAGCGGCAGCTCGGTCATCACCGCCAGCCCCAGTGCCTCGCTCTTGAGCGAAAGGCCCGGGCCCGAGGTGGTCGTCACGGCGAAGTTGCCCGCAAAGGCGGCACCGATGGCCGTGCAGATGCCGGCGATCTCGTCCTCGGCCTGAACGGTCTTCACGCCGAGATCCTTGCGTTTGGCCAGCTCCTCGAGGATCACCGTGGCCGGCGTAATGGGGTACGAGCCGCAGAACAGCGGCAGTCCGGCCTTCTCGGCGGCGGCGCACAGACCCCAGGCCGTGGCGACGTTGCCGTTGATCGAGCGGTAGGTTCCCTTCTCGCGTGCGGCGGGTGCCACGGTGTAGTTGCTGGCGAACAGGTGGGTATTGGCGGCGTAGTTGTATCCGGCCTTGATGGCGAGTTTGTTGGCCTCGGCCACGGCCGGGTTCTTCTTGGCGAATTTCGTGTCCAGATAGCGCAGGGCATACTCCTCGGGGCGGTCGAAGAGCCAGAAGCAGATGCCCAGGGCAAACATGTTCTTGCACTTGGTGACGGCCTTGTTGTCCAGCCCGGTCTCCTTGAGGGCCTCGCGCGTCATCGAGGTGATGTCGGGCATCACGACGTTGTACTCGTCCAGACCGAGTTCGGCCAGCGGATCGAGGGTCTTGAAGCCCGCCTTTTTGAGGTGCTCCTCGGTGATGGAGTCGCCGTCGATGATGACCGTAGCTTCGGGTTTCAGCCATTTGCGGTTGGCCTTCAGGGCGGCGGGATTCATCGCCACCAGCACGTCGCAATAATCACCGGGGTTGATTTCGCGGTGATCGCCGAAGTGGACCTGGAAACCGGAGACGCCGGCTACGGTGCCTTGCGGAGCGCGGATTTCGGCCGGATAGTCCGGGAAGGTCGAGGTTCCGTTGCCCAGCAGCGCCGAGGTGTCGGAGAAGAGCGTACCCGTGAGCTGCATGCCGTCGCCCGAATCTCCGGAGAATCGAATGACCACATCCTGCAACTCCCTCACGTTGGAATGTTCCATGATTTTTGGTTTCAGATTAGTGTAATGGGTGAACAAGTTTTGACAAATATATAAAATAAATTGGCAAAACAGCTGCCGAATGGAAGTTTTTTAAGAATTTTTATGCGTTTTCGGGGAATTGTCCGGGACTGATTTGGTTAAGAATCACCTTTTTCAAGGTTCGTATGCTGCTCTTTTGTTATGAAAATGGCGGATTGAGGCTTCAGATCGAAAGACAGGTTAGTTATTAAAAATTTTTTCAAACCGATGGGCCTTCCGTCTGGATTTTGCTTGCCGGAAGACGGATTTCGGAGAGGAACAGCTGGTTCGGGATGGGGATGAGGAAGCGGATCCGCAATCGAGTCACGAGTGTTTGAGACCGGGCAGGGAGATGACCGGCTGACTCCGGAGCGTCGTGGTCGGGGCGTGCCTGTTGCGGGAGATTGGCCGAGGTGGCAGTCTGGATTCCCAGATGGATGACCGGGACCGGGCGGTGGCTGACCGGGGCAAGAGATGCTGGCTGACTCCGGGGGCATGGTTGGGGGGGGCGTGCGTGGTGTGGAAGATTGGCCCGGAGCGGCAGTTTGGCCCGGGACGGATGTGGTGGGAACGGTAGTTCGGAGCTCGGAAAGAATTGGTTCCGTGTGGGCGCATCTGCCGGGGCCACACAAAAAAACGCCTTCCCCGTGCAGGGAAGGCGTTGCGTACGTGTCGATCGTATCCGGCCGCTTATTTGGGCTGCTTGCCGATGTAGGCCAGAATACCGCCGTCGACGTAGAGAATGTGGCCGTTGACGAAGTCCGAAGCCTCCGATGCCAGGAAGACGGCCGGACCCATCAGGTCCTCGGTCGTACCCCAGCGGGCTGCCGGCGTCTTGGCAACGATGAAGGCGTCGAACGGATGACGCGAACCGTCCGGCTGACGCTCGCGCAGCGGTGCGGTCTGCGGGGTGGCGATATAGCCCGGGCCGATACCGTTGCACTGGATGTTGTATTCGCCGTACTCCGAAGCGATGTTGCGGGTCAGCATCTTCAGGCCGCCCTTGGCTGCGGCGTAGGCCGATACGGTCTCACGGCCGAGTTCGGACATCATCGAGCAGATGTTGATGATCTTGCCGTGGCCCTTCTTGATCATCGAGGGGATGACGGCCTTCGATACGATGAACGGACCGTTGAGGTCGATGTCGATCACCTGGCGGAAATCCTTGGCGCTCATCTCGACCATCGGGATGCGCTTGATGATGCCGGCGTTGTTGACCAGAATGTCAATGACGCCGACCTCCTTTTCGATCTGGGCAACCATGGTATTGACCTGCTCCTCGTTGGTCACGTCGCAGACATAGCCCTTGGCGTCGACGCCTTCAGCCTTGTACGAGGCGAGGCCCTTGTCGACGAGCTCCTGTTTGATGTCGTTGAAGACGATCTTGGCGCCCTGGCGGGCGAAGGCCGTAGCGATGGCGAAGCCGATTCCGTAAGAGGCACCCGTTACGAGTGCTACCTTACCTTCCAATGAAAAGTTTACCATTTTTTTACTTGGTATTAGATGGGTTGATTGGTTTGTTGTTTTTTGTGGGGTGGTGGGGTGGTGTCGCCTCGGAGTCTCTCCGGTGCAAGAGTCGGTGCAGGTGGCTGGTTTCTCTCTCCGCTTTCTCTCTCACTTCCAGCCTCCGGACTCGGTCCTCGTGTCAGACTCCGGTTCCCGCCCGGTATCCGGCTTGGTCCCTATTCGGAGTCCGCCCGGTCCTTGGCCCTTAGCTTTGTTTCTGCCTCCTGCCTGTTTCTGCCTGTTTCTGCCTGATCCTCCTTCCTGGTCCTGCACGGCCCCTCCCCTCTCGGCCCCGGGGTTATTTGAGGTCGGTGATCTTCGAGAAGTCCTGATCGCCGTAGTCGAGGTTCTCACCGCCCATACCCCAGATGAAGGTGTAGTTGTGGGTGGCGGCGGCGCTGTGGATCGACCACTCGGGCGACAGTACGGCCTGCTCGCCCTTCATCCAGATGTGGCGCGTCTCGTCGATCTGGCCCATCAGGTGGCAGACGGCGTGCTCCTCGGGTACCTCGAAGTAGAAGTAGGCCTCCATGCGGCGCGAGTGTACGTGGGCCGGCATGGTGTTCCAGACGCTGCCCGGAAGCAGTTCGGTCATACCCATCTGCAGCTGGCAGGTGGGGAGCACCTGGCTGACAATCATCTTGTTGATGTTGCGGTCGTTCGAACCTTCGAGCGAACCCATGTGGGCCACGACGGCGTTCTCCTTGGTGACCTTCTTGTCGGGGTAGGCGCAGTGGGCGGTCGTCGAGTTGAAGTAGAACTTGGCGGGATTCTTGGGGTCCTTGCTCGTGAAGGTGACCTCACGGTCGCCGCGGCCCAGGTAGAGGGCCTCCTTGTAGTTGAGTTCAAAGGTGGCGTCGCCGGCCTTCACCACGCCGGGGCCTCCGACGTTGAAGATACCCATTTCGCGGCGCGTCAGGAAGTAGGGGGCCTTCAGCGGATCGATGGCCTCGAGCTTGAGGGTCTCGTTGACGGGCATGGCGCCGCCCACGATCATGCGGTCGTACATCGAGTAGACCATGTTGACTTCGTCGGCTGCGAAGACCTTTTCGATCAGAAAGTCGCGGCGCAGACGGGCCGTGTCGTAATGCTTGGCATCTTCGGGATGCGCTGCATAGCGGATTTCGTAATTGGTTTTCATGGAATATATTGAAAATTAATACTTTGTATGCGAATCTCGCGAAATTGGGCGCCAAATCCGAAATTGGCTGACCAATTGTCGCTTCGGCAAAGATAATAAAAAAATCGGAATAGACCGCTTTGAATACGAAATAATTCGGGCGGAATGTCCGCCGTTTATCGAATGGAGTTCATGCGGATGCTGGCCTTGACCAGCGCGATGGCGCGGATGCGCGAAATCTCGACCTCCTTGTCGGCGTGATGGGGGTTCTGGCTGACGAGTTTGACATAACCCGGACGGTCGGATTTCTGGATGTATTTCACGGTGACATACTCCTCGCCGTCGATGTCGATCGACAGCAGGTACATGTCCCCCCAGAAGACGTCGTCGATGTTCTTGAGCTGTTTGTAGAGGACGATGTCGCCGCTCTTGAGCAGCGGGTACATCGAGTCGCCGACAATGTAGATGGCTCCGTCGCACTTCGGCAGGTTGGGGATGTGGATGTAGTTGACGGGCTTCATCTGGTGCTGGTCGGTAAACAGCGGTACGAGCCCGGCCGTCCCCTCGATCGAGTAGAGGGGGACACTCTGTAGCGGCAGCGAATTGTCCGTGCGGTGCATGTAGGCTGTCAGGTCGGGTTCGGCATTGAACATCTTGCCCGTGCCGGTTTCGAGCCACTCCGGGTTGACGTTCAATTCCTGAACCAGGATGTTGCGGTTGCGCGACGAGAGTCCCGCCTTGCCGGTCTCGATCATCGAAAGGGCTGCCTTGCCGATTCCAAGTCGCTGAGCCAGCTGCTCTTGCGTCATTCCGAGCTGTTTCCGTATCAGTTTTACCCGTTCGTTCATGGCTTTTGATCAAAAAAATTGATATAAAATTTTTGAACTTTGCGGTACAAAATTCAAATTTTGAACCTATCTTTGTGGAGCAAAGTTAAACAATTTATTCTCTTCTGCAAAGAATTTTGCAAAAAAAGCTTCATTATCAATGATGTATTCGGTATCAACGGAACTTTACGAGGAGGTGGTCACGCGTTTGGCGGAGGCCATCGGCGGCGGAAGTTACTTTTCGGGAAGCCTGACGTTCGACCGGGAGGGCATCGAGTGCCGGCTGACGGCCTCGGTGATCGTCTACCGGCGGCGGGAGAGCTATCCGGAAGGGGATCGGGATGCGATTGCGGATCTGGTGCCCGTCTGGTGGGAGTTCCACACTACGGGCCCGGAGGGCGAAATGCTGAACGACTTCACGTTTTCCGAGGTGCGGGCACTCTTCTGAGCCCCCCGTACGGCTCCGGACCGCCAATCCCGGGCGCGGCGCCGCCCGCCGGAGCCTCAGGCAATCTTTCACCGGGATCGAGGACCCGCCCGTCGCGGCGCCGCCAGCACCGGGTCCCGACCTTACGAAAAAACTGTTCACATGGTTAAAAAAACCGAATCGGTCTCTGCGGGAGTCTCTCCCGCAGAGATTTTTGTTCCCGACATCGGGGAGTTGTGCTTTCCCGGAGCGGCCGAGCCCCCTTCGTTCACGGAGTTCGCCCTGGGGGTCTATCCGTTTCTCGAACTGCAGCCCTTTCACCGGGTCTACTACCGCGTGCTGGAGGCCTTTGCCCGGGGGCGGGTGCGCCGTCTCATGGTGACGATGCCCCCGCAGCACGGCAAGAGTGTCGGCTCCACGACGCTGCTGCCGGCCTACATGCTGGGACTGGATCCCGATCTGCGGGTGGCGATCGCCTCCTATTCGGGGTCGCTGGCCTCGAAGTTCAACCGCCTCGTGCAGCGCATCCTCGACTCGCGCGAGTACGGGGCCTTCTTCCCTGCGACCTGCATCAAGCAGGGGTTCAAACCGCCCGGCTACATCCGCACCTCGGAGGAGGTCGAGGTGATCGACCACCGGGGCGGGCTGCTTTCGGTCGGACGCGAGGGTTCGCTGACGGGCAACCGCGTCGACTGCTTCATCCTGGACGACCTCTACAAGGATGCCATGGAGGCCAATTCGCCGCTGGTGCGGGCCAACTGCTGGGAGTGGTACACGTCGGTGGTGCGGACGCGCATGCACAACGCCTCGCGCGAACTGATCGTCTTCACGCGCTGGCACGAGGAGGATCTCATCGGGACGCTCTTGCGGCGCGAACCGGTTGAGGAGCTCCGCACGTGGGCCCAGCTCGAGCGTCCGTCGGCCGACGGGTGGCTCCACCTGAACTTCGAGGCGCTGAAGGCCTCGCCCGCAACGGAACTCGACCCGCGGCAGCCGGGCGAGGCACTCTGGGAGACGCAGCACGGCGCCACGCTGCTGGCTGCCAAGCGGCGGTTGGATCCCGTGCAGTTCGAGGCGATGTACCAGGGTCACCCGACCGTGCGCGAGGGGTTGTTGTACGGGCTGAACTTCACGGAGTACGACGAACTGCCCCACGAGATCGTCCGCCGCGCCAACTACACCGATACGGCCGACACGGGCGACGACTACCTCTGTTCGATCTCCTATGCGGTCGATGCGGACGGGGTGATCTACGTGACGGACGCCGTCTATTCGCGGGCGCCGATGGAGGAGACCGAGCCGCTGGTGGGGGATCTGCTCGTGCGCTCGGGGACGCGGCAGGCCCTCATCGAGAGCAACAACGGTGGGCGGGGTTTTGCCCGGGCCGTGCAGGCGCTGGCTCCGGATGTGCGGGTGGAGTGGTTTCACCAGAGTGCCAACAAGGAGGCGCGCATTCTGTCGAATGCCGCCACGGTGCTCCATCTGGTGCGGTGGCCGCGGGGATGGAACCTGCGCTGGCCCGACCTCTACGCCCATCTGACGACCTATCGGCGCAAGTTCCGCTCCAACCGCTGGCACGATGCGGCGGACGTCGTGACGGGAATCGTCGAGCACGAGGTGGTGGATCGCAGCCGCAAGAGGCTGCGCGGTGTCCGCTTCGCGTAGGCCGGGGACGGTTTGTCGGCGGGGAGGCTGTCAGCGAGGTCGTTGTCAGCGGGCCGTAGCCAGCCGGGGGCATCGGGTTTGTTGTCGACGGGATGCAGGCGGAGCCTGCGGAGGGTTGCCGGCAGAACGCGAGATGGAAGCGGCAGGGGTGTCATCGGCAGGGGTGTCATCGGCAGGATGCAGACGGTGGTCGTCTCGCCGGTTCCTGAAGGCACGGGCCTTTGGCCGCTTTCGCGAACGAAGAGACCCGGCACCTGTCGGGTGCCGGGTCTGAGGGGAGGGGTGTGCCGCCGCCGGAAACGGAAAGTCCCGCCTTCTGTCGGACGGAGGCGGGCCATGATGTCATGCGCAGAGACTGTTGTCTACAGCTCTTCGAGACGGGCCACGGGCGAGACGTCGAGCGAGGCGAACTCGCCGTTGCGGTAGTGGAAGTAGCCGGCCATGGCGATCATGGCGGCGTTGTCGGTCGTGAACTTGAACTCGGGCAGGAAGGTCCGCCAGCCGCGGCGCCGTCCGGCCTCCGTGATGCCGTTGCGCAGTCCGGAGTTGGCCGAGACGCCTCCGCCGGCCGCAATGTCACGGATGCCCATATCCTTCGAGGCGCGGATCAGCTTGTCGAGCAGGATTTCGACGATCGTGGCCTGCAGCGAGGCGCACAGGTCGACCTTGTTTTTCTCGATGAAGTCGGGGTCCTGGGCCACGGCGTCGCGTAGCGTGTAGAGGAACGAGGTCTTCAGACCCGAGAACGAGTAGTCGTAGCCGTCGACATGGGGATGGGCGAAGCGGAAGGCCTTGGGGTTGCCCTCCTTGGCCAGACGGTCGATCACCGGGCCGCCCGGATAGGGGAGTCCCATCACCTTGGCGCACTTGTCGAAGGCTTCGCCGGCGGCGTCGTCGATCGTCGTGCCGATGATCTCCATCTCGAGCGGGGAGTTGACGCGCACGATCTGCGTGTGGCCGCCGCTGACCAGCAGACACAGGAACGGAAAACCGGGGTGGGGCAGCTGCCGGTCCGGAAGGTCGATGAAGTGCGAGAGGATATGCCCCTGGAGGTGGTTGACCTCGACCATCGGGATGTTGCGGGCGATGGAGAGCCCCTTGGTGAAGGAGACGCCCACCAGAAGCGATCCCAGCAGACCGGGACCGCGCGTGAAGGCAATGGCGTCGATCTCCGAGGCCGTGAGTCCGGCTTCGCGCAGGGCAGTGTCCACCACCGGGATGATGTTCTGCTGATGGGCGCGGGAGGCCAGTTCGGGAATGACGCCGCCGTACTTCATGTGTACGGCCTGCGAGGCGATGACGTTCGAAAGCAGGACGTTGTTGCGCAGGACGGCTGCCGAGGTGTCGTCGCACGAGGATTCGATGCCGAGAATTGTAATATCCATCCGGTTTTTTCGCTGTTATTTTAACTTTTTCGCTAACTTTGCCAGTTATAACGGTGTTCCGATGCGCAAAGGTATAAAAATATTGGGAATGGTGTTCTCGGCGGCGGTTTTGTTGCTGATAATTCTTCCCCTGGGGCTGTCGCTGCTGCTGGATATCCGCTCGGTGCAGAACTTCGTCGTGGACCGTCTGGCCGAGCTGGTGTCGCGGCGGCTGGAGACCACCGTTTCGATCGACCACGTGGACATCGGACTCTTCTCGCGGATCCGTGTCGACGGTTTCTATGTCGAGGACTATCAGCGCGATACGCTCTTCTATGTCGGCCATCTGAACACCTATGTCACCAGCCTGGGGCTGTTGGGCGGCGGGCTGGAGTTCAGCCGCGGCGAGATTGCCGATGCGCGGCTCTACCTGCGTCAGACCCCCTCGGGCGAGATGAACATCAAGCAGGTCGTCAACCGCATCTCCGACCCCGACCGCGAGAAGAAGGGCAACTTCCGGCTGCGGCTGCGCAAGGCCTCGATCGACGGCATGGAGCTCTGTCTGGAGCGCCTCGACCGCCGCGATCCGGAGTTCGGCATCGATTTCGCCCACATGCATCTCTGCGACATGACAGCCTTCGTCGAGGATTTCACCATCGACGGCCAGGCCATCTATACCTCGATCGAACGCCTGGCGGCCCGCGAACGGAGCGGCTTCGAACTCGAACGCCTCTCGGGACGCTTCTACATGACGCAGGGGTGTCTGGGATTCGAGGATACGGAGATCCGCACCCGCCGGTCGGATATCCACATCCCCTACATCTCGCTCGTGGGCAATTCGTGGAACGAGTACCGCGACTTCGTCAACGAGGTGCGGATCGACGCGGCGCTCCGCGATTCGAAGGTCTCGTCGGACGACATCGCCTGGTTTGCCCCCTCGCTGCGCGACTGGCACGTCGACTTCTCGGAGGCCGATCTCGACTTGACGGGTACGGTGGCCGACTTCACGGGGCGGATCCGCCGTCTGACCCTCGACCGTGAGACGCATCTGGCGGCCGAACTGGCCGTCCGCGGTCTGCCCGAGATCCGCACGACGCGTTTCGACATCACGCTCTCGCGGCTGCAGTCGACGGCCGAGGCCCTCGACCGCCTTTCGTGGTCCATTGCCCGAAGCGGCCTTCCGGAACAGGTGGCCTCGGTGGTCGGGAATTCGGGGCGTTTGGACCTCGAGGGACGCTTCGTCGGACGCCTCTCGGCCTTCGACATGCGTCTGGGGGCCGCCACCGGTGTGGGCAAGGTCTCCTGCTCGCTGGAGATGGCTCCCCTCAGGCGGGGCATGAGCTCGATCCGCGGACGGGTCGAGACGCGCAACTTCCGGCTGGGCGAACTGCTCGGACGCGAGGAGCTGCTGGGTGACGCCTCGCTCACGGCCCGCATCGACGGCATGATCGGCCGGGGCATTGCCGATGCCAACATCGCGGGCACGGTCGCCGATCTGGGCTTCAACGGCTACGTCTACGACTCGCTGCGGCTCGACGGCCGGCTCCGCAACCGCGAATTCGACGGCCGGATCGCGGCCCGCGACCCCAATCTGGATTTCGATTTCTTCGGCAAGGTCGATTTCAACGATACGGTTCCCAACTACGACTTTTCGCTCGATCTGCGTCATGCCGACCTGGCCCGGCTGCAGATCAACCAGCGCGATTCGGTGTCGCGGCTCTCGGCCTTTCTGGAGGCCAACGCCAGCGGACGCTCGCTCGACGACCTGAACGGTTCGATCCGCGTCTCGGACGCCCGTTACCGCTACAACGACAAGGAGGTCACCGCCGCGCAGATCGACGTGCGCGGTGAAAACTCGGCCGACAGCAAGTTCGTCGAACTGCGTTCGGACTTTGCCGACGCCACCTTCCGTTCGAAGACCAGCTACCGCACCGTCTTCGAGTATCTGCGGCGGAGCGCCTGGCGCTATCTGCCGATTCTGGGGCGCGGCGAGCCGGCGGCCGACTCCGTGGCGCGCAAGACGGCCGTGGCCAACGACTTCTCGCTGCTGTCGGTCAACATCCACAACTTCAATCCGGTGGCCGATGCCGTGGCCGCGGGGCTTCAGATTGCCGACGGAGCGTCGATGCAGCTGCTCTTCAATCCGGCCAGCGACCAGTTCTCGCTCAAGGCCTCGGCCGAATACATCGAACGGCGGCGGATGCTGGCCACGCGCCTCTCGGTCAATGCCCTGAACCGGGGCGATTCGCTGGCCCTCTACGCCTCGGCCGAGGACCTCTATGCCGGGATCCTGCACCTGCCGCAGCTCTCGCTCACGGGCGGCGCCAAACAGGGCCGTGTGGAGCTTTCGGCGGGATTCAACGATACGACGCGCCGGACTTCGGGCCTGATGGGGCTCCGGGCCCGGGTGGCCGACGAAAACGGCCCCAACGGCCGCGTGGTCGAACTTCATATCCAGCCTTCGCACATCACGCGCGGCGACAAGACCTGGCAAATCTTCGCCCGTCGCATCCAGCTCGATACGGCGCGGGTCGATATCGACCACTTCGTCGTGATGAACGACGAGCAGGAGCTGCTCCTGGACGGCATTGTCTCGCGCAGCCGCGAGGATTCGCTGACCCTGTCACTGCGCAACTTCGACCTGGGGCCCTTCACGCAGGTGGCCGAACGCATGGGCTACTACATCGAGGGGCGTACGAACGGACGGGCGACGATGAAATCGGTGCTGCGCGGTGCCGAGGTGACGGCCGACATCCTGCTCGACAGCGTCGAGGTGAACGACATCCCGGCACCGCCCATGCGGCTGGCCTCGCGCTGGGACTTTGCCCGCAACCGGGCCGGCGTGACGGTCACCAACCGCCTGAAACGCGATACGCTCGTGCGGGGCTTCTACGCTCCGACGCGCAGCCGCTACTATGTGCGGATGGATGTCGACAGCCTCGACATGGGGCTGCTCGATCCGCTGCTCTCGGGGGTGATCTCCTCGACCGAGGGGCTGGCTTCGGCCGATCTGGTGTTGCAGGGGCAGGGCCGCGAGGCCGATCTGGAAGGTGAGATCCGCGTGTCGGGGCTCCGCACGACGGTCGACTTCACGCGGGTGACCTACGCCATGCCCGAGGCGCTGCTCACGGTGCACGACAACCGCTTCCAGGCCGCCAACGTCCCGGTCTACGACCCGCAGGGCAACCGCGGCCGTTTCGACTTCGATCTGAATCTCGAACACCTGTCGAACATCTCCTACGACGTGCGGGTGGCCCCGCAGCGGATGCTCGTGCTCAATACGACGGCCGAGGACAACGACCTCTTCCACGGACGGGTCTACGCCACGGGCATGGCCCGCATTGCGGGCAACAAGGGCTCGGTGGACATGGACATTACGGCCTCGACGGACGAGAATTCGTCGTTCGTCATGCCGTTGTCGAGCCGTTCGAACATCTCGAGTGCCGATTTCGTACGTTTCGTGCAGCCGCGCAGGATCGACTCGCTGGATGATGTGGCGCGGCGCAAACTCTTGTTCGAGCGCCGGCGGCGCCAGGAGTTCAACGCCGGCAGCAGCATGAACATCAACATGGCGCTTGACGTGCGGCCCAATGTCGAGATGGAGCTCGACGTGGCGGGCAATACGGTGCGCGGACGCGGCGCCGGGGCGCTGAACCTCGAGATCAATCCCCGCGAAAACCTCTTCATGATCAACGGCGACTATACGATCGAGGAGGGAACGTTCCTGCTCTCGCTGCAACAGATCATCAACAAGCGCTTTACGATCGAGAGCGGATCGTCGATCCAGTGGACCGGTTCGCCGATGGAGGCGCAGCTCAACATCGACGGCATCTACAAGGTCAAGGCGTCGCTGCAGCCGCTGCTGCAGGGGACGTCGGAGAATCTGGGCGGCGACCGTTCGGTGCCGGTCGAGTGTGTGATCCACCTGGGCGAGTCGCTTTCGAACCCGAGCATCACGTTCGACGTGCGCGTGCCGGGGTCGGATCCCGAGACGGCGGCCGTGGTGGCCAGTGCGCTGTCGACCCCCGAGACGGTCGACACGCAGTTCCTCTACCTGCTGCTCTTCAACAGCTTCATGTCGGAGAGCACGTCGCAGTCGTCGTCGAACATCGGCAGTTCGGTCTCGGCGGCCACGGGGCTGGAGTTCGTCTCGAACATGGTGAGCACGTGGCTCTCGTCGTCGGACTACAACGTGGTGATCCGCTACCGGCCCAAGTCGGAGCTGACGAGCGACGAGGTGGACTTCGGTCTGTCGAAGAGCCTGATCAACAACCGCCTCTTCGTCGAGGTCGAGGGCAACTACCTGATCGACAACAAACAGGCGGTGAACAACAATACGATGTCGAACTTCATGGGCGAGGCCTACATCACCTACCTGATCGACCGCGCCGGGACACTCAAGCTGAAGGCCTTCACGCAGACGATCGACCGTTTCGACGAGAACCAGGGTCTGCAGGAGACGGGCATGGGCGTCTACTTCAAGGAGGATTTCGACAATCTGCGCGACCTGCGCGACCGGATCCGGGAGCGCTTCACCAACAAGCGCCGCAAGGCGCGCCGGATGGCGCGTCGCACGCTGCGCGAGGCCAGGAAGGCGGAGCAGCGGGCCTGCGAGGAGGCAGCCGAGGCGTCGGAGCGCGCGAAGGAGTCCGCAACGGCCCCGGACAAGGCGGAGGAGGGGCCGCAGCCGTTCAGCCTTGCGGAGCCGCTCTACGAGGAGGACCCCTCGCCGGAGAAGATCGAAAAACCTGCCGTTCAGGCGGGGGACAGCGTGCGGCGCCGCATCAAAAAGGAGCATTCAATCAAGTAAAACACCAATAATTCACACAAAACGCTATGACAACATTTTTGCAGGCCGCCGAGGCGGTGGCCGTAAGTGAAGAGACCCGCATGGGCTTGTGGACGCTGTTTACCAAGGGCGGCTGGCTGATGTGGCCGCTGCTGGTGCTGGGGGGAGTGACGATCTTCATCTTCGTGGAGCGCTTTCTGGCCATCCGCAAGGCCTCGGTGCTGGACATGAACTTCATGAACCGCATCCGCGACTACATTTCGGACGGCAAGATCTCGACGGCCGTCAACCTGTGCAAGAAGACCGACACGCCGATCGCCCGCATGGTCGAGAAGGGCATCGAGCGCATCGGACGTCCGATGAGCGACGTGCAGACGGCCATCGAGAATGTGGCCAATCTCGAGGTTTCGAAGCTCGAAAACGGGCTTCCGTTCCTGGCGACGATTGCCGGCGGCGCCCCGATGCTGGGCTTCCTCGGCACGGTGCTCGGCATGGTGCAGACCTTCATGGACATGTCGGCGGCGGGCGGTACGGTCGACCTGGCGCTGTTGGCCAGCGGTATGTACGTGGCCATGGTGACGACCGTCGGCGGTCTGATCGTCGGCATCCCGGCCTACTTCGGCTACAACTATCTGGTGGCCCGCATCGAGAAGCTGGTCTTCCAGATGGAGGCCAACTCGATCGCTTTCATGGACATTCTGAATCAACCCGTTCAAAAATAGACGGCCATGGCAATCAAACACGGTTCGAAAGTCGATAAATCGTTTTCGGCCTCGTCGATGACCGACCTGATGTTCCTGCTGCTGCTCTTCCTGCTGATCGCCACGACGCTGATCAACCCCAATGCCCTGAAGCTGATGTTGCCCAAAAGTTCGAACCAGCTCAAGGACAAGGCGATGACGACGGTTTCGGTGCAGGATCTGAAGAACGGCCACTACCGCTATTACGTCGAGAGCAACGAGGTGGGTTCGATCGAAGGGGTCGAGCGGGCACTCAAGGCGCGCCTCGACGGGCAGAAGGAGCCCACCGTATCGCTGCACTGCGACAAGACGGTGGCCGTCGACGAGGTGGTCAAGGTGATGAACATCGCCAAGGACAACAATTACAAACTGATACTGGCCACCACGCCGCGATAGCCGTATGTATTACTATGATCCCGATAACAGGTCCCCGCGACGGTGGGCGATTGTGGCGGCAGCGGTCTATGGCGTGCTGCTCGCGGGATCGTTCGCCGCGGTGTCGTTCGACTTCACGCCGGCGCTCGAGAAGCCGGGCGACACGATCCTTGTCGACTTCACGGAGCCGGCGCCTGAGGAGCCGCCGCAGCCTCCGGTGCAGGTGGCCGAGGAGCCGCGCGTCCACGATGAGGCTGCTCCGGTGGAGCAGGTGGCCCAGGCTGCGGGCAAGGACGAGGTGACCGAGACCCCGAATCCGAAGGCACTCTTCAAGATGAACCGCGGCGGGGCGGACGAACCCGACAATGCGGGCAACCCGCGCGCCCGGGAGGGCGAGGACAAGGCCTCGGGCCGGGGGCCGGGTCTGAATCCCGACGGACTGGACCAGCTGGACAAGGGGCTTCAGGGCCGCGGACTGGTGGGCGACCTGCCGCGTCCGTCCTACCCGGGCGGCAAGAGCGGCAAGGTGGTGATCCGGGTGACGGTCGACGCACGGGGCCGGGTCACGGGAGCCTCCTACGAACCGGTGGGTTCGACGACCGATGCTCCGGAACTGGTTGCGGCGGCACGTCAGGCGGCCCTCAAGGCGCGCTTCACGGAGAGCCGTGCCGCGGTGCAGGGCGGAACGATAACCTATGTATTCACACTGAATTGACGAACCGATGAAACGAATTTTGCTCGTGCTGCTCGGGAGCCTCCTCATGACGGGGGCCTACGCGGCAAAAACTGCCCGTGCGGGTCGTGAGGCGCCGCAGCGAGCGGGCGCCCATCTGCGTTTGGAGGAGACGTCGTGGAATTTCGGCGACGTGCCGCGCCGGGGCGACGATCTGGTGCACGAATTCCGCTTCGTGAACGACGGCGAACGGCCGTTGGTGCTGGTGCGCGTCATCACGTCGTGTTCGTGCATCCGGGCGTCGTTCTCGAAGCGCCCCGTGGCTCCGGCCGATTCGGGGGTGATCCGCATCATCTACGAGCCGCACAAGAGTGAACCCGGCGCCTTCAACAAGGTGATCCAGATCTACTCCAATTCGGTCGACGGGCGCGACATCCTCACCGTGCAGGGCAATTCGCTCGACGACGAGGAGCTGGAACGCAGCCGGCAGACGCGTCCGAAAACCCCGAAACCCAGAAACAAATAATACCATATATCTATATAATACGATGGCACTACTCTTTTCCAATGCTACGGTTCTGCCGATGACCTCGGCGGAGGATGCCCCCCGCACGTTCCGGGGCTGGGTGGGCGTCGACGCAAACCGCCTGACGCTGGTTACCGACTCGGAGACGGAGGCTGCGGCATTCCGCACGGCACACGCCGGTCTGCGCGAGATCGACTGCCGCGGCAAACTCCTCATGCCGGGACTGATCAACACCCACTGCCACGCCGGCATGACCCTTCAGCGCAGCTATGCCGACGACATCACGCTCATGGAGTGGCTCAACGACTACATCTGGCCCTTCGAGTCGCGGCAGACGCCCGACGAGGTGGCGCTGGGCATGACGCTCGGCATCGTCGAGATGCTGCTGGGCGGCGTGACGTCGTTCGTCGACATGTACTATGACGAGGATCGGTGCGTGGAGGTGGCCGAGCGGCTGGGGATCCGGGCGGTGCTGGGCTGCAACTACTTCGATTCGAACATCGGGGAGGTCTTTCCGCAGGTGGAGCGGGCCGTCGAACGGGCCGCCGCCGGAAGCGGCCGTGTGCGGATCGCCGTGGCGCCCCATTCGGCCTATACGGTCTCGCCGGAGAATCTGGTGCGGGGACGGGAGCTGGCCGAGCGGCTCGATCTGGGGATGATGACCCATATCGCCGAGACGCGTGACGAGATCCGGATCGTGGGCGAGCGCTATGGCCGCACGCCGGTCGAACACCTCGATGCCCTGGGGCTTCTGGGGCCGCATATGATCGGCGCCCACTGTGTCCATGTCACGGATTCCGATTTGGCGACGCTCGTGGAACGGGGGGTGACCGTATCGCACAATCCGCAGAGCAACATGAAGATCTCGAGCGGCGTCGCTCCCGTGGAGAAGATGCTTCGGGTGGGGGCTCTGGTGACGGTGGCCACGGACGGCACCTGTTCGAACAACGACCTCGACATGTGGGAGGAGTTGCGTACGGCGGCCTTCCTGCAGAAATCCGCTACGGGAGACCCGACGGCCCTCCCGGCCTGGGAGGTGCTGCGGATGGCCACGGCCAACGGAGCCCGGGCCATGGGGTATGCCGACGGGGAGCTGGGCGTACTGCGCGAAGGGGCGCTGGCCGACCTGATTGTCGTCGACCTGCAGAAACCCCACCTGCAGCCGATTCACAACGTCGTGTCGAATCTGGCCTACTGCGGCAAGGCTTCGGACGTCGAGACGGTGGTGGTCGACGGACGGATCGTTGTCGAGAACCGCCGCATTGCCGGGGTGGATCTGCCGGATCTCTACGCCCGGGTAGGCGAGGCGGTGCGCCGCATCACGACGGCGGGCTGATCCCCCGACGGCCAACTGATCCCCCGACGGCCAACTGATCCCCCGACGGCCAACTGATCCCCCGACGGCGGGCTGATCTCACGACGGCCGGTTGATCCCCCGACGGCCGGTTGATCCTGCGTTTGGGTGATTTCGTGGCCGGCTGATCACGACAGTCGGTTGATCTCGTGTTTGGCTCCTCTCCCTTCTTCCGCCGATCGGCCGTTGCGGTGTCCGACTCCGGCATGCATGCCGGATATCGGGGCCCTGGGACGGGAGTCTTTGCGGATGCTGGCGGCAAATGGCTGCGGCACCGGATTTGCGGGAAAATTATTAAAACCTAACTAAATTTTACGAGATGGATTATCAGGTGACATTCGGCGGCCGGCCCGTGAAGCTGGAGGGCCGCCACTGCCAGGTGGGGGAGAAGGCCCCTTCGTTTACATTGACCGATGCTGCGCTGCAGCCGGTACCGTCGGATCGCTTCAGCGGCAGGGTGCGTATCTACAGCATCTTCCCGTCGGTCGACACGTCGGTCTGCTCGCTGCAGAACATCCGCTTCAACCGCGAGGCCTCGAAGCTGGGCGACGAGGTGGTTGTGATCTCGATTTCGGTGGATCTGCCCTTTGCGCAGAAACGTTTCTGCGCGGCCGAGGGGATCGACCGGGTGCATGTCCTGTCGGACTACCGCGAGCTGGATTTCGGCATGAAGTACGGCTTTGTGTTGGAGGGGCTCCGGCTGTTGGCCCGGGGCGTGGTGGTGGTCGACCGGGACGATCGGGTGCGTTACGTGGAGTATGTCCCCGAGGTGACGCATGAGCCCGATTACGAGGCGGCGCTTGAGGTGGCCCGCACGCTGGTTGGCGCGTAGAGACCCGGGCGGATGACTCCGGCTCACTGAATGGAGAATGGCGGCGATCCCATGCGGATCGCCGCCTTTTTTTGCGGATATCGCCGGTGCTTCGCCGGATTGCTTTTTGGCCGGATTGCTTTTTGGCCGGATTGCCCCTTCGCCGGTTGCCCCTTTGTCGGTTTGCCGGTTTGTCCCTTCGCCGGATGCCCCTTTGCCGGGTTGCCCCTTTACGAGCTCCCCCCCCCTCATGCAGTCCCCTCCTCCGGTCTGCTACCGCTTGCGCAGGTAGACCGTTGCGGTGCGCGAGGTGTTGTAGATGCGGATGCGGGGGTACTCCTTCCCGTCGTCGCCCGTGACGTTGAACGAGAAGTGCTCCGAGTCCATCGACTGCCGCTCCTGCCCGCCGAAACGCCGCTCGTCGGTCGAGAGGATCGGCACATACTTGCCCGGGCCCTGCACCGGCAATTCATAGTCGGGGATCGAGGCCGTGGGGTGCCAGTTGAAGACGAAGAGCAGCCGTCCGTGCGAGAAGGCCATCGTCTTGTTGTGCTCGTCCATGAGCAGGTTCCACGGATAGCCGTCCGCGAGGACCCTGTATTTCTTGACCAGCCGGATCATCGCCCGGTCGAAATCCCCCAGCCACGAGTAGCGCAGCAGACGGTTGCGCGAGAGCGACCACTGCCGCCGCGCATGGGCATAGCTCCAGCCGTTGCCCTCGCGCGGGAAGTCGATCCACTCGGGGTGCCCGAACTCGTTGCCCATGAAGTTGAGGTAGGCCTGTCCGCCGGTGGAGATCGTCATCAGCCGGATCATCATGTGCAGGGCCATGCCGCGGTCGATGATGAGGTTCTGCGAGGCGCGGTCCATGTGGAAGTACATCTCCTTGTCCATCAGACGGAAGGCGATGGTCTTGTCGCCTACGAGGGCCTGGTCGTGCGATTCGGCGTAGGCGACGGTCTTGACCTGGGGCAGACGGTCGGTCATGACGGACCACATCTCCCAGATGTTCCACTCCTCGTCGGGAATATCCTTCAGCAGCTTGATCCAGAAGTCGGGGATGGCCATGCCGAGGCGGTAGTCGAATCCGATGCCGCCGTCGTCGATCGGGATGCACATGCCGGGCATTCCGCTCACGTCTTCGGCGATGGTGACGGCCGCCGGGCGGAATTCGTGGATCAGGCGGTTGGCCAGCGTGAGGTAGGTGATGGCATCCTCGTTGACGCCGGCGTCGAAGTAGCGGTCGCGCGAATCGAACGTGACGTAACCGTGGTGGTGGTAGATCATCGAGGTGACGCCGTCGAAGCGGAATCCGTCGAAGTGGAACTCGTCGAGCCAGTACTTGATGTTCGAGAGCAGGAAGTGCTGCACCTCCGGTTTCCCGTAGTCGAAGAGTTTCGAATCCCAGTAGGGCTGGTTTCCCTCCTCGCCCGGACGCGAGTAGAGGTGGTCCGTACCGTCGAGTTCGTTGATTCCCTCGTTGAGGTTCTTGACGTAGTGGGCGTGGACGAGGTCCATGATGACGGCCAGCCCCATCTCGTGGGCGCGGCGGATCAGCTCCTTCAGCTCCTCGGGGGTTCCGCAGCGCGACGTGGGGGCGAAGAAGCTCGAGACGTGGTAGCCGAACGAACCGTAGTAGGGGTGTTCGGCGATGGCCATCAGCTGCACGGCGTTGTAGCCGTCGCGCTTGATGATCGGGAGGATCTTCTCCGTAAATTCGCGGTAGGTGCCCACCCCTTCGCGCTCCTGGGCCATGCCGACGTGAGCCTCGTAGATGAGCAGGCTGCCGAGCGTCGAGGCGTCGAAGGCGTCGCCCTGCCAGTCGAAGGGCTCGGCCGGCTGCCAGAACTGGGCGGTGAAGTTTTTCGTCTGCTCGTCCTGCACCACGCGGCGGGCATAGGCCGGGATGCGGTCCATCCAGCCGTTATCGCCGTGGACATGGATCTTGTAGAGCGATCCGTGGGTGAGGCGGTCGCGGTACATCGCCGCGGGGAAGAAGGCGCTCCAGACACCGGCCTGGTCACGGTGCATGCGGATCTCGGTGCGCTGCCAGTTGTTGAAGTCGCCGAAGACGTAGACGTCCTGCGCTCCGGGCAGCCACTCGCGCAGCCACCATCCGTCGAGCGTGGGGTCCCACTGCCAGCCGTAGTAGCGGTAACCGTTGGCGTAGTCGACGATCGAACCGGCCGAGCGGAGGATCTCCGCCATCTTGGCCTCGTAGCGGGCATGGCGCTCGTTCATCTGCTCCTCGACGGGCCGTAGCCACTCGTCGTGTTCGACGATCGGGAGTCGTTTCGGGGTCGTATTCTCTTTTTCCATAGGGGAGTCGTTTATACAAATGTACGAAAAATCCCGGAGCCGGGCATCATCTGCCGGGGAGTTTTTTGTCGGATCGGGAGCGGATTTTTTTCAGAACGGCGGGGTCGGTCGGTAAAAAATGCGGATTTTGGGGCCCATTTTTTGCGAAACGGTAACCTGTGTTCTTCGAAAATCTCGAAAAAATTTCTAAATTTGTCGTCAAACCAAAAAAGAACCACTCTCTAAAATCCAAAATCAACTATGTTCAAAGGACAACCCAAAGGTTTGTACGCCCTTTCGCTGGCCAATACGGGCGAGCGCTTCGGCTACTACACCATGCTTGCGATCTTCACGCTGTTTCTGCAGGCAAAATTCGGTTATACCGAAGCGGTTACGACCCAGATCTACGGCATCTTCCTGGCTGCGGTCTATTTCATGCCCTTCTTCGGCGGCATTCTGGCCGACCGGTTCGGCTTCGGAAAGATGGTCACGCTGGGAATCTTCGTGATGTTCGCGGGCTATGCGCTGCTCTCGATCCCGACGGGTACGGGCTTTGCGGGTCAGGCGATGATGTTCGGCGCCCTGGCGCTGATCGCCTGCGGTACGGGTCTCTTCAAGGGGAACCTCCAGGTGCTGGTGGGCAACCTCTACGATGACCCCGCCTACCAGGCCAAACGCGACAACGCCTTCTCGATCTTCTATATGGCCATCAACATCGGCGCGATGTTCGCCCCGGGCATGGCCAAATGGATCACCAACCACTTCCTGGCCCAGGACGGTCTGATCTACAACGGACAGATCCCGGCCCTGGCTCACCAGTACCTCGAGCTGGGCGGGCAGATGCCCGCCGAACCGCTGGCCAAACTGCAGGAGCTGGCCGCCTCGATGAGTACGACGATCACCGATCTGGGCGAATTCTCGCGCCACTATATCGACAAGCTTTCGACGGCCTACAACATGGGCTTTGGTGTGGCGTGCCTCTCGCTGGTTGTCTCCTACCTGATCTACGTGGGCTTCCGCAAGACGTTCAAGCATGCCGACGTGACGGCCAAGCAGCAGGCAGCCGCCGCCACCTCCGCCGGTGTGAAGACGGCCGAACTGACTCCGGCACAGACCAAGTCGCGCATCACGGCGCTGATGCTTGTCTTCGCGGTGGTGATCTTCTTCTGGATGGCCTTCCACCAGAACGGCTCGACGATGACCTTCTTCGCGCGTGACTACACGACCTCCGAGGCGACGGGCATTACGCGCATGGGCTTCGATATCTTCAATCTGGTGCTGGTGCTGGTGGGAGTCTACGGCATCGTGGGCTTCTTCCAGTCGGAGAAGGGGCGCGGCAAACTGATCTCGGCCGCCGCCGTGGTCGTAGCCGCCGGCGTGCTGATCTACCGCTATACGCTTACGCCCGATCCGGTTCACATCCTGCCGCAGGAGTTCCAGCAGTTCAACCCCTTCTACGTGGTGGGTCTGACGCCGATTTCGGTGGCCATCTTCACGGCTCTGGCCCGCAAGGGCAAGGAGCCCTCGGCTCCGCGCAAGATCGGTCTGGGTATGATCATCGCCGCGTTGGGCTTCCTGATCCTGACCATCGGTTCGGTGGGACTGATGTCGCCGGCCGAGGTGAAGGCTGCCGGGGCGAGTGATCAGTTTGTCTCGCAGAACTGGCTGATTTCGACCTATCTGGTGCTGACGTTCGCCGAGTTGCTGCTCTCGCCGATGGGAATCTCGTTTGTCTCGAAGGTGGCCCCTCCGAAGTACAAGGGTATGATGATGGGCTGCTGGTTTGCCGCCACGGCCATCGGCAACTACGCCACCTCGCTGATCGGCTATCTGTGGGGTAGCGGCATGGCGCTGTGGATGGTCTGGAGCGTGCTGATCGTGCTGTGCCTGCTCTCGGCGCTCTTCATCTTCTCGATCATGCGCAAACTCGAAAATGCCACGGCGGCCTGAGGCCGACCTGCACTGAAGACGGGCCCGGACGACTGATCGTCCGGGCCCGTCTTTGCATCATCGACCGGTGTTCAGACTCCGGTTAACTTGTCCTTTGAGAGACTCCCTCCGATAACGTCAATTTTTTGATTATAAAATAAAAGGTGATTTTTTGTATAAACACGGGTGTGTTTTATTTATTGTATTGTATTTCAGGTTGTTGTAGTGTAAGATAGCCGGCTGTTTAATAAGATGGACAAACCGGACAAGAGATGATGGAACCCAAACGGAACATGGAAATCGAGTGGTCGATGTGCGCGCTGTTCGGCTCGATTGTCGGCGTGCTGGGTTCGGGACGGTTCGAAGGGGTCGGGCGGAGCCTGCTCCGTTCGGTCTATGCCAACCACACGAACCCCGACGGCGGGAAGCATCTGCTTTTCGAAGCCTTCCTGCTCCTGGAGTTCATGTATTCGGGGCAGTACAACGGGGTGGTAGCTACCGAAAGGGCCTTTGCCGACGGGTATGGCCTCAATTCGGCCCACAAGGAGGATTGGCAGGAGCTGATCGACTGCTATTTCGAGAGATTACCTGAGCAGCCTCAAAGATGGAGTTCGACGACACGCTGCTCAACGATCCGGTCAAGGCCAACCGTCTGCGCAGCTACATGAAGTATTTCAAGGAGTACGGCGCCTGGGAGACGCAGACTATGGCCTATTATGTGGGCGACGATGCCGTGCGGAACCTGAAATACTCCACCAACGACAATATTCACTCGCTCTACTACGGGTAGGGCTTTTTTGAAAGGGACAGGTCCGTTTGGAATGGGGCGGGCCCGGCCGGGCGACGGTTTGGCCGAATCTTTGCGGGACGAACCGGAAAACTCTTTTGGTTTTTCCGGTTTATTTTTTATTTTTGTATTCGGACAACACTCTATACCATGGATCAGAAGGATCGTATCGTCGCTCAGGCGATGCAGATGTTTGTGTCGGAGGGGATCAAATCCGTCCGCATGGACGATATCGCCCGTCAGCTGGGCGTCTCGAAACGTACGCTCTACGAGCTCTTCGGCGACAAGGAGAGCCTGCTCTATCTGGCCATGGAACACTGGTTCGAATGCAAACGCCTCGAACGGGAACGGGCCGGAGCCGGTGCGGGCAATGTCCTCGAGGCGATGTTCCGGGTGCTGGACTGCGTGCTGAACGACTCGGAGTCCGTCCATCGCTTGCTGAACAGCCTGCGGAAGTTCTATCCGGCGGTGTACGATCGGCTGATGAGCGAAGGCTCGGCCAAGAGCCGTCGCGACTTGCGACAGATGCTCGAACGGGGCATTGCCGACGGTCTGTTTGTCGCGACGATCAATATCGAGCTGGCCATTTCGGTCCTCTACTATACGGCCTCGGCGGTCACCGACCGCAAGGATCTGCTGCTGCCCGACGGCATGAGCGAACGCGAGGCCTACCTGCAGGTCGTCAGCACCTTTTTCCGGGGGATATCGACCCCCGAGGGGCTGCGGCTGGTCGACGACTATCGCAAACGCTACGTTTCGCCGGCCTGCGGAGTGCCGAAATCCTAGTTCATGACAAAACATCCGACACGCCATGAAAAAAATGCTGTATACGCTCGCCGTGGGGATGCTTGCTCTTCTTGCGGGCGTTTCTGATGCGGCGGGGCAGATGCGCCTGACGCTGGAGCAGGCGCTCGAACTGGCCCTGAGTGAGAACCCGACCGTGAAGGTGGCCGACATGGAGGTCGCGCGCTACGACTACGTGCGGCGCCAGACGTGGGGATCGCTGCTGCCGCAACTCACGGCTTCGGGCAACTATACGCGTTCGATCGTCAAGTCGGAGATGCGGGGCGGGCTGTCGTTCGGCGCCGACAACACCTTTGCGCTGCAGGGCGACCTGACGCTGCCGCTCTTTGCGCCGTCGGTCTACCGGACGCTGAAGATGAACGACGCACAGCGTGCGGCGGCGGTCGAGGCGGCGCGTTCGTCGCGCATCGACCTGGTGGCCGAGGTGCGCAAGGCCTTCTACAACATCCTGCTGGCCGAACAGTCGCTGGCGGTGCTGCGCGAATCGGAGGCCACGGTGCAGCGCACGGTCGACGACACGCAGGTGCAGTACGACCACGGCCTGATGTCGGAGTATGACCTGCTGACGGCCCAGGTGCAGTTGAGCAACCTGCGGCCGACGATCCTCCAGACCGAGAATTCGATCAAGCTGGCCAAGCTGATGCTGAAGATGTACCTGTCGATCCCCGAGCAGGTGGAGATCGAGGTCGAGGGGTCGCTCGACGCGCTGCGCGGCGAGGTGCTGGCCGGGACCGACGGTCTGACGGCCGACGTGTCGCGCAACAGCAGCCTGCGCACGCTCGAACTGCAGGAGGAGTTGTTGAGGCGGTCGCTGCGGGCGGCCAACGCCGGACGTCTGCCGACGCTGGCGGCCTTCGGCACGGCCTCCTGGACGGGCAACGACATGGAGCCCTTCATGGGTTTCGGCAGCGGGGACGATTCGCGTTATTTCTGGACCCATCCGATCTCGGTGGGGGTGCAGCTGTCGGTGCCGGTCTTTGCGGGTCTGACGCGCATGAACCGGTCGCGAGAGCTGAAGAACCAGATTGCGCAGACCTCCCTGCAGCGCACCTATGCGCGGCAGCAGCTGGACGTGCAGGTGCGCTCGGCGCTGAACGACCTGCTGACGGCGCGCGAGACGATGTTCGCGCAGGAGCTGACCGTCGAACAGGCGCGCAAGGCCTACCGGATCTCCGACACGCGCTACCGGGCCGGAGCGGGGACGATCCTCGAACTGAACAGCGCCCAGCTGTCGCAGACCCAGGCGCAGCTGAACTATTCGCAGGCGATCTACGACTACCTTTCGGCCAAGGCCGAGTACGACCGGATCGTGGGGCGGGAACAGTGACATCGAATAACGGACAAACGGCAAGGATAGAACCATGAAAAAGATGCTGTGGATGATGGCGGCGGTCCTGACGGCCGGCTGCACGGGCAACCGGGGTGCGGGCCCCGCAACGGAGACGAAAGGGGTGCTGACGCGCTGCGTGGCGGCCGACAGTACGACGGTGCGTCTGACGGAGGAGTTCACCTCGGAGATCGAACCCTACCGCGAGAACGACATCACGCCGGCGGCCACGGGCGTGCATATCGACCGCATCTGGGTGGAGGTGGGCGACAAGGTGCACGCCGGACAGCTGGTCGTGTCGCTCGACCCGACGCAGTATACGCAGCAGCTCGTCCAGCTGCAGACCATCGAGAGCGACTACAACCGCCTGCTGCCGGTCTACGAGGCCGGTGGCATTTCGGCGCAGCAGATCGAACAGGCGCGGGCGCAGTTGGACGTGCAGCGCGAGGTGGTTGCCAACCTGAAGAAGAACATCGAGGTGCGTTCGCCGATCACGGGGGTGGTCACGGCGCGCAACTACGAGTCGGGCGACCTCTTCGCGCAGCAGCCGATCCTGCACATCATGCAGATCAATCCGCTGAAGGTCATCGTCAACATCTCGGAGCAGTTCTTTCCGCAGGTGAAGGTCGGTATGCCGGTCGAGCTGCAGGTGGAAATCTTCCCCGAGAAGGCGTTTGCCGGGGAGGTGTCGCTGATCTATCCGGCGCTGGACCCGGCGACGCGGACCTTCAAGGTGGAGGTCCGCGTGCCGAACTCCGAGGGGATCCTCCGCCCGGGGATGTACGCCCGCACGCGGTTCGACATGGGCAGCAAACCGGGGGTGATGGTCCCCGACGTGGCTGTGCAGAAGCAGATGGGGTCGGCCGAACGCTACCTCTACGTCATCGTGGGGGATTCGGTGGCCGAACGGCGTTCGGTGGAGGTGGGGCGCCAGGTGGGTGACCGGGTCGACATCCTGCGGGGTGTGGCCGCGGGCGAGCAGGTGGCCGTGACGGCGCTGTCGAAACTCTACGACGGGGCGCCGGTGGAAGTCAAACAGGAGTAAAAGCAACAGCCGATGAAGATTTACGAAAGTGCCGTACGCAAGCCGATCTCCACGGTGCTGATATTTGTCGGGGTGATGGTGCTGGGGCTCTTCTCGCTGAAGAACCTGGCTGTGGACCAGTATCCCGAGATCGAGATTCCGCAGATCTCGGTCATCACGATGTACCCGGGGGCGAACGCCGCCGAGATCGAGACCAACATCACGCGCGTGCTGGAGGACAACCTCAATACGGTGAGCAACCTCAAGAAGCTGACCTCCAAGTCGCAGGACAACGTTTCGATGATCACCGTGGAGTTCGAGTACGGGTCGGACCTCGACGAGGGGGCCAACGAGATCCGCGATGCGGTGTCGCGCGTGCAGTCGCTGCTGCCCGACGGGATCGAGTACCCGACGATCTTCAAGTTCTCGTCGTCGATGATGCCGATCATGATGCTGGCGGTGACGGCCGAGGAGAGCTATCCGGCGCTGAGCAAGATTCTCGACGACAAGCTGGTCAACGTCCTGAACCGGGTCGACGGCGTGGGGGCCGTCACGGTGATGGGGGCCCCGGAGCGCGAGGTGCAGGTGAATGTCGACCCGGCGCGTCTGGAGGCCTACAACCTGACGGTCGAGCAGCTGGGGCAGATCATCGCCGCGGAGAATGTCAACATCCCGAGCGGCACGATCGACATCGGCAACAATACGTTCAACATCAAGGCCGACGGAGAGTTCCGCCTTTCGGACGAACTGCGCCAGGTGGTGGTGTCGAACGCCGGGGGACGCACGGTGATGCTTTCGGACGTGGCCGAGATCCGCGACACGCTCGAGAAGGCCACCATGGATGAGCGGGTCAACGGCCAGCGGGGCGTTCGGGTGATGTTCCAGAAGCAGTCGGGGGCCAATACGGTCAATATCGTCCGCGAGATCGAGTCGCGGCTGCCGGCCATCCAGAAGAGTCTGCCGCGCGACGTGAAGATGGAGCTGATCTTCGAGGGTTCGCAGGAGATCACCGATGCCATCGGGTCGCTGTCGGAGACCATTCTCTATGCCTTTATCTTCGTGGTGCTGGTGGTGATGATCTTCCTGGGGCGCTGGCGGGCGACGCTGATCATCTGCATGACGATCCCCGTCTCGCTGATCTGTTCGTTCATCTACCTCTTCGCCACGGACTCGACGATCAACATCATCTCGCTCTCGTCGCTGTCGATCGCCATCGGCATGGTGGTCGACGATGCCATCGTGGTGCTGGAGAACATCACCACCCATATCGAGCGGGGTTCGACGCCGAAGGAGGCCTCGATCTACGCCACCAACGAGGTGTGGCTGTCGGTCATTGCCACGACGCTGGTGGTTGTGGCGGTGTTCCTGCCGCTGACGCTGGTTCCGGGCATGGCGGGCATTCTGTTCCGCGAGCTGGGGTGGATCGTGACGATCGTGGTGTGCGTCTCGACGGCGGCGGCCATCACGCTGACGCCGATGATGTCGGCCTACCTGCTCAAACGCGAGGGCGGCGTCCATACCTGCCGCGGACTGGGCGTCGTCTACAAACCGATCGACCGGGCGCTGGCGTGGCTCGACAATGCCTATGCGCGTTCGCTCGACTGGGTGGTTCACCACCGCCGGCTGACGGTCATCTCGATGATGTCGCTCTTCGTGCTCTCGCTGGGGCTGCTGACGCAGGTCCCGACGGAGTTCTTCCCGCCGTCGGACAACAACCGCATTGCGGCGACGGTCGAACTCGAACAGAACGTTTCGGTGGAGTACACCTCGCGCATCGCCCGTCAGATCGACAGCATTCTCTACGCGAAATATCCCGAGGTGGTGCTGGTTTCGGCCTCGGCGGGAGCCAACTCGTCGGACGATGCCTTTGCGGCGATGCAGACCACCGGTTCGCACCTCATCAACTACAACCTGCGACTGACCGACGTCGAGGGGCGCGAGCGGTCGATCTACGTCATTTCGGACCTGCTGCGTCAGGACCTGGACCGCATACCCGAGATCCGGCAGTATACGGTCACGCCGGGCGGAGCGATGGGCGGCATGGTCGGCGGAGCGGCGACGGCCGACGTGAAGGTCTTCGGCTACGACATGGATGTGACGAATGCCGTGGCGAACGATCTGAAGGAGCGGATGCGCGCGCTGCCGGGGGTGCGCGACGTGAAGCTCTCGCGCGACGACCTGCGCCCGGAGTACAACGTGGTCTTCGACCGCGAGCGGCTGGCCTACTACGGGATGAACAGTGCGACGGCCTCGCAGGCCGTGCGCAACCGCATCGACGGACTGGTGGCCTCGAAATACCGCGAGGACGGTGACGAATACGACATTGTGGTCCGCTACGCCGAACCGTTCCGCACGCGGGTGGAGGATGTCGAGAACATCACGCTCTACAACGCTCAGGGGCGTCCCGTGAAGCTCAAGGAGGTGGGACGCGTCGAGGAGGAGTATGCGGCGCCGATGATCGAGCGCGAGAACCGTCAGCGGGTCATCTCCGTCGAGTCGACGCTCGGTGCGGGGGTGGCGCTGGGCGACGTGGTGGCCGAACTCAACCGCCTGATTGCCGATTACCCGACGCCCGACGGCGTGGATCTCGAGGTGGGCGGTACGGTCGAGGATCAGGGCGATGCCTTCTCGGATCTGCTGACGCTGTTCGTGCTGATCGTCATTCTGGTCTACATCGTCATGGCCACGCAGTTCGAGTCGCTGAAGTTCCCCTTCATCATCATGTTCACCATTCCGTTTGCCTTCACGGGGGTTTTCCTGGCGTTGTGGCTGACCTCGACGCCGCTGTCGCTTATCGCGCTGATCGGTGCGATCATGCTGGTGGGCATCGTGACGAAGAACGGCATCGTGATGGTGGACTACATGAACCTGCTGATCGAACGGGGGTCGGGTGTCTTCGAGGCGGTGATAGCGGGCGGCAAGAGCCGTCTGCGTCCGGTGCTGATGACCTCGTTCACGACGGTGCTGGGCATGCTGCCGCTGGCCATCGGCACGGGAGCCGGTTCGGAGACGTGGCAGCCGATGGGCATTGCTGTGATCGGCGGACTGACCTTCTCGACCATCCTGACGCTCTTCATCGTGCCGGTGCTCTATTCGATTCTGGTCCACCGTTCCCGGCGTCGCGAGCAGCGTCGTTTGGCCCGTCAGGCGACCATGCACCAGGCCGGGAGCCATTGACCGGCCGGCCCCTGCACAAGAACAGACAACAAACAACGAGAACCAACCATACCATGAAAGCCGTATTTTTATCCTATAACCAGGCACTGACGGATCGTGTGCACGCCATTCTTGACGAGCAGGGGATCCGGGGCTTTACGAAGTGGGCCTTGACCCAGGGCCGCGGCTCGGTGGACGGCGAACCCCACTACGGGACGCACGCCTGGCCGTCGATGAATGCTTCGATTCTGGCCATCATCGACGACGAACAGCTCGAACCGCTGATGACGGCCCTGCGCGAACTGGATGCCTCGACCCGGATGCAGGGTTCGCGCGCCTTCTACTGGACCGTCGAGGGGGGCTTCTGAGTTCCACCCGCCGGGGAGCCAAGACCCACCCGCCGGGGAGCCAAGACCCACCCGCCGGGGAGTCAAGACCCACCAGCCGGATGACAGGGTCCCTCCTGCCGGGATGACGGAAACTCCTTCCGCCGGCACGGCAAGGCTCTCCCGCCGCCATCCAAAGGTCCTCTCTGCCGGCAAGAAAAGGCCCCCGTACGATGCGTCGTACGGGGGCCTTTTCGAGTGTCCGGGGCTTATTCCCCCTGTTGAATCTTCAGCGTGAATCCGCCGCCCGGCACCAGATGGACGGCAAACGGCTCGGCGGTATCGATGCGGATCTCTTCGCGGCGATAGTCCGAGGCCTTGTGGTCGGCATTCACCCCGTCGCGGAAGAGTTCAGCCTGGAGACTGCCGCCCAGGAACGAGAGGTCGATCTTCAGGTCGCGGGGCGTCCAGTCGGTGATGCCGCCGATGTACCACGTTGAGCCCTTGCGGCGTGCGGTGACGATGTATTCGCCGATGCGGCCGTCCAGAATCCGGGTTTCATCCCACACGGTGGGGATCCGGGCGATGAACGACGTGCACTCCTCTTCGCGGAGGTAGTTCGTCGGGGAGTCGCAGAGCATGTTGAGCGGGGAGTCCAGCACGACGTAGAGGGCCAGCTGGTGGCAACGCGTGCCCTGACTCATCGGCTCCGTGTAGTTGGGGTGAAAACCCTGGCGCGTGGCGTTGATCATGGCGCCCTGCGTGTAATCCATCGGGCCGGCGGCCTGACGGATGAAGGGGATCGTGGCGTCGTATTTCATCTGGTCGACCTTCGGCGAGCTCCATTTCATCTGCTCCAGACCGTGTACGCCCTCGAAGTTGAGGATGTTGGGCCAGGTCCGGTTCAGTCCGGCGGGTTTGTGGGTTCCGTGCAGGTCGAGGATGAGGTGGTATTTGGCGGCGGTTTCGGCGGCCCGGGAGTTGAAGAGGGTCATCTGCTGGTCGTCGCGGTCCATGAAGTCGACCTTGAAGCCCTTGACGCCCATTTCGGCGTAGTGGCGGCACACCTCCTCCATGTCGCGCTGGAAGGCGTGGAATCCGGCCCAGAGAATGATCCCGACGCCCTTCGAATCGGCGTACCGGACGATCTGCCGCAGGTCGATGTCGGGATTGATCTGCATGAGGTCGGCGCCCTTCCCGGCAGCCCAGCCGTCGTCGAGAATGACGTATTCGATGCCCTGCGAGGCGGCGAAGTCGATGTAGTATTTGTAGGTTTCGGTGTTGATGCCGGCCCGGAAGTCAACGCCGGCAAGGTTCCATGCGTTCCACCAGTCCCAGGCGACCTTTCCGGGGCGGATCCACGACAGGTCGTCGATCTTCGAAGGCTCGGCGAGCAGATAGCTCAGGTTCGAGGCGGCAATTCCGGCATCGTTTCCGATGATGGCGACGCGCCAGGGGAAGGTACGCGGTCCGGGAACATCGGCGATATGGACGGCGCGTTCCAGCACGACATGTTCGATTCCGTTGTAGCCGCCCGGCCGGGTGCGGATCGGACACGGAGCGAACTGTCCGCAGAGGTTGTTTCCGCCGTCCGGATTACGGAGGTAGAGTCCGGGATAGTCGCGCAGGTCGCTCTCCGTGAGACAGATCTTCACCTGCTGGCCGGCATCCACGACGAGCGGCAGGAAGGCCAGACGTCCGGTTTTGAGTTGCGAGAGCCGTGCGACGGTGTAGGTGTTTTCGAAGGAGTTGAAGTACTGCTTTTCCCAGTCGCCGTCCTCTCCGGCCCGCACGTAGGGCAGCGTGGCCGTGAAGTCCTCGGGGAAGCGGTAGGCGACCTCTTCGTTCAGAATGGCGAAGGGTTTCTTCGAACGGTTGACAAAGCGGTAAGCGACGCCGTCGTCGTAGGCGCGGAATTCGACCTCCCAGCCGCCCTTCATGCGGAGCGTGAGGGCGTTGTAGTGGTCGCGGATCGAATCGGCGCGGTAGAAGGGCGAAGCGACCCATTGATCAACCGACGATTGCGACGCCTTGGCAACGCGGGCATCGGGGCCCCAGACCGAGCCGTTGTTCAACCTCAGCGACAGGGGCGAAGGTTCGAGCAGCGTACGACCGTTGAGGCGGATGTCGTAGGAGAGTTCTCCGCCGACGGAGACGGTCGTCTGCAGGGCGCCGTCGGGCGATGCGAGCGTGTAGCGTTTTTGAGCCGGAAGGGCTGCCGTGACGAGCAGGGCGGCGGCAAGCAGCAACGTTTTTTTCATTCGGGTTTAAACTGTTTTGGGTTTGATTTCGAGTTTGTAAACTTACTAAATAAATACTGTTTCTGCAAGTCCTTTTTCGGAGTTTCGGTCCGATTCCGTGCATCGCGATTTTGCGGGCCGGGCATGCGGCGGTTTGCCCGAAAATGCTTACCTTTGCCGACATGAAGCTCACTTTTCTGGGAACCGGAACCTCACAGGGCGTGCCTGTGATCGGATGCCGCTGCCGGGTCTGCACGTCGCCCGACCGGCGCGATCACCGTCTGCGGACCTCGGCCATGGTCGAGACGCACGGTGTGCGGCTGGTGATCGACGCGGGACCCGATTTCCGCTACCAGATGCTCCGCACGGGGGTGAGCCACCTCGACGGCATCCTGCTTACGCACGAACACAAGGACCATATCGGCGGTCTGGACGACGTGCGGGCCTTCAATTTCGTCGACTATCCGCCGACGATCCATCGGGTCGACATCTACGCCTCGCCGCGGACGCTGGCCTGTGTGCGCAAGGATTTCGACTATGCCTTTGCACAGGACAAGTACCGCGGCGTCCCCGAGATCGAGCTCCACGAGATCGACGTCACGCGCCCCTTTACGGTGAAGGGGGTGGAGATCGTCCCCGTCTCGGGACACCACTCCGAACGCTTCACCGTGACGGGCTACCGCATCGGGCCGCTGGCCTACCTGACGGATTTCAAGACGATCGAGGATCGGGAGGTGGAGAAGCTTCGCGGGGTGGATACGCTGGTGGTCAACGCCCTGCGCTTCAAGGAGCACTACTCGCACTTCAACGTGGCCGAGGCGCTGTCGCTGATCCGCCGCGTCGAACCCCGTCGGGCATGGCTCACGCACATGTCCCACGACATCGGGCTGCAGGCCGAGACGGAGCCGAAGCTCCCCGCGGGTGTCCGGATGGCCTGCGATACGCTGGAGGTCGAGATCGAAGATTGAAACACGAAAATACGCTATGAAGACATTGAAAGATCGCGTGATTGTCATCACGGGAGCCTCGTCGGGCATCGGCGAGGCGATGGCCAAGGTATATGCGGTCCAGGGGGCCCGGGTGGTGCTCGGGGCCCGGAGCGAGGACAAACTCCGCCGGCTGGCCGACGAGATCCGCTCGCAGGGCGGAGCGGCGGCCTGGTGCGGCGTCGACGTGACGAAGCCCGAGGAGTGCCGGGCGCTGATCGAGACGGCCATCCGGGAGTTCGGACGGCTGGACGTGCTGATCTGCAACGCCGGCATCTCGATGCGGGCGCTCTTCGACGACGTCGACCTGGAGGTGCTCCACCGTCTGATGGATGTCAACTTCTGGGGCACGGTCAACTGCTGCAAGTACGCCTTGCCCTACCTGCAGGCGACGAAGGGCTCGATTGTCGGCATCTCGTCCGTGGCCGGGCTGCACGGACTGCCGGGACGTACGGGCTATTCGGCGTCGAAATACGCCATGACGGGCTTTCTGGAGACGCTGCGCATCGAGAATCTGAAAAAGGGGCTCCACGTGATGATCGCCTGCCCGGGCTTCACGGCCTCGAACGTGCGCTTCTCGGCGCTGACGGCCCATGGGGCGCAGCAGGGTGAGACGCCGCGCGACGAGTCGAAGATGATGACGGCCGAAGAGGTGGCCCGCATCGTCGGTCGCGGCATTGTGCGCCGCAAACGGTTGTGTCTGATGGAGATCGAGGGGCGTGCGACGCATTTCGTGAAGAAATTCGCTCCGGCATTCCTTGACCGGATGTTCTATCTGGTGATGTCGCGCGAGCCGGATTCGCCGCTCAAGTAGCGTAGCGGCCGAAGCCGCCACAGAGGGGCCTTCTCGGTGAGAAGGCCCCTCTCGTTTGTTGCCTTTCCGCCTGCCGGAGACGGGATTGCTTGCCTCATGCCTTCCTTTCCCTGCCTCCTGCTTTTCCGCCCCGACGCTCTTGTCGTTCTGTTCCGACGCCCATGCCTTTCTGTTCCGACGCCCTTGCCTCTCCGTCCCGATGCCCATGCCTTTCTGCCCCGACGCCCTTGTCTTCCCGCTTTGGCGCCCATGCCTTCCTTCTCGGGCCTCATGCCTTTTCACTCCGGGATCCATCTCTTTCCGCCCTAGCCCCCCCCGGACCGAAGGCTTCGGGGCGTTGCAACCTCCGGTCTCCGGATGCGGCGGAGTTTTCCGGCGCTGGTGGAACCTTGAAATTGTCCAATCTCCGGACCTGCGCGAGAAGAGCCTCTGGGGCCTGTTTTGAACAAAATCAATATCGTGCTGGACAAAATCAAAGGTTATTTGAGCGGTTTTGAAAATCAATTCTTCAATTCTCGGGGTCTCTCCGGAAGCTTATCGGTACTTTTGTATACCGAAAACAACCTGAACACAAAAACCTGAACCATTCATGAGAAAAAACCTCCTCCTGATTCCGGGACTTTTTTCCCTTCTTGTGCTGGGCTCCTGCGGTGCGGGCCCCGATCCCAAACTCGAGAGCGTGAAGCATGCCATCGACGTGGCCCGTTCGCAACTCGAACTTTCGTCGGCGGAGTTCGATTCGCTGCCGGGATTTCCGCGCTCGCTGATGCCGAAATTCAAGGTCGTGGACGCCAAGGACTGGACCAGCGGTTTCTATCCCGGGACGCTGTGGGAAGCCTACCGTCTGACGGGCGACGAACATCTGCGCGCCGAGGCCGAGAAATTCACCGCACGGCTCGAGGGCATACAATATTATAAGGGTACGCACGATCTGGGCTTCATGGTCTTCTGCAGCTACGGACAGCAGCAGCAGACGCTTCACGACGCCCATTCGGCCGAGGTGATTGTCGAGGCGGCCAACAGCCTCATTTCGCGCTGCGACTCGACCGTCGGTCTGATCCGCTCGTGGGACTTCGGCGAGTGGAACTACCCGGTGATCATCGACAACATGATGAATCTCGAGATGCTCTTCTGGGCCTCGAAGCACACGGGCGATCCGAAATACCGCAACGTGGCCGTCTGCCATGCCGACCTCACGATGCAGAACCACTTCCGCGAGGACGGCAGTTCGTACCACGTGGTGAGCTACAACGACGACGGCACGGTCGAGAGCCGCGGTACGTTCCAGGGCTACTCCGATTCGTCGGCCTGGGCCCGCGGCCAGGGGTGGGGCCTCTACGGCTATACGATGTGCTATCGCGAGACGGGCGACACGAAGTATCTGGACCACGCCCGTCGGATCGCCTCGTTCATCATGAACCATCCCCGCACGCCGGCCGACCTGATTCCCTACTGGGACTACGATGCGCCGGACATTCCCGATGCTCCGCGCGATGCTTCGGCCGCGGCGGTGATCGCCTCGGCGCTCTTCGAACTCTCGACGCTGGTTCCCGAGGAGGAGGGGCGCAGCTACTTCGAGCGTGCCGAGCGGATACTGATGAGCCTCTCGTCGGATGCCTACCTGGCCGAGAAGGGGACCAACGGCGGCTTTATCCTCCGCCACAGCGTCGGCCACCTGCCGGCCCACAGCGAGATCGACACGCCGCTCAACTATGCGGACTACTACTATCTGGAGGCCATCGGCCGCTATCTGTCGCTGCGGGGCGTGTCGCCCCGGGAGCTTTAAAGCGTAAAAACCCTAAAACCAATAACCTATGAAACGAATCTTTACGAAGATCTCGCTGTATGGTCTCGTGATCTCGACGGCCCTTCTGACGGGGTGTCTGGGCGACGAAATCCGGGGCACCGATGACGGCAGCGGTTCGGAGACGACCGATTCGACGATTCCCGGCAACAGCGTGATTGATGCACGCGTTTTCGAGGCGTTGAATCTGGATCTTCCGGAACTGGCCTCCGTGAAGGCCTACTACGAGTCGGATCAGTACTATCTGGCCGCGCAGGCTCTGCTGAACTATTTCCGTACGCGGACGCAGGTCAATGCCAACGTCAACCTGATTGCGCCGTCGATCACGGCCGAGGAGCAGGCCCGGGCCGACTGGGCGCTTCCCGTCACGGGAGATGCGCAGGACGGCTACCGCTTCTGGGTCGACGGCTATGCCGACGGCGACCGTCCCTACTCCTACCAGACGGGCAGCAAACTCGACTGGACCAAACGCGCAACGGCCGAAACCGAGGAGCGCTTCCGCCTGCACCGCCTGCAATGGATGATCCCGCAGGGCAAGGCCTACCGCACGACGCTCGACGAAAACTACGTCACGTCGTGGATGTCGGTCTACGAGAGCTGGCTGGAGACCTTCCCGCTTCCGGCTGGCGACTACGATTTCAATGCCGATCCTTCGAGCCAGCCCGAGGAGGTGCGTGAGGCGCTCTACGCCTGGCGTCCGATCGACGTGTCGTACCGTCTGGCCGATCAGTGCGACCTGATCTACTATTTCATGCAGTCGACCGCCTTCACGCCGCAGATGCTCGCCTCCTACCTGTCGAATCTGGTCGAGCAGGCCGGCCACGTGATGAACCACTACTCGGAGAACGGGGAGGAGCTGGCCCAGGAGTCCTATGCCGTATGGCGGGCCGGTACGATTTTCCCCGAGATGAAGCAGGCGGCCGAGTGGGTCAAGAGCGGTTCGCAGGCGATGAACGACGGCGTCGACATCTCGATTCTCAATCTGCTGGATCTTTCGTACGGCGGATTGTCGAAAGTTTCGGCCGCCTATGCCGCCGGAGACTACCGTCTGGCCCTGCAGGAGCTGCTCAACTACTACCGCACGCGCACCCACGGTCTGAATCCCAACGTGAAGATCGAGAGCGACAAGGCTACGGATACCGAGAAGTCGTGGGCCGACTACGCCTTCCGTGAAAACGGCTACCGCTTCTATGTGAAGAACTATTTCGATGCGTCGGCCGGGTCGAACGTTCCCTATTCCTACCTGAATGCGGAGGGGACGGGCATCGACTGGACGATCTGGCCCACGAAGGAGCAGGAGCACCGCTACCAGCTGCACCGCCACCAGTGGATGATCCTGCAGGGCAAGGCCTACAATGCGACGCACGACGAGCGTTACGTGGCGAACTGGATGGAGGTCTACGGCGACTGGCTGCGTCAGAACCCCAAACCCGACGTGGATCTCGACTATACGGTCTATCCCGAGAATCTGCCTGCGGAGTATCGCAATGCGGGGTGGTCGTGGCGACCGCTGGACGTTGCGGCGCGGGTGATCGACCAGTGCGGGCTGCTGGAGTACTACCAGAATTCGGAGACTGTGACGGCCGAGTGGCTTTCGACCGTGCTCAAGCACCTCGACGAGCAGGTGAACCATATCATGAAGAACTACTCCACGACGTCGAACCATCTGATCACGCAGGCCCAGGCGGTGACCTTCGCGGGCATGCTCTTCCCCGAGCTGAAGAATGCCGCAACGTGGCGGACGAACGGTCCGGGCGTGCTCGGACAGCAGGTTACGGCGCAGTATTTCAACGACGGCTGGCTCAAGGACGGCGACCTTTCGTACCACATTTCGGGCATCGAGGATTTCCGTTCGTCGCTGCTCGTGGCGCAGCTCAACGGCGGTGAGAGCTACTTCCCGTCGAATTTCGTGTCGTCGATGCGCAAGATGACCGATGTGGTGATGAACATGATCTACCCGGACTATTCGGTGCCCAACATGGCCGATACGCGGGCCGCGTCGTGGACCAAGAGCGTGCTGACGCGCAATCTGAAGAACTACATGACGCTCTTCCCCGACAATGCCGGGCTGACGTGGCTGGCCACCGAGGGGGCGCAGGGGACGCAACCCACGACGAATGTCGTGACGTTCCCCGACGGCGGCTACTACGTGATGCGTACGGGCTGGACGATGCAGGACCTGATGATGGTGCTGCAGAACACGCCCGACGGCCCCTCGGAGCAGTGGCACCGCCAGTCGGACAACAACACCTTCGAACTCTGGGCCAAGGGTCGCAATTTCTTCCCCGATTCGGGCGCCGGTTCCTACGGCGGATCGTCGGAGACGAACGCCATCCGTTCGCGCTATGGCGCCACAACGGCTCACAATACGCTGACGCTCGACGGTAAGAATGTGGCGAGCGACGGCCGCATGCTCAAGCAGGAGTCGAAATCGACCTCGTCGTATGCCTACGAGGTGCTGGTGCTGGAGAACCCCTCGTACACGGGGCTGACCCACCGGCGCTCGATCTTCCTGGTCGACAACAAGTTCTACGTGATCCTCGACGAGGGCTACGGCTTGGCCGAGGGTACGGTCAACCTGAATTTCAACGTGACGCCGGGCGACGATTCGCAGGTGGTGCTCGATTCGTCGGAGGGTGGTTTCCACACGGCCTTCGGCGACGGCAACAACCTCTACGTGCGGAGCGTTTCGGACAAGGTGATGACCTTCGCCGAGAAGCAGGGCTTCGTGGCCTACAACGTCGTGACCTCCACCTACAAGGAGACCGCTCGCAAGGCCTATCAGCTCGACGTGACGAAGAGCGCTTCGGACGAGGCGGTTCGTTACGTGACGGTGCTCTATCCGACGACGGATGCCTCGGCCGTGAAGGGCTTCGAGAGCGACCTGGGCGAATGGTCGGCCTCGGGGGCCTCGATCTCGGTTCGCATCGACGGCAAGACCTACAACCTGTCGTATACGCTGTAAACCTAAAACTGCAAAACGAATATGAAATCACTGTTTCGAAATATCTGTCTTGCCGTGTTCGGACTGTTGGGCGCGGCGGCCTTTACGGCCTGCGGAGAGGATGAGACGTCGGACGGCGGTCTGGATCTCTACTATGCGTCGATCGTCGACATCGGTCCTTCGATGCTCTTCAATTCGGATGCGCCGACGTGGTACGGCCCCACGCCGTCGGAGTTTGCCATCACGGCCATCACCCTCAATGATGCGGTGATCACGAGCGAGAGCTTCGCGATCAACTCGACGACGGGTGTGGTCTCGATCACCCATACGGAGAATCTCGAGCCGGGGGTCTACAAACTGACCGTTTCGTGCCTTTCGGGCGGCGTCCGCCATACGTTCAAGGACATCTTCACGGTACACATGTCGCCGGCCACGCCTGAGGCGCTGGAGCTCAGCTCCCCGACGCTGGAGATTCCCTATGCCGAACTGGAGACCAGCGAGGCCAAGGTGACGGTGACGCCCGTGGGTGAATCCGTATCGATCCAGAGCTACAGTCTGGTCCAGCCCGAGGGCGCGGAGTACTTCGCGATCTCGCTGGCTGGTGAGGTGACGCTCAACGCCGACTTCAAGGGCGAGGTGATGCCGGGCAACTACCCGCTGCCGATCACGGTGAAGACCTATGCCGGCGAGATGACCTACGAGAGCCTGCTGACGGGCCGCATCACGAGCGAACCGCTTTCGGTGAGCTATCCCACGTCGTCCGGCCGCATTGAGGCCGGGTTGTCCTTCCTCGGCACGACGCCGACGCTGAAGGGTTCGCCCGACGAGGTGGCATGGGCCATCCGCCAGGTCCGCCCGGGCGAGGGGAGTCCGGAGACGGATCTGATCAAGATCGATCCGGCGACGGGTGTCATTTCGGTCGACGAGGGCAACAACCTGCAGGTCGGTGCGGTCTATACGGTGGACCTGACGGTGACCAACAGCTTTGGCTCGACGGATTTCGACGGCGCCTACACGCTGACGGTTGTCGACTATATCGAACCCATCGACGCCTCGACCTTTGCCTACGATCCCGTTGAGGCGATCCAGGGCGGCGAATTCAAGGCCGAGAAGCGGAGCGGCTTCGTCGGCGACGAGGCGGTCTTCGCCTTCGGAACGCTTCCGGCAGCCGTCGAGGGCCAGCTGACGATCGACCAGGCAACGGGTGCCGTTTCGGCGACCAAGGGCCATTCGATTCCGCTGGGCGAGTATGAGATTCCGGTGGTGGCCTCCAACCTGAAGGGACAGGCCGAGACCACGCTCCGACTGACCGTGGGCGAGAATCCCTACTACTTCACGACGATCAGCTACGGCAATAATCTGGGTCTGACGCCGGCGGAGAACTACGCCAGCCAGTTCCGCTGCCCGACGTCGGGCGATCTGACGTCGCTGCAGCTCACCCCGACGACCGATGCCAAACCGGGTACGCAGCTGACGTGGTCGATCGCGATCAAGCATCAGTGCTCGGGCACGCTCATCGACTCGCAGACGGGTGTCATCTCGCCCAAGGGCTTCAAGGCCAACAACGGCGGCCTGATTCTGGTGACGGCGACGGCCGGCAAGGGCCAGGTCGGCGAGACCTCGGTGACGGTTCCGGTCTTCTTCTCGTTCATCCAGGCCGTAGACGGCGTGACGATCCACTATACGCCGTTCGTCTTCCAGGTGAACCCGCGTACGGGCGGCACGTCGGCCGCTCCGACCGTCGAGGGCGTCGACCCGTCGCTCTTTGCGATCGACTACCGTCGTACGTTCAACTATTACAACTTTGCCGGTCCGCACACCGACGGACAGCCTTCGACTGCCGGATCGTTCATGAACAGCGTCTGGAGCTCCTACTACACGAGCATCGGCAGCGCCACGGTCAACACGGGTTCGAAGGATCCCGTCTCCTACTATTCGAACACCTCGCGGCTGAGCTCGGCGCTGTGCTACGTCGATCCCACGACGAAGGCGCTGGTTGTCAACCCGAACAAGTGGGTCGATGGCAACGGTGTGGCCGCCAACGGAGCGATGATCGGTCAGATGACCTTCGTCACGGACGGCAATTCGGGCAATGTGAGCAACGGTTCGCAGGTCTTCCCGATCTGGATCTGGTTCGACGAGAAATTTTAACCTAACGGAATGAAACCTATGAAACATATATTGAACCGGGCATTCGGGCTGCGGGGGGTATTGACCCTCCTGGCCCTGACGGTGGTCTTCGCGGCCACGGCCCAGAACAAGATAACGGGCAAGGTGACCGACGAGAACAACCAGCCGGCCATCGGAGCCAACGTCGTGGTGAAGGGCACGACGCAGGGCGTCTCGACGGACCTGAAGGGCACCTACACGCTCTCGGTGAAGAAGGGAGCCGTGCTGGTCTTCTCCTACCTGGGCTACAAGCAGCAGGAGGTGACCGTGAACACGCAGACGGTCATCGACGTCAAACTCGAACCCGAAACCAACGTGATGGACGAGGTGGTCGTGGTGGGTTACGGCGCCCAGAAGCGCAGCGACCTGACGGGAGCCATCGCCTCGGTCTCGGCCAAGGATGTCGAGGGCTTCAAGTCGGGATCGGTCATGGAGGCGCTGGGCGGCCAGATCGCCGGTGTGCAGATTACGGCGACGGACGGTACGCCGGGTGCGGGCTTCGACATCAAGATCCGCGGTGTCGGCTCGGTGAACGGTGAGACGACGCCGCTCTACATCGTCGACGGCTTCCAGGTTGACAACATCGACTACCTCTCGAACTCGGACATCGCCTCGATCGAGGTGCTGAAGGATGCCTCGTCGTCGGCCATCTACGGATCGCGCGCCGCGAACGGCGTGGTGATGGTGACGACCAAGTCGGGTAAGGTGGGACGTCCGGTGGTGACCTACAACGGATCGGCCAGCTACCGCCACATCTCGCGGACGCTCGATCTGCTGACGCCCTACGAGTTCGTGCGGCTGCAGACCGAGGCGTGGCCCGACAAGTTCGGCGACACCTACTACAAGTCGGGCAACGACAGCAACGGGGTTCCCTATCGTTACCAGACGCTGGACGACTACATCGGCGTAGCGGGCATTGACTGGCAGGGCGAGACCTTCCAGCCCACCTGGTCGCAGGATCACAACGTCTCGGTGTCGGGCGGTTCGGACAAGACGAAGTATGCCTTCTCGTTCTCGGACTTCCTTGAGAACGGTATCTTCAGGAACAGTGCCTTCAACAAGATCACGGCCAAGATGCGCGTGACCCACAAGATCTCGAAGCTGCTCTCGATCGATGCCACGGTCAACTACGCCTTCACGGACAAGCGCGGTGCGGGAACGTCGGGCGACAACGGCCGTTTCAACATGCTGGGTCAGATTCTGCGGTACCGTCCGACGGGCGGTCTGCGGATGACCGACGAGGAGCTGCTCAACTCGGCGATCGACCCGCTGGAGCTCGAGTCGTCGGAGTCGCTCTCGCAGGTGAACCCCATCAAGCAGGCCGAGTCGGTGACCAACACCAAGAAGGCGGAGATGTGGGGCGGCAACCTGGCGCTGAACTTCAACTTCGGCAAGGGGTGGAGCTTCCGCATGGCCGGATCGTACAACACGACCAACACGCGTAACTACCTGTTCTACTACGACGGATCGAAGGAGGCCTACCGCAACGGCCAGACCCCCTACGGCTCGACGCAGATGACGCGCGACGTGCGCTGGACGAACTTCAACTACCTGACCTACAAATATAATAAGAAGAACGGCCACGCCTTTGACGTGATGCTGGGTCAGGAGACCTCGTTCCGCGGGACGGAGTATCTGATGGGACAGGCGACCGACTTCCCGTTCGACAACCTGGGCAACGACAACCTCGGGCTGGGCGCCACGCCGAGCCAGGTGACCTCGTCGCGTTCGGACAACCTGCTCGTCTCGTTCTTCGCCCGCGGCAACTACAGCTACAAGGACCGCTACCTCTTCACGGCGACGATCCGAGCCGACGGTTCGACGGTCTTCTCGAAGAACAACAAGTGGGGTTACTTCCCGTCGTTCTCGGCGGCATGGCGCATCTCGGAGGAGCCCTTCATGAAGAAGCAGGAGGTGATCTCGAACCTCAAGCTGCGTGCCGGCTGGGGCGTCGTGGGTAACGACCGCATCACGAACTACCTCTCGCTGACGCTCTATACGCAGAACAAGTACGGCTACGGCAACAGCCTCATCACGGTGCTCTCGCCCAAGCAGCTGCCCAACGAGGACCTCAAGTGGGAGGCTTCGCAGAGTACGAACGTCGGTCTGGATCTGGGTCTGTTCCGCAACCGGCTGAACATCACGGCCGACCTCTTCCTCAAGGATACGAAGGATCTGCTGATGGCGGCCAACAAGGCCTATGTTTCGGGCTTCGGGTCGCAGTGGCAGAACGTGGGCAAGATCCGCAACAAGGGTCTCGAGCTGGCGATCAACTCGACGAACATCGCTTCGAAGAGCGGCTTCCGCTGGACGACGGACTTCAACATCTCGTTCATCCGCAACGAGCTGCGGGCGCTGGCCGACGGCGCCCGGACGATGTACACGGCCGCCAGCTGGAACAGCGACTACACGGGTTACGACTACATGGCGCAGGTGGGTCAGTCGCTGGGTCTGATCTACGGTTATGTCTTCGACGGGGTCTACCAGTCGTCGGATTTCGAGGTGGACGCCGCCACGGGTGAGACGCGCCTGCGTGCGGGCGTGCCCGACATGTCGGAGCACTACACGAGCGGCACGTTCGGCCCCGGCGTGGTGAAGTACAAGGATGTGGACGGCGACGGCAAGATCACGACGAACGACCGCACGGTGATCGGCAACGGTACGCCGAAGTGGTACGGAGGTATCACCAACACCTTCTCCTACAAGGGTATCGACCTGAGCTTCATGTTCCAGTTCAACTACGGCAACGACGTCTACAACGCCACGCGCATGTACACCTCGCAGACGCAGGACCAGCGTTCGAACATGATGGCCGAGGTGGCCGACCGCTGGACGGCGACCAACGCCTCGAACAGCGTTCCGCGCTGGGACGGCTACGTGAAGAACGAGCTCTACTCGCGCTTCGTCGAGGACGGATCGTTCCTGCGACTGAAGAACCTCACGGTGGGTTACACGCTGCCGCAGCACTGGACGCGGAAGTTCTACGTCTCGAAGCTGCGCATCTACTTCACGGCGCAGAACCTCTTCGTGGTGACGGGCTACTCGGGCTACGATCCGGAGGTGAACATGCGGGCCTCGAACCCGATGACGCCGTCGTTCGACTGGGGCGCCTATCCGCGCAGCAAAGTATATACGATGGGTCTTGACCTGTCCTTCTAAAAAGCAAACGAACTATGAAAAAGATCTTAATATACGGTTTGTCGGCCCTGGGCCTGATGTTTGCGGTGTCGTGCTCCGATCTGCTGGAGGAGGAGTCGTACGTGGAGGTCGGCAAGAACAACTACGTGAACAATGCCGAGGAGGCCGAGACGGTGCTGATGGGTATCTACAAGGATCTGGCCAACGAGTACATGTATTCGTACCACCTGTCGCTGCTGTTCACCATCTCGTCGGACATCGCGCAGTGCGAGGGCAGTGCGACGACGTCGTTCCGCGAGATCCCGACCAATTCGCACAACCCCTCCACGTCGCAGATCATGCAGACGTGGCAGAAACTCTACTCGTCGATCTACGAGGCCAACGACTTCATCGAGACCGTTTCGGCGCGCATGGGTTCGTGGAGCTCGTCCAACCGTGAGCTGGCGACCATCTACCTGGGCGAGGCGCATGCGCTGCGGGCGCTGTTCTACTTCGAGTTGGTTCGCTGGTACGGGAATATCGTGCTGATCACCTCGACGGAGCAGTCGAGCCTGCCGGCCACGGAGTACGTGCAGGCCGATCCGAAGGATGTCTACGCCTTCATTGAGTCGGATCTGAAGTATGCGGCCGAGGTTCTGCCGTGGGCCGTCGACGACACGAAACGCTCGTCGAACGCCTACCGCATGTCGAAGGGTGCGGCGCTGGGTCTGCTGGCGAAGGTCTACTGCACGTGGGCCGGCTATCCGGTGCGTGACGAGTCGAAGTGGGCCGAGGCGGCGAAGGTGGCGCGTCAGGTGATCGAGTCGGGCAAGCACCGCCTGATTCCCGACTACGAGACCGTGTGGAGCAACACGTGCAACGGCATCTGGGATGCGGGCGAGAGTCTGATCGAGGTATCGTTCTACTCGCCGACGAGCCTGGACAGCGACCAGACGGCCGGCCGTATCGGCAAGTGGAACGGTGTGGTGGCCGACGCGGTCGAGGGACAGCGCGGGCGCAATGCCGCCAACTGGAAGGTGGTCTACACCTTCACGCGCGAGTGGGAGACGCACAACGACCCGCGCATGGCGCTGTCGATTGCCGACTACAAGTACGATTCGTCGAAGGGCGACGGCCCCGTCACCTATATCTCGACGGTGACCAACCCGACGGAGGACAATCTCAACAAGCAGCGTCAGCTCTATACGCCGGCCAAGTGGGATACGGAGAAGTATGTCAACTCGGCCAACTACATGGTCAATAACGACAAGTCGTGTATCAACTGGTACATCCTTCGTTATTCGGACGTGCTGCTGCTGTTTGCCGAGGCGCTGAACGAGTCGGGCGGATCGATTGTCGATGCGGTGGATGCGGTCAATGCGGTACGTCGGCGCGGTTTCGGGGATTCGGACCACGATCTTTCGTACGGTCTTTCGCGTGAGGCGCTGCGCGAGGCGATCCGCAAGGAGCGTGCCTACGAGCTCTGCTTCGAGGGTCACCGCAAGCAGGATCTGATCCGCTGGGGCATCTACTATCAGACGATCCGCAATACGGCCCAGGAGCTGGTCAACTGGTTCTCGAATGCGAACTACACGGTGGCCCGCTTTACGATCGAGGGTCGTCACGAACTGCTGCCCATCCCGCAGCGGGATCTGGACCTGATGACGCAGTGCAAGCAGAATCCCGGATGGGGTGAATAGCCCGTCCGTTCAGGAGAAACGGAAAATCCCGGTCGGAATCACTCCGACCGGGATTTTTTTGTGATTTTCGAGCCTGACGGCATCCGGCAGAACCCGTTTCCCGCCGGCGAACCTGTTCCCATCCGCCCGGCGAACCCGTTCCCATCCGCCCGACATTACCTGTTTCCCTACTGATGCCGGACGCATCTTCTACCTCCTCATCCCGGGCATCACCGGTTGGCTTCGGGGGCGGCATTGTGGGGCCGGTTTAGAGGCTGGGCGCTGCTTCCCGGGCATGAGAAAAGCCCCGACGTCGGACGGTCGGGGCTTGGGGTGTGCAGGTCGCGGGAGGCGGGATCAGTCGAGCGGCTGCTGGGTGAATCCGGCAAGGTTGTAGCTCACGGGAACGGTGCTGCCCGCCACGCGGTAGATGCCGTACTTGAAGTAGTAGCCGGCCTCGTCGTTGCGGCCGATGAGGATCTCGCGGTTGTCGACCAGTTTGCGCGTGCGGCCGTCGCAGCGCATCTCGATGTCGAGACGCCCGGGTGAGACGATCGTCTCCGCCTCACCGCCGTAGCGCGTCCAGTCGATCTCGACGGTGAACTCCACCCAGCAATCCTTCGGAAACTCCGCAAAGGGCATCTTGCAGGCGATCGTCGAGCACTTGTACTCCGAGCAGACGGGCTGCATGACCTCGGCTTTGGCGGGGTCGGCGTTGCAGCGGTCGTCCTTGTCCGAGAACCAGCGGCGGTCGGAGTTGGCCTTGACGTAGAACCACCCGCCGGAGAATCCGAAGGCCAGCGGGGGATAGCCTCCCTGTTCGACCTTCCAGCCCGTGGGCTCTCCGGCGCGCATGACGGGGCGTCCCCGACGGTCGGTCGAGGCGACGGCGCGATAGACCTTCTCCTTCCTGATGACCGTTGTGTCGCTCATGGCGATGAACTCCCGCACGGGGAGCTTCATGACGCGGCCGTCGGGTGCCGTGACGAGCGTACGGTCGGGCATTCCGTGCCATTGGGCGAAGATCGTCGAGACCTGGCTGTCGAGTTCCGAAGGGATGTAGACGGCGAAGGTGTAGCGCCACGAGGAGCCCTGCGGACAGATTCCCTTGCCGTGGTGGTAGACGGTCTTCATCTTCTGGGCATCGACGTACTCCTCGGGGGGCAGGGCGGCAAAATCGGCCGCCGTAGCGTAGCAGTAGGAGAGTTCCGAGCGACCCTTCGTCTCGCCCGGGGCATACCCCTTGAGGGTGTTGTCCTCCACGCCGAGTGTGAAACGGAACGAGGGTTTCCCGGCGTAGGGACGGGTGAAGTCGCGGCACAGCGTTCCCTCCTTGCGGATCCCGACGGCGACCCACTGGCCGTCGATCACCTGCTCCATGCGGGCCGAATCGGCCTGAACGTTGACCCGATCGGGAATGGACTCCAGCCCCGGGGTTTGGGCTGCCGCCGGTGAAGCGGCCAGCAGCAGTCCTGCAATCCAGTGTGTCTTCATGGTCCGAGGGTCAGAGTTCGTATCGGAAATCGTAGGTGCGGGCTCCGACACGTACGGCCACCTGGAAGCGGTCGGCCGTCGAGCTGCGGTCGGGGACGATGGCGATCGACCCGCTCCGCTCCTGGTCTTCGGGCGTGATGACGGTGACCACCCAGAGCTCCTCGCCGGCCGCCTTCTCCATCTCGACGACATAGGCCGGGCGCTGCTCCTTCTTGCGGTAGGCCGACGATACCCAACCCTCCTCCTGCTGGATGCGAAGGGGTTTGCAGCCCGTGCTTTTGATGCGGATGTTGTTCGCGTCGTCGAACAGTGTGCGGAGCGTTCCGTCCTTGGCGAAGGAGACCTCGCCGGGGCAGAGGTTGAAGTGCACGCCGACGGTTCCGGCCGCCTCGCCGCGGGCCATGTCGACGATGACGAGCAGGCCGTCCTGCGTGGCGAAGAAGGCCCGGCGGTGGGTGAGCCCCTCATAGGAGGGGTTTTCGGTCACCAGCACGGTCTGCTCGGGCGACGTTTTCCACAGAAGCCGCTTCGAATCGGTGACCTCGAGGTTGCGGTTGTCGAGCGTCAGGGTGTTGTGGACGCGGGTCTGGCGGAACCAGTTGCGCTGGGCCAGCACGGCGCTGTCGCCGCCGTAGACGTAACTGCCCGAATCGGGGAAGAAGTTGCGGCCGCGGTGCCAGTAGTCGAAGGTGCCGTTGTCGGGCTGGTTGTGCCAGAAGGCCGGGGGGCCGGCCTTGACGACGGTGACGGTGGCCTGCGGATCCCAGCCGGTGCGCAGGACGTAGAATCCCGACTGCGGAAACTCCTGCGAGGTGTAGTCGGGACGCGATCCGCGGTTGCCCTCCCAGGCGAACCATTCGAGTTGGCGGTCGTCGGCGAAGACGCGGCTCCAGCTGCGGAACTGCTTGAGCAGCGAGGATTTGTCGTGGCTCTTCGTGTCGCCGAACATCGGGTTCGAGTAGTCGGGGAAGAGGAGGTTCCACGTCACGGTGGTCATCCGGTGGACGGTCTCCGTGTAGCTGGCCGGGAACTCCTCCTCGAATCCGTTCTGACGGGCCATGCCCAACGCCTTGAGGAAGATGTCGATGGCGGCGATGTGGTATCCGAAGTCGAGTTCGAACTGCATGCCGTCGGGGTAGACCTGCACGCCGATTTCGCGGTTGAGGATCTCGATGCCGCTGCGGCGCCACTCGGCGGCCTCGCGGAATTCGGGGAAGTAGATGCCGGCAAACAACATGCGCTGCGCCTCGAAGAGCAGGTGGTTGCCCTGTTTGGAGTAGTTGTTCAGGATATGGTCGGCATGTTGGCGGTAGGTGCGCAGGAAGAGGTTCAGGAACTGGGGCGTGAAGCGCGGCGACTGGATGGTCAGGGCAAATTCGGTGAGCAGATCCTGCAGCCGTCGTCCGGCCTCCATCGGACGCCACGCAAAGCGGACGTTCTCGCGTTCGGCGGCGATCTCCTCCTCGGAGGCACCGGCGGCCCGGAGCCGTTCGACGCCGTCGAGCGGATTCTTCTTCACCCAGTCGGTGTACTGGTCGATCCAGGCGTCGATGTAGCGGTTGTCGTGGGTCACGTAGTAGCACTTGGCCAGCGGGATGAACCAGTAGTGGCGGTGGAGCTGCCAGCGGAGTTCGTTGTCCTTGACGGGCCAGTATCGCCAGTTGATATCGTCGCCGTAGAAGAACGACGGCTGATAGCCCTTGTGGGCATAGAACTTGTGTTCGAGGGCCTCGTCGGCCTGGCGCTGTTCGAGTTTGCTGACCTTGACGTTCTGGAGGTCGAGTCCGAACAGGGCGACGGGTTTGCGCGTGCGGTAGTACTTGAGCAGCTCCTTGTCGGCAGCCTCGAAGTTGCCCTTCGAGACGGCCTTCTTCACGGCCTTGAGTTCGGGACGGTCGAGGTCCAGCAGGTCGTAGAGCGACTTTTCGTCGCCGAGAGTCGGAACCTCGCCGGCCAGGGCCGTCGTGCCGATTGCCAACAGGGCGCACAGCGCCATCAGGATTCGTTTCATGTCGGTTTTTCTGTTTTCGGTTATCGTTGTTTCGTGTTGTTTCAGCTTGTATCGCCATTATTTCAGTTTGTATCGCCGGCCGTCGATCTTCACCTGCAGGCCGTTGCGGCGTTCGGCGAGTTCAATGCGGTGGCCATCGGCTTCGGTGACGGGCAGCAGCACGGTGACCATGCGCACCGTCTCACCGGCCTTTTTTCCGTGCGTGAAGACGTAGGCCGGCCGCGGGCTGCGTTCGCGGTAGCGGTACGACACCCAGCCCTCCTGCGGCTCCAACTCTTCGGCTCCGAATACCTTCATCAGCAGGTTGTTGCCGTCGTCGTAGCGGGTTGCCACGGTACTCGTCGCCGCGTCGGCTGCGGGATTGCCCTCGGCCAGGTTCCAGTGGAGCATCACGCGACCGGCTGCCGGGCCTTCGGCGCGGTCCTCGATGACGAAGAAGCGCCGATCGACGAACCACACCGTGCGGCGGTGGGTGAGTCCCTCGTAGGAGGGGTTTTCGACCGAGAGACGGTCGGTCGGACCGTCCGTCTCCCAGCGGAGGCATTTCGAGTCGGTCGTCTCGAGGTTGCGGCCGTCGAGCGTCAGGGTGTTGTGCACGCGGGTCTGGCGGAACCAGGCGCGCTGGTCGTTGACCTCCTTGTCGCCGGCGTAGACGTAGCAGCCCGAATCGGGGAAGAAGTTGCGGCCGCGGTGCCAGAGTTCAAAGGTGCCGTTGTCGGGCTGGCAGTGCCAGAAGGCCGGGGGACCGGCCTTGAGGATCATCACCGTGGACTCCGTGTCCCAGCCGTTGCGCAGGACGTAGAATCCCGACGTGCGGAAGGCCCGCGAGAGGTAGTCGGGGCGGGCGCCCTGGCGACCCCGGGTGGCGCAGTAGCGGATGAAGTCGTTGTCGGGAAAGACCTCGAGCCATTCGGCATAGGAGGCGAGCAGATGGGCCTTGTCCTGTTCGCGGTTGTCGCTGAAGAGCGGGGTGGTATAGTCGGGGTAGAGGCAGTTGAGGTGGACGTCGATCATCCGCTCGACGGTAGCCAGATACGAGGCCGGGAATTCGCCGCGGTAACCGTTGGCGTCCATCATCCGCAGCGCCTTGAAGAAGATGTTGATCGACTCCAGGTGGTAGTGCGGATCGAGTTCGTACTGCATGCCGTCGTCGTAGACCTGCTTTTCGATCTCGCGGTTGAGGATTCCGACGCCGGTCGAGCGCCAGTGGGCGGCATCGCGGAATTCGGGGAAGAAGGCTCCGGCGAAGAGCAGCCGCTGGGCCTGGAACAACAGGTGGTTGCCCGAGGCGGAGAAGTGGCCGAGGATATGCTGGGCGTGACGGTGGTAGTTTCGCAGGAACTGCAGCAGGAATTCGCCGTCGAAGGCCTTGGCTGGCAGGAAGTAGAGGAACTGATGGATCTGGAACTCCAGCCGGTCGCTCACCTCAAGGGGCCGCCAGGCGAAGTAGACGTTGTCGGCCTCGTTCCAGTCGCCGATCGAGCTTTCATCGTACGGCCCGAGGGGGTTCTTGCGGATCCAGTCGAGATACTCCGCACACCATTCCTTGGCGTAGCGTTCGTCGCCCGAGAGGCGGTAGGCCTTGCCCATGGGGACCCACCATTTCATGCGGTGCAGCTGCCAGCGGAGCTCGTTGTCGCGCACGGGCCAGTACTGCCAGTCGATGTCGTCGCCGTAGAAGAACGAGGGCTGGTAGCCCGTGTGGACGAAGAAGCGGTGTTCGAAAGCCTCGTCGGCCCAGCGCTGCTCGTCGGGAGAGATGGTCACCGAGTCGAGGTTGACCTCGGGGCATCGGACTCCCGTGCGCGAACGGTAGTAGGCGAGCAGGGCCCGGGCGGCTTCCGGGTCATTGCCTGCGGCATGGAGGCTGTCGACGCGTTCGAGTCCCGGACGCGAGAGGTCCAGCAGCGCAAAGACTGTCGTGTCGGCGGTCCGGACAGCTTCGGCGGCGGCGCGGGCTCCGGCGGGGAGGCTTGTCCCCAGGGCGAGCAGTCCCAGCAGCGGGAGGAGCAGTTGGCGGTTTTTCATGGGTATGGCAGTTTTCGTGGTTTCGGTTGTCGGGGTTGGGGCCACGGTCCGGATGTCGGAGACCGGCCCGCCCCAAGAACAAAGATACGACAAAGTGCGGAGCTCGTTTATCAGAATCTCGCAAACCTCGGCGGAAATTCTGCAAAGCGCTTTCAGTTTTGTGCAATCGGATGCGGAATTTGTCGAATCTGGCTCTGCGGAGCCCCATGGAGGGTGCTTTTGGGACAAAAGTGAGATCGGATTCTACAAAATCGAAAGGCTTTTGCACACGATTCGGGATTTTGGCAACAAACGCGGCGCCCGCGAAAGCGGGATTCCGTTAACTTTGTATTCGGAAAGATCGGCATGCGGCCTGCCGCCGCCAATGCCGGTCGACCCGACCAATCGATAACCCGAAACCGCCCATGAACCTCGTGAATCCCTCCCTGTTGACGGCCTCGTTCGCCGCACTGGCCTCCGCAGCCTCCGCAGCCGCCGCCCCGGCTCCCGAACCCAAACCGGCCCGTGAGGCCGATCGCCGCCCGAATATCATCGTCATCATGACCGACCAGCAGACGGCCGGCGCGCTGTCGTGTGCCGGCAATCCGTGGGTCGAGACCCCGGCGATGGATGCGCTGGCGGCCGACGGCGTGCGCTTCACCCGGGCCTATTGTCCCTATCCGCTGAGCGGACCCTGCCGCGCCTCGCTCATCACGGGGCGGATGCCCTTCGAGACGGGGGCCACCGACAACAGCGTGCGTCCCTCGGCCGAGGCCCTGCGCGAGGGGATCGGCCATCGACTCTCGGCGGCGGGCTACGAGTGTCTCTACGCCGGGAAGTGGCACGTTCCGGAGGTCAACCTGCCCGATTCGGGGACGGGTTTCCGCCGCATTGCCCGGATGGGTGACCCGATGCTGGCTGCGGCGTGCGACGAGGCGCTGGCCGGGTATGACGGCCGCCGCCCGCTTCTGCTGGTGGCCTCGCTGCTCAATCCCCACGAGATCTGCGAATACGGCCGCCACGAGACGCTGCAGTATGGCGAACTGGCCCCCTTCGCGACGGAGGAGTGTCCCAATCTGCCGGCCAATTTCCGCCCGTCGACCTATGCGGCCGAGGCGCTGACGCTCGAACGCACGGCCTCGCCGCGCTACCACGATACCTACACCTTCACCGAGGATGACTGGCGCCGCTACCTCTATGCCTATTACCGCTTTGTCGAGCGGGCCGACCGCGAGGTGGGGCGGATCGTCGAGGTGCTGAAGCGTCGCGGACTCTACGACGATGCGCTGATCCTCTTCCTCTCGGATCACGGCGACGGCGTGGCGGCTCACGGCTGGAACCAGAAGTGGAACCTGCAGGAGGAGGTCATCAACGTGCCGCTGATCGTCAAGACACCGAAGGGATGCGGACCGCGGGGTGTGGTCAACCGCGAGGCGCTGTCGAACGTCGGGCTGGACCTCTACGCCACGCTTTGCGACTATGCCGGTGTGGAGCTGGACCCCGAACGCTACCGGGGCCGGAGTCTGCGCCCGGTGGCCGAGGGGCGTTCGGCGACGCTCCACGACGGCGTCTTTGTCGAGACGCTGCTCTCGGGGGTCGGCATGCGGGGCTGGAGCCTTGTCGGAGCGCGTTACAAATATGTCCTCTACCAGTGGGGCCGCAACCGCGAGGCGTTGTACGATCTGCAGCAGGATCCGGGCGAGATGGTTAATCTGGCCGTCGACCGGCGCTATGCCGACGAACTGGGCCGCATGCGCAAAGCGCTCTATGAGTGGGGAGTCCGGATCGGCGAACAGCGTCTGATCCGCAATCTGCGCCCCTATGCCGGGGAGGCCGGAACGGCGGATTGACCCCAGGCCCGGCCGCCCGACGTTCCCGCCGGCCGCCCGAATTACTCCGATGCCGCCCGACGTTCCCGCCGGCCGCCCGAACCGTCCCGGCCGCCCGGAAAATCCCGCCGGCCATTCCGAAATCGCTCTTACGAACCGAATCCACGAATCCATCACTGTTGACCGGAATCACCACCTTATGAAAAACCTCGAAACCTTGCGGAGCGGCGCCCGATACGCCGCGCTTCCGCTGACGCTGACGGCCCTGGCAGGTTGCAGCGAGGGGCAGCCCAAGCGCCCCAACATCCTTGTGATGATGACCGACGACCACACGGCCCAGGCCATGAGCTGCTACGGGAGCCTGCTGGTCGAGACCCCGAATCTGGACCGCCTGGCCCGCGAGGGGATGCTCTTCGAGAACTGCTTTGTCTCGAACGCCATTTCGGGTCCCTCGCGGGCCTGCATCCTGACGGGCAAGTACAGCCACGTGAACGGCTTCACGGACAATTCGCGCACCTTCGACGGCGACCAACAGACCTTTCCCAAGCTGCTGCACGAGGCGGGCTACCAGACGGCGATGATTGGCAAGTGGCACCTCAATTCCGATCCGCAGGGCTTCGACTTCTGGAGCATCCTCGTGGGACAGGGCGAATACTATGCTCCGCAGTTCATCGAGAACGGCGAGAACCGTGTCGAGAAGGGTTACGTGACGGACATCATCACCGACAAGGCCATCTCGTTCCTCGAACACCGCGATCCCTCGCGGCCCTTTGCCATGCTCTACTACCACAAGGCGCCGCACCGCAACTGGATGCCGGCACAGCGCCACCTGGGGATCAACGACTCGCGGGTCTATCCCGAGCCCTTCAACCTGCTGGACGACTATGCGGGCCGGGGCCGAGCCGCCCGGGAGCAGGCCATGGAGATCGGGCGTGACATGTGGCCCGAGTGGGATCTGAAGCTGATGACCCCCGAGGAGCTGTCGCGCTCCTACGAGCTCGAGAGCACGGGCGATGCCAACCGGGACGACGTTGCGCGGGCCAACGACTGGCGGAGCAGCGTCATGCAGTACCAGGCGGCCTACAACCGCATGACCGACGAAGAGAAGGCGCGCTGGAACGAGGCCTATGCCCCGCGCATTGCCGAGTACAAACGTCTGCGGAAGACGGCCACGCCCGACGAGTTGACGCGCTGGAAGTACCAGCAGTACATGAGGGACTACTGCGCGGTGATCCAGGCCGTCGACGAGAACGTGGGGCGCCTGCTCGACTACCTCGAAAAGATCGGCGAACTCGACAACACGATCATCGTCTACACCTCGGACCAGGGCTTCTTCCTCGGAGAGCACGGCTGGTTCGACAAGCGCTTCATGTACGAGGAGTGCCAGCGCACGCCGCTGCTGGTGCGCTATCCGCCGATGGTCGGGGCCGGGACGCGGAGCCGGGCGCTGGCCATGAACATCGACCTGGCGCCGACGTTCGTCGATCTGGCGGGGCTGGCGGTTCCCGACGACATGCAGGGACGTTCGCTGCGCGGGGTGCTCGCCTCGGGCGGCGAGGCACCCGAAGGGTGGCGTACGGGGGTCTACTACCACTATTACGAATACCCGTCGTGGCACTCCGTCAAGCGCCACTACGGCATCCGCACGGCCGACTACAAGTTGATCCACTTCTACAACGACGTCGACGAGTGGGAGATGTACGACCTGAAGCGCGATCCGCACGAGATGCACAGCGTCTACGACGATCCGGCCTACGCCGAGGTGCGCCGTGGGCTCCACGTGCAGCTCGAGGAGCTGCAGCGCGAATGCGGCGATACGGATCCCTGCGAACGCGAATACGAATTTTTCCGGGGCGCCGACCAACTGAAATAACCGGCCGGGCGACCGATTTCATCCGATAACCAGAGTCGGATCCACCGTAGCTTCACGCGGCCGGGTCCGGACCCCAAACTGCAACGATATGGACAGACGAGAATTTCTGAAAACTTCGGGATGGACCCTGTTGGGTCTGGCGGCGGTCAATGCGCTGCCGGGCTGCTCGCATCTGGGCGATGCGGAGTCGCTTCCCGACGACGTGAAGGGAGGATTCCCTTCGCTCCGCGACCTGAAGGTCTTCTGGGGCGACGTACACAACCACTGCAACGTGACCTACGGCCACGGCGATCTGTCGGATGCCCTGGCGGCGGCCGAGCAGCAGCTGGACTTTGTCTCGGTGACGCCCCATGCCATGTGGCCCGACATTCCGGGTGAGAACGACCCGCGGCTGAACTGGGTCATCGGCTACCACACGGCGGCTTTCCGGCGGCTGCGTGCCGGCGGCTACGAGAAGTACCGGCGGATGATCGAGGCGGCCAACCGCCCGGGCAAATTCCTGACGTTCGTCTCCTACGAGTGCCACAGCATGGAGCACGGTGACCACGTGGCGCTGTTCCGCGACTTCGACGTGCCGCTGGTCGAGTGCACGTCGGTGCCCGATCTGAAGGAGAAGCTGCGCGGCTATGCCTGCTACGTGACACCCCACCACATGGGCTACCAGACGGGGTTCCGCGGCTACAACTGGGCGGCTTTCCCGGACAACGATCCGCAGACGCCGTTCGTCGAGATGTTTTCGCGCCACGGCCTGGCCGAGAGTGACACGGGCGACTACGACTACCTGCACGACATGGGGCCGCGCGTCTGGGAGGGCTCGATCCTCTACGGACTGGAGCAGGGCCACAAGTTCGGACTGATGTGCTCGACGGACCAGCATGCCGGCTATCCGGGCAGCTACGGCGACGGCCGCATCGGTGTCTACGCCCCGTCGCTGGAGCGTGAGACGCTGTGGAAGGCGATGGGGCAGCGGCACGTCTGCGGCGTGACGGGCGACAAGATCAAGATCGACTTCCGCATCAACAGCGGGATGCCGGGTGACGTCATCCGCGCCTCACGCCGCGAGATCTACCTCAATGTCGAGGCGCAGAACGCCATCGACTATGTCGATCTGATCAAGAACGGACAGTGCGTGGCGCGTCTCAACGGTCCGTACCGTGCGGCGGCCCCATCGGACGAGGTGATCCGCACGAAGGTGAAGGTCAACTTCGGCTGGAACCGCGAGGAGGAGTATGTCCACTGGACGGGCCGGCTGTCGCTCGACGGCGGAACGATCGACGATCTGCAGACCTGCTTCCGCGGGGCGGCCTTCACCTCGCCGCAGCCCGGCGAGACGGAGTTCCACACGCGGGTCAACCGCGTTCTGGAGCACGATGCGCACAACGTGGTGCTGGACCTCTACTCGACGAAGAATCCCAACGTCATGACGCCGGCCATGCAGGGCGTGGTGCTCGACCTGACGGCTCCGCGCACGGCGTGCCTCGTGGCGGAGTTCAACGGCCAGCGCTACGAACACACGATCGGCGAACTGCTCGAAGGGGCGCGTGCCCACTTCCTGCGGGGATGGCTTTCGGAGGCGATCCAGTTCGAACGGGCGCAGCCCGAGGCAGCCTTCTGCGTCGGCCACCGCATGGTCGACAAGGAGCCGCAGCGCGATACGGACTACTATTACGTACGGGTTCGCCAGCGCGACGGACAGTGGGGCTGGTCGTCGCCGATCTGGGTGGAGAGAGCTTAGGAGATGGAACGTCATGCCATAGGAATCGACCTGGGCGGCACTTCGGTGAAGTATGCCCTGGTCGCCGCTTCGGGGCGGATCCTCTACGCCGGGGAGCATGGCTCCCGGGCTGCGGAGGGTGCCGAAGCGGTTCTGGATGCCATCCTGGGAGGCGTTGAGGCCTGCCGGGCCTTTGCCGCACGCGAGGGGCTGACGCCCGACGGCGTGGGGATCGGAACCCCCGGAGTGGTCTCGGACGACGGCCGCACGGTGCTGGGCGGTGCCGAGAACATCGCGGGGTGGGAGAACCTTCCCCTGGCGGATCGGATCGAGTGGGCGACGGGAATGCGCTGTGCAGCCTGCAACGACGCCAACGCCATGGCATGGGGTGAGACGCTCTACGGTGCGGCGCGCGGTGCGACGGACGTGGTCTTCGTGACGGTGGGGACCGGCATCGGCTGTGGCGTGCTTATCGGCGGGCGGCTCTTCCGCGGCTACCGCAACCGCGGCATGGAGATGGGCCACATCACGGTCAAGTGCGACGGCGAACGGTGTGCCTGCGGCGGGGTGGGGTGCCTCGAGCACTACGCTTCGACGGCGGCGCTGGTGGCGCGTTACTGCGCGCTGAGCGGCGCGTCGCAGGCCGACGGCCGCGAGGTGGTGCGCCGCTACGGAGCGGGCGATCCGGCGGCGGTTCAGGCTCTGGAGGAGCACTGGATGTACCTCTCGCACGGCATCGCCTCGATGATCAACCTCTTCGCACCGCAACGGGTCGTCGTCGGAGGCGGCATTTCGGAATCGGGCGAATTCTACTTCGAGCACCTGCGCGAGGGGGTTCGCCGCCAGGTGATGGCCGTCTGCGGCGGGGAGACTGAGATTGTTCCCGCGCAGCTGGGCAACCGGGCCGGAAGCCTCGGTGCCGCGGGGCTGATCCTCGGGGAGGGGGCGCAACGATGAGACGCAGCTACGCCCTGGTGGGGCTGATCATGCTCTTCTGGTTCGTCATTTCGTTCATCACGAACATCATCGGACCGCTGATCCCCGACATCATCGACAACTTCCACCTGCAGCACCTTGCGCTGGCGGGCTTCATCCCGACGTCGTTTTTCGTGGCCTACGGCATCATGTCGATCCCCTCGGGGCTGCTGATCGAACGCTTCAGCCAGAAGACGGTCCTCACGGCGGGCTTTGCGCTGCCGCTCGTCGGGTCGCTGCTCTTTGCCCTTGTGCCGACCTTCCCGGTGCTGCTGGCCTCGTCGTTCACCATCGGACTGGGCATGGCCATGCTGCAGACGACGATCAACCCGCTGACCCGCGTGGCGGGCGGCGAGGAGAACTTCGCCTTCTTTTCGGTCATGGGCCAGCTGGTCTTCGGGGCGGCGTCGTTCGTCAGCCCGCTGGTCTACGCACGGCTGGTCGCACGCCTCACTTCGGGCGAGACGCTCCACGGCCTGACGGGCTGGCTGCAGTCGCTGACTCCGGCCTCGCTGCCGTGGGTTTCGCTCTACTGGCTCTTTGCCGTGATCCTGGTGGCGGTGATCGTCGTGGTGCTGGCGGTCCGCTTCCCGCGGCTGGAGCTGCAGGAGAGCGAACGCAGCGGCGGTCTGCACTCCTACCGGGAGCTGCTGAAGAATCCTCGGGTCTACCTCTTCTTCCTGGGCATGCTCTGCTATACGGCCTCGGAACAGGGCGTGGCCAACTGGATCTCGGAGTTCCTGCGGCAGTACCACGGCCTCGATCCGCAGACGGTCGGCGCCCCGACCGTCGGACGCTTCTGGGGCTACATGTCCGTGGGGTGCCTGGTGGGGCTCTTTGCCCTGAAACTCTGGGATGCGCGCGACGTGCTGAAGGTGGCCGGCGTGCTGGCCATCGCTTCGCTGCTGGCGGCGCTCTTCGGAAGTGCCGGGGTGGCGCTGGTGGCCTTCCCGGCCGTGGGATTCTCCATCTCGGTGATGTTCTCGATCGTCATGTCGCTGGCGCTGAACTCCGTCGACCGTTACCACGGTTCGTTTGCCGGCATCCTCTGCACGGGTATTGCCGGCGGAGCCCTCGGTCCGCTGATTGTCGGCTGGCTGGGGGATCTGGTGGGGCTGCGCCTGGCGCTGCTGTTCGTCTGCGTGACGATCGCCTATATCGTCGGCATCGCCTTCTGGGCCCGGCCGCTGGTCGACAACAAACGCTGCTCGCTGCGTGAGCTTTTCCATAATAAAAAGAACCGATCATGAACCGAATCGTGACGCTGGCCGCCGTGCTGCTGACCGCCGCGGCCGTCCCGACACAACTCCCGGCCGAAACGCGGCATCCGGCCGGTCGACGCCCCGCCTCCGCAGCTCCGTCTGCGGAAGGGGAGTGGCTTCCGGCCGAACAGCACCTCGACAAACAGGCGTTGAGGCCCCGCTACCGGCAGTGGATGCAACCCGCCGGCGGCGTTCCCGTGACGCAGAACCCGCCGGCGCTGCTCTGGCCCGCGGGCGGTGACGACGTGACGGGCTACCGGATCGAACTCTCCCCGTCGCCGGAGTTTCCGGCCGCGCAGACCCTCACCAGCGAACAGCCGTGGGCCGTCTGGGCGCTTCACCGTCCGCTCGCGCCGGGCCGCTACTGGTGGCGGGTGACGACCTTCACCCGGAAGGGGGCACCGCAACGCTCCGCAGCGTGCGAATTTGTCGTCGCGGACTCGGCGCGACGCTTCGCCACCCCGACGGGCGACGAACTCGTACAGCGCCTTGCCGCGCAGTCGCATCCGCGCCTCTACGTGACGGCGGACGGCATCGGGGCTCTGCGCCGCCGCTCTGCGGCGAATCCCGAGGCGCAGGAGTTCCTCACCCGGGCTCGTCGCCGGATCGACATGGAGCCCGTTCCGGTGGCCCCGACGCGGCCGCGCGACACGACGGGCATGAGCCCCTTCCAGAAACGCTCGCTCATCAACTTCATGTACCACAAGTTCGGCGAGGTGGTGACCCAGCCGATCGTCGACTTCTCGCTGGCGTGGCTGCTGACGGGTGACGAGGCGTGGCGTACGGCCGTGGTGCGCCATGCGCGCTATGTGGCCTCGCTGCCGGTCGACAGCGACGCCACGTCGGAGGATTTCAACCGCTCGGCCATCATGTACGGACTGGCCTTCGGCTACGACACGGCCTGCGAACGGATGACCGACGACGAACGGGCCGCCGTGCTGGAGGCGATCCGCGTGCGGGGCGAACGCTTCTACCGGCAGTATGTGCGCGATTTCGAGTGCCATTCGATGGACAACCACGTCTGGCAGCATACGTTCCGCAACTTTCTCTTCACGGCCCTTGCCACGCTGGGCGACCTGCCCGAGGCCGAGCGGTGGCTGCGTTACTGCTACGAGGTGTGGTGCGGCCGCTTCCCGATCCTGGGGGGCGACGACGGCGGCTGGCACGACGGCAGCAGCTACATGCAGGCCAATCTGGTGACGTTCATCTACGTGCCGTTCGTCCTTTCGCGGCTCACGGGGAGCGACTTCTTCGCGCTGCCGTGGTACCGCAACCTGACTTCGTTCCTGGCCTACTCCTTCCCGAAGGACTCCTACGCCACGGGGTTCGGCGACGACTACGAGAAGATGACCTCGCCGACACAGCTCTACATGGGTTTTGCCGATGCGCTGGCCCGCGAGACGCACAGCCCGCTGGCACGCTGGTATGCCGACCGGCTGATCGGTGCGGATCCGGCGAACCTCTACCGCTCGAAGGGCTTCATGCTCTACCGCATCCTGACGGACAAACCGCGTGATTGCGTGGCGCCGGAGCCTCCCGTACGCAATACGTCGCGCTTCTTCCCCGATGCGGGCTTCTCGCTCATGCATACCGATCCGGCCGATGCCGGGGACGATCTGATGGCGGCCTTCTTCGCCCTTCCGTTCGGCTCGACGGGCCACGCCCACGCCGCCCACAACGGCTTCACGATCAACTACGGCGGGCGGCCGCTCTTCGGCGGTACGGGCTACTACTCGAACTTCAACGACCGCCACACGCTGCTGCACTACCGCACGCGGGGCCACAATACGCTGCTCATCGACAGCCTGGCGCAGGTCATCGGCGAGAACGGCTACGGATGGCTGGCGCGCTTTGCCGACACCGAGGCGCTGACCTACACGCTGGGCGATGCCTCGCACGCCTACGACTCGATCCGCACGCCGTTCTGGATCGACCGCATGGAGAAATCCGGCGTTGCGTATACGCGTGAGAACGGCCTCGGCGATCCCGGCGTGACCCGTTTCCGGCGTCACTTCCTCTTCCTGCGCCCCGACGTGATTGTCATCTACGATGATCTGGCGGCCCGCCAACCCGTCACGTGGACCTGGCTGCTGCACGGCAACAACCGCCTGACGCGCTGCGGAGCTGCGGCCGTCGAGACGACGAACGGCCGAGCTACCGGACGGATGGACCTCTTTACCGCGGAACCGACGCAGCTGCGCATCACCGACGAGTTCTTCTCGCCGGCCATCAACTGGAAACGCCGTACGGGCCCCGACGGCCGCGTACTGGAGTATGCCCGGCAGTGGCATTCGGAGTTCACCCCAGAGGGGCGGAGCCGCACGCAGCGTTTCCTGGCCATCTTCCGCATCACGCCCGAAGGGGCGCAGCCGCTGGAACTCAAGCGGCGTGCCGACGGAACGATCCGCGTCGGGGAGTGGACCGTCCGGGCCGAACTGGACGGCAGCCGGCAGCCCCGCCTCGAGGTGACCGACCGCCGCGGAAACGGTGTGCGCTACAATACCGGGGCGTCGACCGTTGCCGGCAGTACGCTGATTCTCCGCCCGGGGGTTCCGGCTCGCGAACTGGTCGATACGGTGCCGGCTTCTGTGCGCTGACCGCTCGCGAACTGATCGATACGGTGCCGGCTTCGGTGCGCTGACCGCCCGCGAAGTGGTCGATACGGTGCCGGCTTCGGTGCGCTGACCGCCCGCGAAGTGGTCGATACGGTGCCGGCTTCGATGCGCTGGCTGCCCGTGTGCGTGGAGAAGGGTGCGTCGCTGCTCTGCTCTCCGGTACGATCCGAAGGAGGGTCGGTTTTCCGTCCCGTCCCGATTTCCGAAAGGCCGATCGGCTCCGCCGCCGCGTCGGTCGGCCTTTTTGTTGCCCGGCCGGTACGGCCGGACAACAGCCCCGGGAGCGGAAAGCCGGTGCCTGCACGCCGAAAATAGCCATCCGGCCGACGGCGTTTGCGAAAAAAATCGTATCTTTATCTCCTGCAAATTCGGTTACGCTACTACGCCCATGGTTGGATTTCGACATACGTTCTTCACGCTGTTCCTGCTTCTGTCGACCTTCCCGCTCTTCGGAGCCATCGAATTCCGAACCCTCTCGGTCAACGACGGCCTCTCGCAGTCGACCGTACTGGCCATCACTCAGGATCCGCTGGGCCGCATCTGGATGGGAACGCAGGACGGTCTGAACTGTTACGACGGCTACACCTTCCGCGTCTACCGTCATGTCGAGGAGGATCCGCAGAGCCTCGACGACAATGCGATCAGCGCCCTGCTCAGCGAAGGCCGCTATCTCTGGATCGGCACCTCTTCGGGACTTTCGTGTTACGACGCCTCGACGCAGCGTTTCGAGAATTTCCGCCTCGACGGCTACCGCATGCAGGTCTCGGACATTGCCCGGCAGGGGGACGGCAATCTGCTGCTGGCCACCGATCTGGGAATCGTGCTGTTCGACCGCCGGAGCCGCCGGCTTGAGATCCGCACCTACCTGAAGGGGATCAGCGTCCATACGATCTGCCCCTCGCCCGACGGCTTTCTGGTCGGCACCTCCGACGGCGTCTACACCTACTCGTCGACCTACGGCAATGCCATCCGCGTCCTTCCGCAGATGGCCCGCTTCGACGTGGCCAGCATCGTGGCCGCCGACGGCGGCTACTGGGTCGCCACCCACGGCAACGGCCTCTACCGGCTGGATACCCATCTGCAGGTGGTCGAACGCTATTCGGCGGCACGGAATCCGGGACTTGTTTCGGACTATATCCGCGTGCTGCGCCGCGACTCCGAGGGGCGTCTCTGGATCGGCACCTTCGACGGACTTTCGATTCTCGATCCCCGTACGGGGCGTTTCGACAAGTATGTCTACACCTCCCGCCCCGGATCGTTGAGCCACAACTCCATCCGGGCGATCTTCATCGACAGCCAGCGCGGCGTGTGGCTCGGCACCTATTACGGCGGTGTGAGCTACTACCATCCGCTGGCCCGGCGCTTCGGGGTGCTGAGCCACGATCCGGCGCGCAATTCGCTGGGTGACAATACGGTGAGCTGCATCGTCGAGGATCCTTCGGCCGAGAGCCTCTGGATCGGCACCAACGACGACGGCGTGAACCGGTATGACCGCCGTACGGGCCGCTTCGAGGAGTTCAACGTGGCCTCGGGTTCGCTGCTCTCGAACAACGTCAAGTGCATCCTGCCCGACGGCCCCGACCGCCTCTGGATCGGGACCCATGCCGGCGGACTCACCCGCATGGAGACGTCGACCCGGCGCACGCACCACTATCCGGTCAACGCCTCGATCCCGATCAACAACAGCTGCTACGCCCTGCTCAAGGACGACGACGGGATGCTGTGGGTCGGGACGCTCAACGGCCTGCTGCTGTTCGATCCGGCAACGGGACGCTTCCGGCCCCATCCCTGCGCGGACCTCGAACCCCGGCTGGGGATGCTGCCCGTCACGACGCTCTTCCGCGATTCGCAGCAGCGCGTATGGATCGGCACCCAGGCGGGACTTTATCGCTGGGAACCGGATCAGCGACGGGTCATCGCCTGCGATCTGACCACCGCGGAGGCTGAATTTACCCCCCCCCCGACTGCAGGAGGTCGTAATCATGAGCGTTACGGAGGATTCGCACCACGATATCTGGATCGGTACCCGGCAGGGGCTCTACCGCTTTCGGTCGAAGATGCCCGGATTCAGACGCTATGCGGTGGCCGACGGACTTCCCAACGACGTCGTTTACGGTATTCTGGAGGACGAACTTTCGCGTCTCTGGATCTCGACCAACGCCGGACTGGCCTGTTTCGACATTCAGAAGGAGACGTTCCGCAACTACACGCTGCGCGACGGCCTGGCCAACAACCAGTTCACCCCCTATGCCTATTGCCGCAGCCGTGACGGGGCCATCTGGTTCGGGGGACTGGGCGGCATCACCTGGTTCCGGCCTCACGAACTGGTCGACAACCCCTTTGCCCCCGTGGCCCGGATCACGGATGTCGTGGTGACCGATGCCGAGGGAGACCGCCGCGTGCGGATCGAACGCGATTCGGTGGGTCAGGTTGTGCGGGCGGCCTTTCCGTCGATCCGCAACATCTTCACCATCCAGTTCGTGGCGGTCAATCCGCTGGCCGGCGGGCGCAATACCTTCGCCTACAAACTCGAGGGATTCAATACGCGGTGGTACGAGACCTCGCATCTGGAGGCCAACTACTCGAACCTCAAGCCCGGACACTACCTTTTCCGGGTGCGTGCGGCCAACAACGACGGCCGCTGGAGCGACGAGGTGGCAACGGTTGCCATCCGCGTGCTGCCGATGTGGTGGCAGACGCTGGCGGCCCGGCTGCTGTGGGTGCTGCTGGCGCTGGGCGCCGTCGGCGGGGTGATTGCCGCCATTGCCGGGCGTATGCGGATGAAGGTGCAGCTGCAGATGGAGCGCCTCGAAAAGGAGTCCATCGAGGAGCTGAGCCAGGAGAAGATCCGCTTCTACATCAACCTTTCGCACGAACTGCGCACGCCGCTGACGCTGATCCTCTCGCCGCTGCAGGAGATCCGCGACCACGGCACGTCGGACAAATACGTCGCCTCGCGTCTGGACTATATCCGCCGCAACAGCCTGAAACTCCTGCATATCGTCAACCAGATGCTGGATTACCGCAAGGCCGAGCTCGGCGTTTTCCGCATGCGGGTGGCGCTTCAGGACGTGGATGCCATCGTGGCGGAGGTCTTCTCGCTGTTCGAGGAGGCGGCCCAGAACCGGGACATGGATTATATCCTCAGTTCGGACCTCAAGGGCGAGGCGCTGCCCGTCGACCGGATGTTCCTCGAGATGATGCTGACGAATCTGCTCTCGAACGCCTTCAAGTTCACGCCCGACGGCGGGATCATCCGTGTGACGCTGCAACGCGGCGAGGGGTGTTTCCGCATCCAGGTGCGCGACAACGGTATCGGCATCACGCGCGAGCAGCAGGCACACGTCTTCGAGCGTTTCTATCAGGGCGACGAATCCTCGTCGGGTTCGGGGATCGGCCTTTCGATCGTCCATCGGATCGTTGAACTCCACCAGGGAAGCGTCACGCTGAGCAGCGAACCCGGCCGTTTCACGGAGTTCACCATTACGCTGTCGGACGATCTGGAGAGTTATCCGGCCGAGAAGCGGGCCCGGGAGAACGACATTCGGGGATCGATCATCCGTGATGCGGGGAAGTCGCTGCCCGAGGCGTGGCTGGGTGTCGACGGGAGTCCGCTTCCGGCGGAGGAGTCCGATGCCCAGACGCGCGGGACGATTCTCGTTGCCGAAGCGGATGCCGAGGTGGCGCGTTACGTGGCGGATTATTTCCGCCAGCACTATCGGGTCGTTACGGTATCGGACGGAAACGAGGCGCTGGAGCAGCTGAAGAGTCTTGAGCCCGATCTGATCATTGCCGACCGGATGCTGCCGGGGGTCGACGGACTGAAGCTTTGTCAGACGGTGAAGCAGAACATCCGCACGTGCCATATCCCGGTGGTGATGCTGGCTCCCGATGGGGGCCTCGAGGAGCAGATCACGGGTATCGAGGCCGGAGCGGACAGTTACCTGCCGATGCCGCTGTCGATCACGCTGTTGGCGGCCAAGGTCCAGAACCTGCTGAAGGCCCGTTACCGGATGCGGCACCACTATTCGGACGATGCGGAGATCGATCCCGACAAGATTACCTCCAATTCGATGGACGGGGAGTTCCTCAAGAAGGCGATCCGCATCGTCGAGGAGAATCTGGACAACGAGGAGTTTTCGTCGAACGATTTCAGCAAGGCCCTGTGTATGAGTCGTTCGAACCTTCACCTGAAGATGAAGTCCATTACGGGCGAGTCGGCCACGAAATTCATTCGCAAGATTCGGTTCAATCGGGCCTGCCAGTTGCTGCTGGAGCGTAAATATTCGATTGCGGAGATCAGTTCGATGGTGGGCTTCAATTCGCCGTCGTATTTTGCCACGAGTTTCAAGAAGCATGTCGGGTGTCTGCCGACGGAGTATGTTCGGGCCCGCACGCGCGGCGATCGGGACAAGGAGAGCCGCGACGGGCGTGACGGACGTGAAACCGGCCGCTCCGGGCAGGAGAGCCGCGAAAACCGTGAAAACCGTGAAAACCGTGAAAACCGTGAAAACCGTGAAAACCGTGAAAACCGTGAAAACCGGGAGAAATAGCTTTTCGGTCCGCGGCTTGCCCGGGGTCGGCGGAGTAATTCCAGTCGGATGGGATCTGCGTTAAAAAAGCCCCCGGCGACAGTCTGTCGCCGGGGGCTTTTCGTTTTCGGGCCGGAGCCTTTCGGGGCGGCCTATTTGAAGAAGATCGAGGAGATCTCCTTGTAGTTGTGGACGCGTTCGATGACGTCGGCAAAGATGTCGGCCACCGACAGCACCGTAAACTTGTGCAGATCCTTGTCGGGGTTGAGCGGAATGGTATCCGTGACGATCACCTCCTCCAGGGCGCTGTCGTTGATACGCTCGTAGGCGGGACCCGACAGCACGGGGTGGGTGATGGCTGCGCGCACGCTCTTCGCACCGCGCGACATGAGCATGTCGGCGGCCATGCAGATCGTGCCGGCGGTGTCGATCATGTCGTCGACGATCAGGATGTTGCGGCCCTCGACCTCACCGATGGCGGTCATCTTGCCCACGACGTTGGCCTTTGCGCGCTCCTTGTGGGAGATGATGATCGGCGTACCGAGGTGTTTGGCATAGGTGTTGGCCCGTTTGGCGCCGCCCATGTCGGGCGCGGCGATCGAGAGGTCCTCGATGTTGAGGCTCTTGATGTAGGGGACGAAGATACCGCTGGCGTAGAGGGCATCCACGGGGACGTCGAAGAATCCCTGGATCTGATCGGCGTGGAGATCCATCGTCATGACGCGGTCGACACCGGCGGCCATCAGGAGGTTGGCTACCAGTTTGGCTCCGATCGGCACGCGGGGACGGTCCTTGCGGTCCTGACGGGCCCAGCCGAAGTAGGGCATCACGGCAACGACCTTGTAGGCCGAGGCGCGGCGTGCGGCATCGATCATCATGAGCAGTTCCATGAGGTTGTCCGAGGGCGGGAAGGTCGACTGGATGATGAATACCGTGCAGCCACGGATCGATTCGTTGTAGCAGGGCTGGAATTCGCCGTCGCTGAAGCGCAGGACTTCGACCTGACCGAGAGTCGTGCCGAAGCTGGCGGCTATTTTCTTGGCGAGATACTCCGAACCGCGGCCGGAAAAGATTTTGATTTTGTGGATAGCCATAGGTTACGAGGATTTTGACGATGCAAAGATAGGATAATAGGATGAAAAAATGCGCCGCGGGGGGCGCTATTTTTCAACAAATGTTAAACTTTCAGGCAGGAGTCGATGAAATCGAGAATTTCGTCGCGTCCGAGCCCCTGTTCGGAGGAGCTGACCAGCATCGGAGGCAACTCTTCCCACTGTTCGGCGAGGGCCTTTCGGAAACGTTCGATGCTCTTTTCGCGCTGGGTTTTGGAGAGTTTGTCGATCTTGGTGAAGATGATGCCGAAGGGGACGCCGTTCTGGCCGAGCATCTCGATGAAGCGCAGGTCGATGCGCTGGGGTTCGAGCCGGATGTCGACCAGCACGAAGAGGTAGTGCAGTTTTTCGCAGCGCAGGACGTAATCGGTGATGATGCGCGAGAATTCGCCGCGCTGGAGCTTCGACGTGCGGGCGTAACCGTATCCCGGAAGATCGACCAGATACCACGAGTCGTTGATCCGGAAGTGGTTGATCAGACGCGTTTTGCCGGGTGTTCCGGAGACTTTGGCCAGCCCCTGACGGCCGGTCAGCAGGTTGATCAGCGACGATTTGCCGACGTTGCTGCGTCCGATGAAGGCGATGTCCGGCAGATTGTCCTTGGGGACCTGGGAGATCCGCTTGGAGGAGCATTTGAATTCGGCTTTCGAGATTTGCATCGGTCCGGTTTTTTCGGCAAAGATAGTGTTTGTCACGGGGATCACCAAATTTCGGGTCGCGAACCCTTCGTGAGCAGGCATTTGCCGGGGCATCGGTTCAGCCCGCCGTTCTCCGTCTCTCGGCCGCCGTTCTCCGTCTTTCGCCCCGCCGGCGTCAGCGGTGGCGCGGATATTTGTTGTTGAAGCGGTATCCGACGCCCAGCATCAGGAAGTTGGGCATGTGGAAGTCGCGCAGGCTGTAGCCGATGTGGACGAACGAACTGTGGGTGACGGCAACCTTGAGGGTCAGCATCTGGTAGAACGACCTGAGGTCGCCGCCCTTGTGCAGGACGTTGACACCCAATCCGATGCCGATGTTGAAATAGGGCATGACAAACTCGCCGCGGGCCGAAATCCCGAGGGCGATCTGGCGGTCGAATCCCGGATTGACGGTTTCGATCTCGGCCGTCGAACCGAGCTGTTCGATCGAGGAGGCCGCGATGACGTTGGCGCTGCCGTCATAGACGCCGTCCAGCGAGACGCCGGCGCGGAACTTGTAGCCGAAGTTGTACATCGGCGCAAAGTTGAATCCCACGACTGTGTAGGCATCCGGGGCGGCATATTGCTTGTCGCCGACCTCGATTCCCTTGCGGCGCCACGACCCGAAGAGGACCAGATCATAGCTCACGTGGCGCGGGAAGGCGGGACCGAGTGTCCGGGGAGTGGTTTCTGGCGAGAGGCGTCCGAAATTACAGGTCAGTCCGATGCGTCCGCCGAGCGAATTCAGCCCGGCGTTCGGGTATTTGGTGTTTCCGTTGGAGAAGTGGGTGAGGGCCACGCCGGCCGTGAGGTCCACCTCGCGCAGGATGCGCCAGCGGAGCAGCAGATCGACGTTGAGGTAGGCGTTGATCTTCGACCCCATCATCTTGTTGTTGGGGTTCGTGTTGAGATCGTAGGGCTGCCAGCCGAACGAGAGACCGAAGTTCCACTCGTAGTCGAAGGTCAGCCGCGGAGCCAGCCGTGCGATGCGGGCCCCCTGGAAGAGGTACAGGGCCACGGGATTGCCCAGTTCATCGGGGCGCTGGAAGTCGTAGTAGGCCACGCCGAGACCCTGATAGGCGCCGCCGTAGATGCGGTCGGGGGTCGACCCGGGGCGGAACTGGAACGCATAGCGGAGGTGTCCCGAGAGGGCGAGGTCAATGGGGAGTCCGGTGTTGTTTTCACCCCGCAGGAAGGGATTGGTCGGGAAGATGTACTCGGGGCGGAATTCGGCTCCGAGACGGTGCATGAAACGGCGTCCGGAGGTGTTGTCATCGGCAAAAGCCTTTTGACCGAGGTTCCGACGCTCCGCACCGAAACGGTTTGTCGAGGTGTTCCCGAAGCGCAGCGGGCTGTTTTTGCCGGTTTGGTTGCCGGTCCGGAGTCCGGTTTGTCCGTTCGGAGCGGTGCTGCCGCCTTCGGCCCGGCCGGCCCGGTATCCGGCCTCATAACCGGCTCGATATCCTGCTTCGTAGGCGTTTTGGCATTCCTTGAGTGAATCGCACTCCGTGCCGGGATTTTGTCCCCGGGCGAAGCCCGCACCGCATGCGATCACTCCGGTCAGGAGCAACAGGATTCGGCGTCGGAGGGATCGGTTCATGGCAGGTCGGATGCGTTTTTTGTCGTCGAAGATACGAATTTTTTCTCCATTCCGGCTCTGCGGGGAATGTAAAAATGAAAAAGGCCCTGTTTCCGATTGAAAGCAGGGCCTTGGTTTTTTGCGTTTTGTGGGTCCGGGATTTTTCCCAAGGGTTGGAGCGGCCGGTTTGTCTTCCGGGGAGGCACTTGGTCTTTTCCCCGTTCCGCGTCCGGGATTTTTCCCAAGGGTTGGAGCGGCCGGTTTGTTGCTTTCGGGAGGCTTGTAGGCTCCTTTAGTCTTTTTTGATCTCCTTCGGTTGCGGTCTCTCTCCAGGTTTCTCTCCCGGCTCTCTCCCGTGGCTTCTCCCGGCTCTCTCTCCCGTGGCCTCTTCGGCTCTCTCTCCCGTAGCCTCTCCGGTTCTCTCTCCCGTGGCCTCTCCCGGTCCTCTCTCCCGTGGCCTCTCCCGGCTCTCTCTTGCCTGGTCCCTGCAGCCCCCCCCCTCAGGCCCACCTCTTGCGGGCCCCGGGTCAGTAGCCCAGGATGCGGAGCATCGAACGGTAGGACTGCTCCTTGGCGAACAGACGCGTGTAGTACTCGTTGTTGGACTTGTCGCGGTCGATGACGATGTGCTTCGGGGCGGGGATCAGGCAGTGCTGGATGCCGCCGAAACCGCCGAGCGACTCCTGGTAGGCTCCCGTATGGAAGAAGCCGATGTATTGGGTGTTGCCGGGTTCGAGTTTCGGGAGGAAGATGGCGTTCGAGTGGCACTCGGAGTTGTAGAAGTCCTCGCTGTCGCAGGTCAGACCGCCGAGGAGCACGCGCTGGTACTCCTTGTCCCAGTTGTTGATGGCCAGCATGATATAGCGCTGGTTGATACCCCAGGTGTCGGGCAGCGTGGTGATGAACGACGAGTCGATCATGTACCAGTTTTCACGGTCGTTCTGCTGCTTCTGGTTGACGATCGAGTAGAGGGCGGCGCCGCTTTCGCCGACGGTGAAGGATCCGAATTCGGTGAAGATGTTCGGCTCCTCGATTCCGTTTCGCTGGCAGATGTTCTTGATCTGGGCGACGATCTCCTCGGTGAGGTATTCGTAGTCGTATTCGAAGTTGAGCGAGTTCTTGATCGGGAAACCTCCGCCGATGTTCAGACTGTCCAGTTCGGGGCAGATGGTCTTCAGTTCGCAGTAGACGTTCATGCACTTCGACAGCTCGTTCCAGTAGTAGGCCGTGTCCTTGATGCCCGTATTGATGAAGAAGTGGAGCATCTTGAGCTGGAATTTCTTGCTGTTCTTGAGTTTCGACTTGTAGAATGCGACGATGTCGTTGTATCGGATACCGAGTCGCGAGGTGTAGAAGTCGAACTTGGGCTCCTCCTCGCAGGCGATGCGGATGCCGACCTTGCATTTTTTGGTGAAGGCATCCTCGAAGAGGTCGAGCTCCTCCTTGTTGTCCAGCACGGGGATGGTGTTCGTGAATCCGTCGTTGACCAGCTGGGCAATGTTTTCGACATACTGCGGGCGTTTGAAGCCGTTGCAGATGATGTAGCGGTCCTTGTCGATGATTCCGCTGTCGTAGAGGGCGTTGATGATGTGGATGTCGTATGCCGAGGAGGTTTCCAGGTGGATGTCGTTCTTCATGGCCTCTTCGAGCACGAAGGAGAAGTGGCTCGACTTGGTGCAGTAGCAGTAGTTGTAGGAGCCCTTGTAGTCGACCTTTGCCATGGCCACGTTGAACATGCGTTTGGCGCGGTTGATCTGCTGGGAGATCTTCGGCAGGTAGGTGATCTTGAGCGGGGTTCCGTACTGTTTGATGATCTCCATGAGGGGGATGTCGTGGAAATTGAGCTCGTTGTCCTCGACGGAGAACTCATCCTGCGGGAAATCGAACGACTGTTCGATCAGGTCGATGTACTTGTCTTTCATGGTCGGTTCAGGGGCTTTTCGACAATCCGGCTCGGCTACATGGCGAAAATATGGCGGAAGTAGCTCGATTGGATTTTCCAAAATTTCGGGATGCAAAGTAGGTGAATATTTTTCTTTTAACCAACACTTTGTCCGAATATTTTGAAAAACCGGGTCATATTTTGCTTTTTTCTCTGAAAAAGGGTATTTTTGGAGCCGGATTCAAAGCTGCATTCGATCGTGTTGATAGCTGTTCTCACACAATATCTGGAGTCGCACAAGCGGCTCGTCATACCTCAGCTCGGGGCGTTCATCGTCAAGGAGCCGGGGCAAAGCATCCTGTTTTCGGAGCTGCTCAAGCGGGACGACGGTGTGCTGCGGGGCCTGCTGCGCGAGCAGGGGATGGGTGATCTGGAGGCTGCCGGGGAGATCGACCGGCTGGTTTTCGAGGTTCGCCACGCCGTGGAGCATGGCGAGGAGTACCGGCTCGAGGGGTTCGGAACCCTGAAACCCGGTCCCAACGGAACGATCGCCTTCCATTACGAGCCGCGCCCTGCCGAATCACCGGCGACGGGTTTGACACCGGCTGCGGCCGGAGCGGAGCCTGCCGGATCGGCGTCCGAGGCTTCGGGGCGTGAAACCCCGGCTGACGGACGCAAGACGCCTCATGCCGCGCATGTCCATCCCGAACGGGTGGCCGAGGCGGTGCGCACGGCCTTTACCGAACCGCATGTGTCGCGTTCGGCGAAGATGAATCCCGATCCGTCGGTGCGGGGGCTGCGCTACGGCAAGCCGCCGAAGAATACCGATGCCTACACCTATGTCGACCGGCCGCCGCGTCGGCGGGCCGACTGGTTCATCTGGATCGGGGTCGTTGTGGCGGTATTGGCGTTGGGGGCCATTGCCTTCGGGCTTTGGAACGATGCGCGCGAGAAGCAGGCGGAGACCGAAGTGATCGAACTGCCGGCCGTCTCGACCGACGAGGCGCCGCAGGCCGCTGCCGGGGCTGAATAAACTCCGTGCGGGGGGGGACACCAGGTGCCGAATAACGTGCTGCGGGCGTGAAGCCGCTGCCGGGACCGAATAAACCCGAGTCGGGAGGGGGAAGGAATCCGACTTGATTCGGATGTTTTTGACAGATTGAATAGCCCGAACAGACTGAAAAATGACAGAAATAACCACCGTAAAACAACGCTTTGGCATCATTGGCACCTCGCCCCTGCTGGACAGGGCGCTGGAGGTGGCGTTGCGTGTTGCGCCGACCGACCTGACGGTTCTGGTCACCGGAGAGAGCGGCGTGGGCAAGGAGTTCTTTCCGCAGGTGATCCACGCCTACTCTGCGCGCAAACACAATAAATATATCGCCGTCAACTGCGCGGCCATCCCCGAAGGGACGATCGACTCCGAACTCTTCGGGCATGAAAAGGGGGCCTTCACCGGGGCCGTCGAGGCGCGCAAGGGGTACTTCGAGGAGGCCGACGGCGGGACGATCTTCCTGGACGAGGTGGCCGAACTTCCGCACTCGACCCAGGCGCGTCTGCTGCGCGTGCTGCAGACGGGCGAATTCATCCGCGTGGGGTCGTCGAAGGTTCAGAAGACCAACGTGCGGGTGGTGGCGGCCACGAATGTCAACCTTCCGGAGGCCATCTCCGCGGGCCGCTTCCGCGAGGACCTCTACTACCGCCTGGCGACGGTTCCCATCACGGTTCCGGCGCTGCGCGAACGTCCGGACGACATTCCGCTGCTGTTCCGCAAGTTTGCGGCCGACGTGGCCGTGCAGTACCGCATGCCGGCCGTGACGCTCGACGATGCGGCACGCGATATGCTGAAGAGCTACTACTGGCGGGGCAATATCCGCCAGCTGAAGAACGTCGCCGAGCAGATTTCGGCCATCGAACAGGTGCGGGTCATCACCCCCGAGGTGCTGGTCAAATACCTGCCGCCGCAGGAGGGGACCTCGACCATGGCGGCGGCCGGCGCCCCGCGCATGGACGATCAGACGATGTCCACCGAACGCGAACTGCTCTACAAGGTGCTCTTTGATCTGCGGGCCGACATCAACGACCTGAAGCGCATGATGGCCGAACTGCTCCGCAACGGCGGAGTGGCGGCTTCGGAACCGGTCCGCGATATCCGGGCGCTGCTTCCGACCACGACCCCGGGGCGTTACGTTCCGGCGGTGCAGACCCCGGGAGCCTACGGCCATCAGGTGGCGCCGGGCTACGGACCCACGGCAGGCCAGCCCTGCGGCCCCTCGACGGGCCAGCCCTGCGGACCGACGGTGGGGGCGGCCGACGCGCAGCCTTCGGCGCCGGTCTATGCCGAGAGCGAGGAGGTGACCGACGAACCGCCCCGCGAGAAGACCAAGGCCGACATGCAGCGCGAGCAGATCATCCGCGCCCTGAAGCACAACAACGGACGCCGTCGCGAAGCCGCTGCGGAGTTGTTCATGTCCGAACGGACGCTGTATCGTAAAATCAAGGAGTTGGGCATCGAGGATGTCTGACCGCCAAATACCGCGAAATGAAACTGAAACACAGAAATCTGAAACTCTTCCTGGCGACCGCGGGCGTGTGCCTGCTGACGGCGTGCGGCGTGTCGATCAAATATTCGTTGTCGGGCGCCTCGATTCCGCCCGATGCGAAGACCTTCTCGGTGGCCTACTTCCCGAACAACGCCACGATGGTCTCGCCGATCCTGAGCTCGACGCTCACCGACGCGCTGGTCGACATGTTCTCGCGGCGGACGCGGCTCATGCAGGTCGACGAGGGGGGTGACTTTGCCTTCGAGGGTGAGATCACGAACTATACCTCGACCACCTCGTCGGTCTCGAGCGACGACTACGCGCTGTTGAACCGCCTGACGATCACCGTCAAGGTGCGCTTCACGAATGCCCTTGACGAGAAGGCGTCGTGGAACCGTACCTTCTCGGCCTACGAGGATTACGAATCGACGCAGCTGCTGACCGAGGTCGAGGGAACGCTCATTCCCGAGATTGTCGACAAGATCGTAACCGACATCTTCCAGGCTTCGGCCTCCAACTGGTAACCGGGATGGCGGATCTGAAGCAATATCTCATCGAAGCGGCCGCGGCGCAGGGCGGACTGGATGCCGCCGTGGCGGCCGTGCCGTGGTTCATGCCGCTGCGGGTGCTTCGCGCTGCGGAGCGGGGCGGGATGGACCCGCGGGTGGAGCTGATGGCGCCGTGGCGTGCGGAGAGTTCGCTGTGCGGCGAGCGGGTGGATGCCGGGGCGCTGCTCCGACGCACCTCGGAGGAGATCATCGACACGTTCCTTCAGGAGCGGGACCTGCGTATCGTGGCGCGAGACGACGAACCCGAGGTGGAGGTGCGTCTGCAGCCCGATCTGGACGATGACGACGAGGTTGTCAGCGAGGAACTTGCCGAAATTTATCTTTCGCAGGGGCTTCGGGAGCGGGCCGCAGCGATTTATCGCAAATTAAGTTTGCTAAATCCCGAAAAAAGTGTTTACTTTGCCGAGTTAATTCGCAAAACGCAGAACAATAATTAAAATTTGATGATATGTTATACACGATTTGCATTGCGCTGATCCTCATTGCGAGTGTTCTGGTTATCCTCGCGGTATTGGTGCAGAACCCCAAGAGCGGTATGGCCGCCAACTTCGGAGCCTCGAACCAGGTGATGGGTGTCCGTGAGACGACGCACTTCCTGGAGAAGTTCACCTGGGCGATGGCCATTGCCATTGTGGTGCTGAGTCTGGTAGCCACGCTGGCCATGGACAGCACGAAGGTTGCCGAGAGCAACTCGGAGATTGCCAAGGATGCCAAGGCTCTTCAGGAGCGGATGCTTGAGACGGAGGCTCCGGCCGCAATGCCGCAGGCCGAGATCCCGGCCGCCGAGTCGACGACGGAGGCGCCTGCCGAGACGCCTGCCGCCCAGCCTTCCAAGTAGTCCGGGCCGACGGGGGGGGAGGAATGGACGCCTAATCGAGAGCCTCCGTTAAGAATTGTGTACGAACGGGACCTGAAACCCTGAAAAACCGGGACCTGAAATCCCGAAAGGAAAATCTGAAAAGATCGTGGTGAAAACCGCGATCTTTTTTTTGTTCGAATAATCCGATAAATACCGGTTTTTCGTGTAGGCATTGCCGCGCTATTTATTAATTTATTATCTTTGTACTTAATCATTCATTGCTCAAATCATAATCCTGATGAACCTGAACTTTTTGAAAACGGTCCCGGTGTTGCTGCTTTTTGCGGGTTGCGCCGGAAACGGGGGCTCTTCGACCACGGTAGCCCCCTACCTGAATGAGAACCTCCCGCTGGAAGAGCGGATCGAAGACGCTCTTTCCCGCATGACTCTCGAAGAGAAGGTGGCCGTGCTGCACGCACAGTCGAAATTCTCGTCGGCGGGAGTGCCGCGACTCGGCATTCCGGAACTCTGGTGTACGGACGGCCCCCACGGAATCCGCCCCGAGGTGCTGTGGGACGAATGGAACCAGGCCCGCTGGACGAATGACTCCTGTACGGCATTTCCGGCCCTGACGTGCCTGGCCGCGACGTGGAATCCCCGCATGGCGGCCCTCTACGGCCGTTCGATCGGAGAGGAGGCCCGCTACCGCGAAAAGGATGTGCTGCTGGGTCCCGGCGTGAACATCTACCGCACCCCCTTGAATGGTCGTAATTTCGAGTATATGGGCGAAGATCCCTACCTGGCCTCGCGGATGGTGGTTCCCTATGTCCGCGAGGTGCAGAAGAACGGCGTGGCGGCCTGCGTGAAACACTTTGCGCTCAACAATCAGGAGACGCGCCGCCACTCGGTGAATGTGGTTGTGGATGACCGGGCGCTTCGCGAGATCTACCTTCCGGCCTTTGAGGCGGCCGTCAGGCAGGGCGGAGCCTGGTCGGTGATGGGTGCCTATAACAAATACTGGGGGGAGCACTGCTGCCACAACCGATACCTGCTCAACGACATTCTGAAAGGTGAGTGGGGCTTCGACGGAGCGGTGATCTCCGACTGGGGCGGAGCCCACGACACGAAACAGTCGGCCGAGAACGGACTGGACCTCGAGTTCGGCACCGGAACCGACGGACTGCGGGCCGGAACGCGCAACGCCTACGACAACTACTATCTGGCATTCCCTTACCTGGAGATGCTGCGCCGGGGCGAGGCCGATCTGGCGACGCTGGATGACAAGGTGCGCCGGGTGCTGCGGCTGAACTTCCGCACGGCGATGAATACGCACAAGCCCTTCGGGTCGTTGAACTCTCCGGAGCATCTGGCCGCGGCCCGGCGGATTGCCGGCGAGGGCATGGTGCTGCTGAAGAACGACGGCGGGGAGCTTCCGCTGGATTCCGTGGCGGTGAAGCGGCTGCTGGTCGTCGGGGAGAACGCCGTGAAGATGATGACCGTCGGCGGGGGCTCCTCGTCGCTGAAGGTGCGCCACGAATATACGCCGATGGAGGGGATCCTCGAGGCGGTGGGCGATCGCTGTGAGGTGACCTTCGAACGCGGATACGTGGGTGATCCGACGGGTTCCTACAACGGCGTCGAGACGGGCCAGGACCTCTCCGAAACGCGCAGCGAGGAGCAGTTGATTGCCGATGCCGTTGAGGCGGCAAAGCGGGCCGATGCGGTGATCTTCGTGGGCGGACTGAACAAGAGCGCCTGTCAGGACTGCGAGGGCACCGACCGTCGGCAGTACGGGCTGCCCTACGCGCAGGATCGGGTGATTGAGGCCCTTGCGGCGGCCAATCCCCATCTGACCGTCGTGCTGGTTTCGGGCAATGCCGTGGCCATGCCGTGGCTGGATCGGGTTCCGGCGGTTCTGGAGGCCTGGTTCTCGGGTTCGGAAACGGGACATGCGTTGGCCGACGTGCTCTTCGGACGGGTGAATCCGTCGGGCAAGCTTCCCTTCACCTTCCCCGTCCGGCTGGAGGACAATGCGGCGCATGCCGTGGGCGAATTCCCGGGCGGCGATTCGGTCCGCTACAACGAGGGCATTCTGGTCGGTTACCGCTGGCACGATACGAAGGCGATCCGTCCGCTGTTTGCCTTCGGCCACGGCCTGAGCTATACGACCTTCGAGATCGGCAACGTGAAGGCCGACCGTACGACGCTGACGTCGAAGGGCGTGTTGCACGTGATGGCCGATGTGACCAATACGGGCGATCGGGCGGGCGCCGAGGTGGTCCAGCTTTATATCGGAGACGAGGAGTCGTCGCTGCCGCGCCCCGTGAAGGAGCTGAAGGGCTTCGAGAAGGTGCAGCTGGCCCCGGGCGAGACGCGGACCGTCACGTTTGAAATTGCCCCCGAGGCGCTGCGTTACTACGACGACACGAAGGGACAGTGGGTGGCTGAACCGGGACGCTTCACGGCCTATGTGGGAGCTGCCTCGGATGATATCCGCGGTCAGGTGGAGTTTACGCTCGAGTAACCCTTTGCGGCTTTTGGCCGCAGAAACGGCGGGCCCCGCAATCCGATCGGATTTGCGGGGCCCGCGTCTTTGTTGCGGAGCACCGAACGGGAGGGAAGTCCTCCCGCCCGCCTGCCCGAATGGGCTCAGAAGGTGTGCACGATGAAGGGCTTGCGGCCGATTTCGGCGGCGAACTGCGGGAATCCGCTTCGGTACATCTGTCCGGTCTGCAGCAGATGAACCTCTTCGGCCCCCATGATCAGGTAGAAGTCGAGGAACGATTTCAGGAAGACCTGACTCTCGCCCGGATAATTCATGTGGGCCACCTCCCCGGGGATGACGTAGGTCCGGGGCAGCTGCCGGACGCGGTTGAGGAACGTGATGCTGTCGGAGGTCACCAGAATGCGGCGGGATTGGGGCACGCGGCTGATCAGCTCCGCGAGTTTGTCCAGACACTTTTCGATGAGTCGCTCCCGTTCGGGTTCCTCCAGCACCGGGAAGGGCCCCTCCCTGAAGTCGCCCAGCAGCTGTTGGAACCGGAGCGTGAAGGAGACGTAGGGGCCGTTCAGCTCGCTGCGGTTCTTGTCGATGGCCTGCTGCAGCAGCGGCGAGGGTTTGAAGAGTTCACCGAAAGATCGGCTCCACGCCTTGCGGCAGAGCATCGTGTTGGTGTAGAGGTGATACTGCGTGTGGGAGTCAGAGCGCAGCTGCCGGGCGACTGCGCATTTGTCCCAGAACTCCTCGCCGGGGAGATCGAACGTATAGCGTGCCACGGGTTGCGAATAGGGGGTTTCGTAGACAATCTGCCGGGGATCGATCCGCCAGTCGTAGCTGCCGGGCTCCAGAAACAGCCGCAGGTCGAACGGATAGCACCAGTTGATGCGAAACGGGATATTTCGTTTTTTGCACAGGGCGTAGATCCCCAGACAGCCGCGGATGCGGTCGGCCATTCCGCCATGCAGCGTGTGGCCGTCGATCATCAGGATGACCATCCTCCGGTGCGGATCGAGCGGTCTGTCCGAGGCTTGATAGTATTGGTTGGAGATCTCGGCCCGAATATGGTCCTGGTGACGCCTTTTGTCCCGGATCAGTTGATGGATCTCGTGCACGGAGCGGAATTTCATGCTTGCGGATATTGGTCGGGAAAACTAACGGTTCCGGTACATCTCGTCGTAATACTTCTTGTAATACTTCCCGTACTCGCCCGAGGTGATGTTGTCCATCCAGGTCTGGTTGTCCAGATACCAGCGCACGGTCTTCTCGATCCCCTCCTCGAACTGCAGCGAGGGTTCCCAGCCCAGTTCGCGCTGCAGCTTCGACGAATCGATCGCATAGCGCATGTCGTGGCCGGGACGGTCCGTTACGAAGGTGATCAGATCCATGTCCTCGTCTTCGCGGCGGCCCAGCAGACGATCGACCGTCCGGATGACGACCCGGATCAGGTCGATGTTCTTCCACTCGTTGAAACCGCCGATGTTGTAGGTTTCGGCCACGCGGCCGCGATGGAAGATCAGGTCGATGGCGCGGGCGTGGTCCTCGACGTACAACCAGTCGCGGACGTTTTCGCCCCGTCCGTAGACGGGCAGCGGCCGGCGGTGACGGATGTTGTTGATGAAGAGCGGAATCAGCTTTTCGGGAAACTGATAGGGGCCGTAGTTGTTCGAGCAGTTGGTCACCAGGGTCGGCATGCCGTAGGTGTCGTGATAGGCCCGGACGAAGTGGTCGCTCGAGGCTTTGGAGGCTGAATAGGGGCTGTGCGGGTTGTACTTCGTCGTCTCGCGGAAGAACTCCTCGCCGTAGGCCAGGTGGTGCTCCGAGGAGGAGGCCGTGGTTGAGAACGGCGGTTCAATCCCCTCGGGGTGGGTCAGCTCCAGCGCCCCGTAGACCTCGTCCGTGGAGATGTGGTAGAAGAGTTTGCCCTCGAATCGCTCGGGACGCGACTCCCAGTAGCGGCGGGCCGCCTCGAGCAGCGAGAGGGTCCCCAGGACGTTGGTCCGTGCAAAGGTGAACGGGTCGCGGATCGAACGGTCGACATGGCTTTCGGCGGCCAGATGGATGATTCCGTCGACCTCGCAGCGGCGCATCAGCTCGCTGACAGCCTCGAAGTCGCAGATGTCGCCGCGGACGAAGGTGTAGTTCGGCCGCTGTTCGATGTCCCGCAGATTGGCCAGATTGCCGGCATAGGTCAGCTTGTCGAGGTTGATGATGCGGTAGTCGGGGTATTTCGTGACCAGCAGCCGGACGACGTGCGAGCCGATGAATCCGGCGCCGCCCGTAACGAGGATGTTTCGTTTCATGATTGTTCCGAGGGTTGGTTCTGCATGGCCTGCAGACGTTTCAGACAGTAGAACATCGACTCCCGCCAGTGGGGGATCTCGATGCCGAACGTGCGTTTGAGCTTGCCCTTGTCGAGCACCGAGAAGGCGGGGCGTACGGCCTTGGTGGGGTAGTCGGCCGTGCGGCAGGGCGAGATGCGGCAGCGGTCGTGGCCCGCAGCGCGGGCAATCTCCACGGCGAAGTCGTACCACGAGCAGACGCCCTCATCCGAGAAGTGATACGTTCCCTCGTGGCCGCGGTCCAGGCCGCCCTCGAGGATCGAGAAGATGGCCAGTGCCAGATCGCCGGCATAGGTCGGCGTCCCGACCTGGTCGAAGACGACGTTGAGCGTTTCGCGTTCGGCCGTCAGACGGAGCATCGTCTTCAGGAAGTTATTTCCGTATTCGGAGTAGAGCCAGGCGGTGCGCAGGATCAGATGGCGGCATCCCGAGGCCCGGACGGCCTCTTCGCCGGCGAGTTTCGTGCGGCCGTAGGCGCTGCGGGGGGCCGTTGGGTCCTCCTCGGTGTAGGGGAGCGAGGCGCAGCCGTCGAAGACGTAGTCCGTCGACACGTGGACGAGCAGCGCATCGGCTTCGGCGGCCGCCCGGGCCAGATTCCCGACGGCGGCGCGGTTCAGCCGGTCGGCCGTAGCCTCGTCCTCCTCGGCGCGTTCGACGTTGGTGTAGGCGGCGCAGTTGACGATGGCCTCGATGCGGTTTCCGGTCACACAGCGGCGGACGGCCTCCGGGTCCGTGATGTCGAGTTCGGCGACATCCGTAAAGAGGTAGTTGTTGGGCGAAACGGCTCCCAGACGCTGCATTTCGCGTCCCAACTGGCCGTTGGCGCCCGTTACGAGTATATTCATCGCTCAATAGAGTTTTTCGTGGTAGTCAAAGAGCCACCCGGCGTCGCGCAGACGGTCGTGGTGACGGTCCTTCTCCGAGAGGAGGATCCGTTCGGCCGGGATCCGCCAGTCGATCCCCAGATCGGGGTCGTCCCAGGCCAGGGCTCCCTCCGACTGCGGGGCATAGAAGTTGTCGCACTTGTACTGGAAGATCACCTCGTCGGTCAGGACGCTGAATCCGTGGGCAAACCCGCGCGGGATGAAGAGCTGGCGGTGGTTTTCGCCCGAGAGTTCAACGGCGACGTGGCGCCCGAAGGTCGGCGAGCCGCGGCGGATGTCGACCGCCACGTCCAGCACGGCCCCCCGGATGACCCGTACGAGTTTCGACTGCGCATGGGGCGGCTTCTGGAAGTGCAGTCCGCGGAGCACGCCGTAAGTCGACTTGCTCTCGTTGTCCTGGACGAAGCGTGTGTTGCAGACCTTTTCCTGAAAATCACGCTGCGAGAACGATTCGAAGAAATAACCGCGTTCGTCGCGGAAGAGGCGGGGTTCGATGATGACCACCCCGTCGATATCGGTTTTGATTACCTCCATGGCATACAGGAATGTGAAGTCATTCTGCAAGGAGTTGCGGGTCGCCGGCCTCCGTCTCGTCGGCCACCTTCAGCAGGTATTGTCCGTACTGGTTTTTCGACATCGGCCGGGCCAGTTCGCGCAATTTGTCGGCCGAGATCCAGCCCATGCGGAAGGCGATGGACTCCAGACAGGCGATCTTCAGCCCCTGGCGTTTTTCGATCACCTCGACGAAGATCGAGGCTTCGGCCAGCGAGTCGTGGGTTCCGGTGTCGAGCCAGGCGAACCCGCGCTGCAGGGTCTGGACGCGCAGTTCGCCGGTCTGGAGGAAGGTCTGGTTCACGGACGTGATCTCGAGCTCGCCGCGGGCCGAGGGCCTGATGCCTTTGGCTACCTCCACCACCTTGTTGGGGTAGAAGTAGAGTCCGACGACGGCGTAGTTGGACTTCGGGCGGGCGGGTTTCTCCTCGATCGAGAGGCAGTTGCCCGCGGCGTCGAACTCGGCCACGCCGTAGCGCTCGGGGTCCTCGACGCGGTATCCGAAGATCGTGGCACGGCCCTCCTCTTCGGCGGCGCGGACCGCCTGGCGGAGCATGCCCGTGAAGCCGGATCCGTGGAAGATGTTGTCGCCCAGCACCAGACAGACGCTCTCCGGGCCGATGAACCGTTCGCCGATCAGGAAGGCCTGGGCCAGGCCGTCGGGCGAGGGCTGTTCGGCATATTCGAAGCGCACGCCGAAATCGGAGCCGTCACCCAGCAGGCGTTTGAATCCGGGCAGGTCGACGGGTGTGGAGATGATCAGGATCTCGCGGATTCCGGCCAGCATCAGCACCGAGATGGGGTAGTAGATCATCGGTTTGTCGAAGATCGGGAGCATCTGTTTGCTGACTCCCTTTGTGATCGGGTAGAGGCGGGTGCCGGAGCCTCCGGCCAGGACGATACCTTTCATGGCGCAAATACGGTTTCAGATGGACAAAGATAGTTTTTTCCTGTCGAAAGGAAAAATATTTGCTTCATTTACATCGGGTGTTTTCGCCGGGCGCGGTTTTTGCGGCGGGGGGGAGGATTCCCGGCGTCAGGGGTGGAGGCTCCCGATGCCGCGATGCGGGAGCGGATTTTCCGGCGGCCATTCCCGAGGGGTTCTGGCGCGGGATTTGCTTCCGATGGCGGCGCTGGCGGCGGTTCCGCTGGATGCGGCGGATGGTCTACGGCGACTCCCTGCCTGCGGACCTGCTGCGCACGGTATGGCGTCACCTCCGGCGGCATCTTTCGCCGCTTCGCCGGCGAGAGGCGGAAGAGCGTGCACGCCGGGACGCCCGTCCATTCCTCTGATTTCCGGGCCTTTAAAAAAAGCGGCGTCCGGGAAGCCGGACGCCGCAGGGCACAAAAAAAGGGTGAGCTACTTGCATCGCACCGCTACAACCACATACCCTTGCTCGATTCCTCGCCTGGGGGATTCTGCAGGAGCTGGTCGTGTAAGACTCACCCGGGATGCAAAAGTAGGAATATTTTCCTATCTTTGCAAAAAAATCAGGCGAAATGCAGAAAAAAACCTTGTTGCGCATCCTTGCGGGGGTTGCAGTTGTCGTGGTCGTGGGGGCTGTCCTTCTGTTTATCGAGTTCCGGGGCAGTGCGGTTCCGGCGCAGCGCGAACTCTTCGTCAGCCGCACGGCCACGTACGATCAGCTGACCGATTCGCTGCTGCCGTCGATCCGTCGCCATGCCGCCTTCCGGGCCTATGCCCGGCGGCTTCGCCTGGCCGACAGCTTCAAACCGGGCCACTACGTGCTGCGTCCCGGCATGAGCGTCATCGAGATCGTCCGCATGCTCAAACTCGGCATGCAGACCCCCGTTCGGGTGACGATCCAGAACGTGCGCACGCCGGCCCAGCTGGCCCGGCGCCTCTCGCGGCAGCTCGATGCCGACTCGGCGGCGCTGATGGATGTGCTGACCTCGCCGCAGATGGCCGCCGAGGTGGGTTTCGACAGCGTGACGCTCTTCTCGATGTTCATTCCCGACACCTATGAATTCTACTGGACGGTTTCGCCGCGGGACTTCGTGCTGCGCATGAAACGCGAGTACGACCGTTTCTGGACGCCCGAACGTGATGCCCTGCGCCAGCGCAGCGGTCTGAGCCGGCTCGGGGTGATGACCCTGGCCTCGATCGTCTACGAGGAGACCTCGAAGAGCGACGAGATGCCCCGCATCGCCGGGGTCTACATCAACCGCCTGCGCTGCGGCATGCCCCTGCAGGCCGATCCCACGGTGAAATACGCCCTGCAGGATTTCACGCTGCGCCGCATTCTCCACCGACATCTGAAGACGCCGTCGCCCTACAATACCTATGTAAACCGGGGTCTTCCGCCTTCTCCGATCTGCATGCCGGGCAAGAGTGCCATCGAAGCGGTGCTTCACTTCGAGGAGCACGATTATCTTTATTTCTGCGCCCGGCCGACTTTTGACGGCTATCACAACTTCGCGCGCACCCTCTCCGAGCACAATCGCAACGCCCGGGCCTACAGTGCCGAACTTAATCGGCGAAAGATTAAATAATTTCATTATATTTGCGGTCCCATGTTGGTGAAGATCTACGGACAGAATCCTTCGGAAAAGGAGTTGAAACGGGTTGTGGAGGCCCTGGAGCGCGACGGGGTGGTGATTTATCCCACCGACAGTGTCTATGCCTTCGGGTGTTCGCTGCGTTCGGCGCGGGCCATCGAGCGGCTTCGCCGGTTGCGCGGGCGCAGCGAGGATTCGTTGAGCGTCGTTTTTTGCGATATTGCCCAGGTGGCCGAATACTGCAGGGTGGACAACGCGGCGTTCCGGATTCTGAAGCGCAATCTTCCGGGACCGTTCACCTTCATCCTGCCGGCCTCGTCGCGGGTTCCGGACAAGGCGCTGGAACGGCGCCGCACGATCGGGATCCGCATTCCGTCGCACCCTGTGGCGCGGGCGGTGGTCGAGGCGCTGGGGAGCCCGATGATCACCGCGTCGGTCAAGGACGACGACGAGGTGGTGGAGTACACGACCGATCCCGAACTGATCGAGGAGCGTTACGGCCGCGAGGTATCGCTGGTCATCGACGGCGGGATCGGCGACAATGTCCCCACGACGGTGGTTGACCTGACGGGCGACGAGCCGGAGATCCTGCGCGAAGGCCGGGGCGACCTGCAGTAAGCCGCCGGGTGCCGAGAGACAACCGCCGGGTGCCGAGAGCGAGGGGGCGAGAGACCGGGATCGGGCGAGATGCGACGGCGGCCGCGGCTGAGAGAAGCCCCCCCCCGGCAGAGAGAAGAGGCCGCGGCTGAGAGAAGCCCCCCCCCGGCAGAGAGAAGAGGCCGGGGCGGAAGGGCCGAGGAGACGTTTAGGAAAAGAGCAATATAAAAATAGATGGAAAAGACGAATTTCTGGAAAGATGCCGCCTTCTACGGCGTAATCATGGCGTTGGTCGCCTTTGTGTTCGATACGTTGAACTTCTATACCCGGCATGCGATCATATCCCTGGTGTCCCTGCTTCTCTTTCTGGGTCTGCTGACCTTCTTCACGAAGCAGCGTGTGGCCCGCTACGGAGCCAACGGTTACAGCTATGGGCAGTGCCTGCGGTTTATTCTGGCGGTGATGCTCTGTGCGGGATTCCTCGACGGCGCCTACATGAGCGTGGCTGCCAACTGGCTCTTCGCCTCGAAGTACGAGGCGATGATGGCTCCGCAGATCGAATTGCTGGAGTCGACGGGCTTCTACACCGACGACCAGATCCTGCTGGTGTCCCGCATGCTCTACTCGCCGCTGGCGCTAATCTTCTCGGCCATCGTTGGGGCTCTCGTCAAGGGGGGCTTCTTCGGCCTGTTCATCTCGGCCTATGCACGTCGTGAAGCGCCGGTCTTCGCTCCGGCGAACGATTCGCGGAGCGGGGAGGGGGATTCCGACACCGACACCAACACCGACACCGACACCAACACTACCAAGAACGCGTAATGGACAAACTGGATATTTCGGTCGTCGTTCCGCTTTACAACGAGGAGGAGTCGCTGCCCGAGCTTGCGGCGTGGATCGACCGCGTGGCACGCGAAAACCACCTCACCTACGAACTGATCTTCGTCGACGACGGATCGTCGGACCACTCGTGGCGGGTGGTCGAGGAGCTCAAGCAGCGCTATCCGGCCATCCGGGGCATCAGCTTCGGCCGCAACTACGGCAAGTCGGCCGCGCTGTACTGCGGTTTTGCGGCTGCCGAAGGGGAGGTGGTCTTCACGATGGATGCCGACCTGCAGGATTCGCCCGACGAGATTCCGGCCCTGCGTCGGATGATCCTCGAGGAGGGTTACGACCTGGTCTCGGGGTGGAAGAAGAAGCGCTACGATCCGATCGGCAAGCGCTGGCCGAGCAAATTCTTCAACTGGACGGCCCGCCGGGCCTCGGGCATCCGTCTCCACGACTTCAACTGCGGTCTGAAGGCCTACCGCCGCAAGGTGGTCAAGTCGATCGAGGTCTACGGCGAGATGCACCGCTTCATTCCGATCCTGGCCAAGCAGGCGGGTTTCCGGCGCATCGGCGAGAAGGTTGTCGAGCACCACGCCCGCAAGTACGGGCACTCGAAATTCGGTCTGGAGCGCACGGTGAAGGGGTATCTCGACCTGATATCGGTGATGTTCATGACCCATTTCGGCCGATCTCCGATGTACTTTTTCGGTAGTCTCGGGACGCTGATGTTCCTTCTGGGCGGGGGTACGACCTGCTGGCTGATCGGCGAGAAACTCTGGAAACAGTCCCAAGGGCTTCCGCTGCGGGCCGTAACGGACCAGCCGTTGTTCTATCTGGCGATTCTGGCGGTGATTCTGGGCGTACAGCTCTTTCTGGCGGGCTTCCTCGGCGAGCTGATCAACCGCAATTCGACGGATCGCAATACCTATCTGATTGATAAAACCCTGTAAACGATGATACAACGCATTCAAACACTTTATCTGTTGATCGTAACGGCGCTTGTCACGGTCACGCTGTTCACCCGTCTGGCCTGGTTCGGCGGTTCAGGCGAGGAGTTTTCGCTCTATGCCTTTGCCTTGAAGAGTGCCGACGGCGAGGAGCTTTATTCGGCGGTTTATCTGGGCATTCTGCTGGTATTGGCGGCGGTTCTGCCTCTGGTGACTGTATTTCTGTATCGCAAGCGGATGCTTCAGATCCGGCTGTGTGTGGTTGAGATGGTGCTTCTGTTGGGCAGTGCGCTGATGGAGGGGATCTATTATTACCTGGGGTGCCGTGTCGTCGCGGAGCTGTCTCAGTCGGCCCACGGGATGCAGGCCACGATTGTTTTACCGGTTGTAGGACTGTTGTTTGCGTGGTTGTCGGTGCGGGCCATATTCCGGGATGAGCTGCTGGTTCGGAGCACGGATCGTATTCGCTGAGAGCCGGGAAAAGTCCCGAATGTTCCGATTTATATTAAAAGAATGTTACAAAACTTTGTAAAGCCGGGAAATAATTTTAACTTTGGGGCGTAATATTCATATTATGTATGCTATATTTTAAAAAATAAATCAAATAGGCTACTGTTTTTATTTCTAACTAACACTCACTTTTATGAAAAAAGTCAATCTTTGGAAGACATTGTTCCTCTCGGCATTGGCTGTAGCGGCCTTTACGGGATGTTCGGACGATGATCCGGATGATGGCGGCGGGATGCCGTCGATCACGGTGAACGGACAGGGTACCACAACGCTTAGCATAGGCCTTGCAGGTGGAACGACGGAGGCCGTCACCATTGAGTCGTCGGGTGACTGGACGATGACCGTTACGGGCGAAAACGGCGCTGATGCCAGCGCCTGCACCCCGAGTCTGTCCTCGGGTAGCAAGGGAACCACGACGGTAACCTTTGACCTGACTGAGGCAGCGACAGCACGCTCCTATACGGTAAAGGTGACGACCTCGGGTACGATTCCGGGTATTGGTGTGGCGACGGATGTTTCGGCCACGATCAAGATCGAGCAGACCGACAGCTATGTGCCGACGACCGCTGCTCTCTACTCGGAGAATTGCGGTACGACGGTCGAGAAGGATGGTACCTATTGGCCGTATGTGGACAAGTTTACGGGTTGGACGCGCGGCGGAACGCTCGATCAGTCGGGTGTGACCTACGGCGGCAACAGCGCATCGGTTCGCAACAGCGGCAAGGATTACGATCCGACCGATGACGAAAAGGCTGAGGTTTCGGGTTATCCCTATGCCTACATGAACAGTACGGCCAATTTCGACATCAACGACATCAATGTCGGCACGAACACGAATTTCACCTTCACGTTCACGGCGCTGAACACCGTATCGACGCTGCAAGCGTCGCCCTACACGCCGACGTTCGGCGATGTTACGGCATCGACGCTGAAGTTCTCGGTAAATCCCGACGGCTCGGCATGGATGCCTGTCGAGATCACGACCAAAAAACTCGGTACGGGTTCGTGGTACCTCTGCACGGCGATGTTCAAGCTGCCTGCCAGTGTTTCGACGGACAAGATTTCGGTGCGTTTTGACTCCTATACGGGTGGTGCATCGCTGCGTCTGGACGACTTCAAGCTCTATGAAGGCGGTGACGGTACGGAGCTGACTCCGGAGGTTCCCACCCAGGGTACCATCTCGCAGGTTACCGAGTCCGGTGCGACCTATACGATCGAGGGCGCTACGGTTGTAGGTACCTACAAGCAGGGCTTCGTTATGCAGGACAAAACGGGCGCTATCCTCGTTTACATGGGTTATGACGCTGTAGCATCGCAGATTCCGGCCGAAGGCAGCACGGTTAGCGTGTCGGGTAAGGCTTCGATGTATGGAGGCGCTCTTCAGCTCGCTGAACCCACTATCCTTTCGACGGCTGCCGGTACGATGCCGACGCTGACTCCGACGGAGGTTACCGCCGAAAACATTGCCGGCATGATGACCGCTCCCAAGGTTACGTACGTAAAGATGACGGGAACGCTGTCGGCCGGTGAGTTCATCAATCTGAAATTCCTGTTCGAGTCCGAATATACGGGATCGATTTCGGCGCCGAATGATGATCTGAATGCGTCGTCGTTCGATGGCAAGGTTGTCGATGTTGAGGGCTGGTTCGTGAACAACGGATCGGCGAAGAATACCGGCACCTATTTCACGGTTGTAGCCCGCAAGGTGACGGAGAATGCGTCGGTGGCAAGCGGCAGCTTCACGACGCAGCCTGAAACCTTCGCAGCTACCGATCCGAAGGCTCAGACGCTGAACTACGAGGCCAACGACGCAGCCGGAACCGTAACGTTCGAGATCACGGGTGCCAATGCCGACAAGTTCTCGGTAACTCCGAAGACGGGATCGGTTGAGGTCTCGGCCAAGGGTAACAATACGGGTGATACAGCCTATACGGCCACGCTGGTGATGAAGGCCGCAAACGGCACCGTGCTGGATCAGGTGACCTTGATGCAGACGGCTCCTTCGACTGGAGGTGATCCTACGGTTATCTCTGTAGATTTTACGGGCAATTATCCGTCAGGGGCTCCTACGAGCGATTATGAGACGGAAACGAAAACCTTTAACTTCTCGGGTTACGATTTCACCTTTGTATCGGATGGTTCGAACGGGTATAAGTTCATTAACTATTTGATCTTCGGTAAGAATGGCGCATATGTACAGTTGCCTGCCGTTGCCGGTAAGGCACTGACGAAGATTGTCGCTGTGAGCCGCAAAGGTGCATCGGGCAGCGTGATGGTTGGAATTGCAGATGTCAACGGTAACTTTGTAAGTGGAGGTACTCCTATCAAATGGGAACAGACTGATCCGTATACCTACACGTATAATCTGTCCGACACGGCTGTAAACACGCCGTATTGCATCCGCGTAAATTCCTCGCACAATGCACAGATTACGACGCTTGAACTTACCTATGAATAGTAACAAGCAATAATTCTGTCAGTCGAGGAAACCGACTTATAAACCAACCACTCTTGGCGGGGTATTGCAAGATGCCCCGTCAAGAGTTTGGTTTTCTAAAAAACAATCTCACAATTTTCTATTCCCACCGCTGTTTTTGATGTTTTCTGACCTTTTCCACAAGACAGGCTTGACCGGCGTGATGCTCGCAATGCTTGTCCTTTTCTCGGGATGCAGCAAGGACGAGGACACTGCGGCCTCTTCCGCGTCGCTCGCCGCTACAACCGTGAATTGTAACGCTACATCGAACCGGATCATCACCCTCGGCCCGGCCGGCATGGCCTATGCCGCAACCCTCGCTTTCGACGGAGGGGAGAAGTGGTGCTCGTTCGAATCCAATACCACGGTGGCAGCCGGGGTTGTGGGGCAGGATCTGCCCCTCGTGCTGGAGGTGAATACCTCCGACCAGTACCGCACGGCCGAAATCACCGTAACCTTTGCCAACGGTTATTCAACCCTGCTGCAGATGTGGCAGATGCCCGCAGCCTCCTCAACGGATGCGGCCGACTACCAGCGCTCCTGGGGCGAGCAGCCCGCCTATCGTCAGGGTAGCGATTATATCTACAAAACCTATCATACGACGCTCCTCACGACGAGCAAGTACCTCATGGGGGGCGTACGGCGCAACTATTCGATCTGCTTCGATGCTGCGAACCGCATATCGCTGTGGGTAGCCTACCCGCTGCACGGGTGCTACACCTCGCCCAATACGGGACGTACGGACGTTTGGGCCTATGATCCCAATGCGCAGCTGCCCGTGATCGAGCAGTCGCAGCAGGCCAATATCGTCCAGTCGTACGGCACGGGCGATGCCCGCGGTCACCAGTGCCCCTCGGCCGACCGCTACAATACGGCGGCCACCAACGCGATGACCTTCTACGCCACGAACATCATGCCGCAGAACTATAACTTCAACAGCGGCAGCTGGGTGCGGCTCGAGACGCTGGTCCGCAACTGGGCGCCGACGTCGGTCACCGAGATGCGTTACGATACGCTGTTCGTCGTCACGGGCGCACACCTTTCGGGGCGGACCATTACGGACCGCAGCGGCAAGCGGGTCGGTTATCCCGACAAGTGCTGGAAGGTGTTGCTCAAGCAGAAGCGCGGACAGAACGAAAACCGGCAAATCTGGGAGTTCTCGGCCGACGAACTGCAGGCCGTGGGCTTCATCTTCACGAATGACCGGGCGGGCGGCCAGACCAAACTGCTCGATGCGGCCTGTACGGTTGAGAAGGTCGAGCAGCTGACGGGCTTCACCTTCTTCCGGAACCTCGATCCGGCGGTGGCCGCCGAGGTGAAGAGCCGCGAACCCGATGCGACGCAATGGCCCGGACTGGCAATTAACTGACAGACATATGTTTACTTAACTGCACAACCTTATGAAGAAAAACCTTTTGACAGGACTGATCGCCCTATTGGTGGCGGTGGCGTGCTTTGCGCAGAAGCCCTATAAAGTGGTCTTCTACAACTTCGAGAACCTCTTCGACACGATCAACGATCCCGGAGTGAAGGACGAGGAGTTTACGCCCGACGGTCCCAAGCGGTGGAACACGGTCAAGTATGAGAAGAAACTGGGCAATCTCGAACGCGTGTTGTTCGACATTGCGGCCGAGGACAGGGATTTCCCGGTGGTGATCGGCGTTTCGGAGATCGAGAACCGTTCGGTGATGGAGGATGTCATCGCGCAGCCCAAACTCGCACACGGCAACTACCGCATCGTACATTATGATTCGCCCGATGCGCGCGGCGTGGATGTGGGATTTTTCTACCGTCCGGATGTCTTCAAGCTGGAGGGAAGCGCCCCGCACCGCTTCGTGATGCCGGGGATGCCCGATTTCCGGACACGTGATTTCGTGACGATGTGGGGTACGATCGAGGGCGAGCCGTTCTTCTTCGTGGTGAACCACTGGCCGTCGCGTCTGGGCGGCAAGGAGGCCTCGTCGCCCAAGCGTGAGGAGGCCGCCCGCCAGGTGAAGCACATCGTCGATTCGGTCATGGCGCGGAATCCGGCCACGAAGGTGGTGGTGATGGGTGACCTGAACGACGACGCCACGGACCGCAGCGTCGTGGAGTGCCTGCAGGCCAGGGGCAAGATCAAGGAGGTCCACAAGGGCGAGATGTTCAATCCGTTCATCGCGCTGCTGAAGGCCGGATACGGCACGCTGGCCTATCGCGACGAGTGGAACCTGTTCGACAACATCATCGTATCGGAGAATCTGGCTACGGGATCGACCGGCAAGCTGAAGATTCTGCCCGTCGGCCACTCGAAATTCTACGGAGGCATCTTCCGCCGTCCCTACATGCTGCAGAAGGAGGGTCAGTACAAGGGCTATCCGCTGCGTACGTTCGTGGGCAACGACTTCCAGGGGGGCTTCAGCGACCACTTCCCCGTCTATATCTACATTGGCAAATAACCAGCTAACAATAATTGTATGAAACTGAAAGCTCTACTTTTTCTGATGCTCGCCGCCGTGAGCTTCGTCTCCTACGCCCAGCAGGGCGGGGTCCGGGGCACGGTGGTATCGCGCAACGGGCGCGTGGCGCTGAGCAACGTCGAGGTGAAGATCGAATCGCTGGGCCTGACGGCCACGACCGACAACGACGGCCGGTTCCAGTTCGAGAGTCTTCCGGCCGGCAGCTACCGGGTGCAGTTCACGACCCCGGATTTCGAACCGCTGGAGTTGCTCGTGCGCGTCGGTACGGACCATGTGCAGGATCTCAAGCAGGTGATTCTGGTTCCGGGCAACCCCTCGTACGGAGGGTTCCTCGACGATGCGGTCTTTGCGGAGTTCGACAGCGACTCCTCGTCGTCGGACTCGCAGGCGCTTCCTTCGTCGCTTTCGGCCTCGAAGGATCTGTTCAACAACATTGCCTCGTACCGTTTCAGCGAGATGCGGTTCAACGTCCGCGGCTATGATTCGCAGTTCTCGGACATCTACCTGAACGGCATCCGCTTCAACGACGCCCTGACGGGCTACGGCCCGTGGTCGCTGTGGAGCGGTCTGAACGACGCCACGCGCAACCAGGAGAACCACACGGGGCTGGAGATGGCCGACTTCGGCATCGGCGGCATCGGTGGCCTGACGAACATCAACGCCCGGGCTTCGCAGTTCCGCAAGGGCTTCCGGGTGAGCGTCTCGAACGCCAACCAGATGTACCGTTTCCGGGCGATGATCTCCTACGGTTCGGGACAGCTGGACAACGGCTGGTCGTACGCCATCTCGCTGAGCACGCGTCAGGGCGGCAACGGCTATGTCGACGGGATCTACTACAATTCGTATGCCTATTTTGCCTCGGTGGAGAAGCTCTTCGGCGACAACCACCGTCTGGCGCTGACCTTCCTGGCCTCGCCCACGGAGCGCGGCGCGCAGCAGGCATCGACCGACGAGGCCTACGCCCTGTTCGGCAACAACTACTACAATCCCAACGTGGGTTACCAGGCCGGCAAGCTGCGCAATTCGCGCGTGCGCAACACGCACGAACCGATCGCCATGTTGAACTACACGTGGGACATCTCGGAAAATACGCGTCTGAATGCGGCCACGTCGCTTCGCTTCGGCAAGAACGGCTACTCGGCGCTGACGTGGAACGGCGGTTCGGATCCGCGCGGCGACTACTACCGTTACATGCCGTTGTCGGACATGACGCAGTATGTTCCGGGCACGACGACTGACCAGACCTACTACTACTATCTGCAGAGCGCCGTTCAGGGGGCCCGGGTCTGGGACGGCATGCTGAAGTTCGATGACTTCTACCACATGAACCAGTATGTCGATACGGAGCTGACGGATCTGATGGGCGACAGCCGCCGTTCGAACTACATGATCGAGGAGCGTCACACGGACCAGCTGGACTACAACCTGGCCGTGAACGTGCAGCACAACATGCGCAACAACATGAAGATCGTCGGCGGCGCGAACCTGCGGGTGAACCGGACGAACTACTATTCGCAGGTGAAGGATCTGCTGGGCGGCGACTACTGGTACGACATCGACAAGTTTGCCGAGCGGGACATGGCCAGCGAGACGGCCTACCAGAACGATCTGGACTACTACTGGTCGACGGGTCACGCACGTATTGCCCGCGAGGGTGACATGTACGGCTACTATTACCGGGCCCACCTGCTCGAATCGGAGGCCTGGGCCAACTACTCGTGGGCCGTTGGCGGATTCTCGCTGGGTGTGGCCGGATCGGTCGGCTATTCGCAGATGTACCGCGAGGGTATGTGGCGCAAGGGCCTCTTCCCCGACAACTCGAAGGGCGATTCGAAGAAGCTCGACTACCTGACCTATGAGGGCAAGCTCTCGCTGGGCTACAAGTTCTCGGGCGCCCACTCGCTGGAGGCCAACGCGGTGATTCTGCAGCAGGCTCCGAAGTTCAACACGGCCTTCGTTTCGCCGCGTACGCGCAACAATGTGACGCCGGGTCTGAAGGCCGAGAAGGTCTTCGGCGTGGATCTGACCTACAACCTCAATCTGCCCTACATCAAGGCGCGTCTGTCGGGTTACTACACGACGATCGCGGACCAGGCCAAGGTGATCTCGTTCTACGACGATACGCGCAGTTCGTTCACGAACTTTGCCATGAGCGGCATCGACAAGCGCCACTACGGCGTGGAGCTGGGACTCTCGATTCCGGTGTGGAACGGCATTTCGGTCGTGGGAGCCGTCAGCTGGGGTGACTATACCTACACGTCGAACGCCGACTTTGTCCAGACGGTGGACAACGTCGACCGCATCGTACTGCGCGACAAGGTCAACTGGAAGGGAATGCACGTCGAGAGCTCGCCGCAGACGGCCATCAACGTGGGTTTGGACTACCGCGGAGCCCGCAACTGGTTTGCCGGCGTGAACCTGAACTACTACGACCGCCTTTACCTGTCGATGAACCCCTTCTACCGGACGAACACGGCTTCGGAGTACTTCACGAATCTGATTCTGTCGGAGCTTTCGATGCCGGAACCCAACAAGGCGACGATTGACGGAGCCATGAGTTCGATCAACGAGCTGCGGGCTCAGGAGGAGTTCGGCGGCTACTTCACGCTGAGCGCCAACGTGGGCAAGAACTGGTATATCGGGCGCTACATGCTGGGCATGAGCCTCGAGGTGAAGAACATTCTCAACGATCAGGATATCCGCACGGGAGGTTACGAGCAGATGCGCATGAGCAAGGTCCGTGCGGCCAATACGGGCGATTATGTCTTCGGACGCTTCCCGTCGAAGTACTTCTACATGCTGGGTACGACCTATTTTCTGAATGTCTATTTACGATTCTAACAACCGAGAAGAGCACACATTATGAAAAGTCTTAAAATAGCAATAGCGGTTCTTGTCGGCGCATTGGCTGCGGGCTGCTACAACGATTTCGACACGCCGGCGCCCCGGAAAATCTATACCGATTCGGATATGGAGACGCTTGGTCTGGAGCAGGTGTCGATCAAGGAGGTCAAGGGGTGGTTCGAGTCGGCCTTCGGTTCGATCTCGGGGACGGGAACCAACGACAACTGGGAGACGACCAATACGCTGAAATTTGGCGATCTGGCGCCCGAGGAGACGAAATTCGAGGGGATGAAGGGTTGGCCCGACGCCTCGAACAAGTACATCAAGGGCAAGGTGATCAGCAGCGACCGCCAGGGTAACCTCTACAAGTCGCTGTTCATCGACGACGGTACGGCCGGCATTGAGCTGAAGCTCTATAACGGCCTCTACCTGGACTATTACCTGAATCTGAATACGATGGAGAGCCAGTGGGTCTACGTCCGTCTGGACGGGCTCTTCCTGGGCAACTACCGCATGATGCTCTCGATCGGCGATGCGCCGTCGGATTCGAACAACACCGCGGGCAAGCACAAGTACTATGCGAACTCGAACCTCGACAATCCGAACATTGCCAGGCAGTATGTGCTGCCGGGCGAGCGGACGACGCTCGATGCGTCGAACATCGTGGAGGTCGATGCGTCGAACTACACCACGACGCTGGGTCCCGATCAGTTCGGCCGTCTGGTCCGTTTCAAGGATGTGACGGTCTGCTATGCCGGGGTTCCGAACCAGGACCACCAGGTTCATCCGGCGCTGAAGAACGGTACCTACGAGAGCCTCTTCCCGACGTGGATCGTCACCGACTCGGGTACGCCGCAGAATGCTCCGTGGTACTATTGGGCCTATAACATCGACAACATCCGCCTCTATACGTCGGTACTGATCACCTACCAGTACAACGCCATCTGCAACAGTACGTCCGAGTCGCCGGTCTATACGTCGGATCCGGGCGTCTATTCGGTGCGTACGAGCGGTTACTCGCAGTTTGCGATGAATCCGATTCCGAAGGACGGCGCCGTGGGTACGGTGCTGGGCATCTACGCCATCTACTCGAAACAGAGCACCTTTACGGGCGGCAGCGGCGATTATGCACAGTACCAGATCTCGGTAAGCCGGCTTGAGGACCTCAATTTCAAGACGGAGGATCTGCTGACGGAGACGGAGGCCGATGCGCTGGCCCGTTGGGCCTATGATAATGGATATTCCAACTACGATCCGTTCGATCCTCCCGTGAAGTACGACCCGATGGGAGGTATGGAGGGGGGTGAATAACCTCCATCCGAGAGACCGATAAGGAAGGCGGCCCGGGAATCACCCGGGCCGCCTTTTTGCCGTGCGTCCACCGGCTTTTGCGGTGCGTTCGTTGGCCGGGACCCTTCCATCCCGGGAGGACCGGATCGGGTTCCGGCCGGAACCCGATCCATCCGCTGTTCCGGGAGCGGGACCGGAACTGCCCGGGAGAGAGGGGCGGAATCAGCCTGTTTCGGCTACAAATAGAAAGGGTCGGGACCTGTCAGGTCCCGACCCTTAACGTATCGGCGATTGCCGCCGTATGGGTCTATTTTGCCTCTTCGCCGGCGTCAGCAGCCTTTTCGGGACGCATAACCACCTTTACGAGATTGCCCTCGGCGAGGACCTTCTTGGCCATGGCCTGCACATCGGCTGCGGTCAGGGCACGCAGAGCCGGCTCGTAATCCTGAACGAAGTTGAGGCCCGAACCATACTTGGCCTGAATGTACCCGAGCCAACCGCTGTTGATCTCCAGACTGTTCTTCAGGCTCTTGAGCAGGTATTCCCGGGTCTTCTCGATATCCTCGCTCTTGGGTCCGTTTTCGGCGATCTGGCGGATCTCCTGCATGATGATCTCGCAGAGTTCGTCGGCCATCTCCTCGTTGGTGTCGAACGAGATGGTCATGTCGTAGCTTTCGTCGGGGATGTAGTCGGTCGAACCCTTGACACTGACGCCGTAAGTTCCGCCCTTCTCCTCGCGGATCGACTCGAGGTAGCGCGAGTTCAGAGCCTGGGTGAGGAACGTCAGCGCGAGTTTCTCCTTGAACTCGTAGGGCATTTTACCCGAGAAATAGTAGTAAACCGAGACTTTGGGCTGCTGCATTTCGATGCGGAAGTCGTCGGTGATCTCCCCCTGGACGGGCTGGGTCTTGTCGTCGATCCAGTTCATGGGCTTCTTGGTCGAGGGGAGCGAACCGATGTACTTCTCGACCAGGGGCTTCAGGGTCTCCGGATCGACGTTTCCGACAAAGGTGAACACGAAGCTGTTGGCGCCGTTGTAGAGTTTCGAGTAGATGGCGGGCAGCCGCTCGAAGTCAAACGTGTCGAGGAGTTCGGGCGTGATGTTCTGTCGGCGCGGATTGTCTCCGTAGACGGCCTTCAGGATATGCGTCTGCAGCTGGAAATCGGGGTCCGACTCCGAGTTGGCGAGACTGGCTCGGAACATCGTCATGAGTTTGTCGTAGTCGGTCCGGTCGAAACGGGGCTGCGTGAAGTGGAGATAGAGCAGCTGGAGCATGGTTTCGAGATCCTTGGGCGAAGCCGAGCCGCTCATCGAACTGTTGTAGTTGCTGACAGAGGGTGCGACGCTGGCGGCCTTGCCCGAGAGTTGTTTGCGGAGTTCGGTTGTGGAGAACTTGCCGACGCCGGACATGAGGTTGATGGCGGGCATGATGCTTCCCATGTAGTAGTCCTCGTTGGAGAGGAGCGAGAGACCGCCCTTTGCCACGGCGCTCATCAGCACCTCGTCGGCCTTGAAGGTGGTGGGCTTGACGACGATCTTCACGCCGTTGGCGAGGGTCCACTCCGTGGTTCCGAAGAGCTTGTCGACGTGTGTTTTCTTCACGCGCGAACCCTTGAGCTGGGTGCCTTCGGGGATGAGCGGCTCCTTGACGACGTTGTCCTCATAGGGATCGATCTCCGAAGCGATCACCTTGTCGCGGATGGCGAGCAGTTCTTCGGCCGAGGGGTTTGCGAGGCCCTCCTTTTCGGGGGCGGTAACCGCAATGACCTGATTGTTTTCGGTGAGGGTTTTGCTGGCGAAGTCGTTGACCATGTCGACGTTGATCGAGCAGATGAGCATGCTGTCGAGCTGCCATTCGGTCTGGGCGTCGGGCATGGGTGTGTTCTTCTGGAAGTTGCTCAGATAGGTCTGGACGAACGAACCGTTGTAGCGGTCGTTTCGGTTGGTGTAGGATCGTTCGACGCTGCGCAGCAGGTTTTTCTGGGTGCGTTCGAATTCGCTCTGGGTGAATCCGTGGCGGCGCAGGCGTTCCATTTCGGTGTAGATCGCCTCGAAACCGCGGTTGATTTTTCCATCCTGCGTAGAGACAACGAACGCCGTGGCGTTGAGCGTGGGGATGATTCCGATGACGTCACCCGTGGCCATTCCGGCGCTGAGAAACGGGGCATCGGGCTGCATGGCGATCTCCTGCAGACGGCCGTTCTCCATCGAGGAGACGTACGCCTGGATGATGTTGAGCGTCTCACCGGCCACGGTGTTGGCCAGCTGCTGGGGGAATGCGGCGCGTTTGATGAAGATCTGCACCTTGGAACCCTGCATTTCGGGGTCGGTGTAGATGCTGACGATGGGTTCCTCGTTGTCGGGGACGGTGATCACCTCCTTTTGGGAGGCATCGGCTTCCGGAGCCGGGATATCGGCCATGAGTTTGCGGACCTTGGCCTCGACGGCTTCGGCATCGATGTCACCGACGATGATGACGGCCTGATAGTCGGGGCGATACCACTGGTGGTAGAAGTCGACGAGCTCCTGGTGCTTGAAGTTCTTCAGCCCGTCGAGATAGCCGATCAGGTTTCGGTGTTCGTATTTCGAACCGCGGCCGAGCGCCTGGATGAGCTTCATCGAGGATCGCCACGAAGCGCCGTCACGCGTGCGGAGCTCCTCCATGATGACGCCGCGTTCGGAGTCGATCTCCTCGGGCTGCAGGGCGATGAAGTGCGACCAGTCGTGGAGGATCAGCAGGGCGGAGTCGATGATTCCCTCGCGCGAGGTGGGGACATCCTTGATGTTGTATACGGTCTGGTCCCAGCTGGTTGCGGCGTTGAGGTTTGCGCCGAACTTCACGCCGACGGATTCGAGGTATTGAGTGAGTTGCTTTCCGGGGAGGTTTTTCGTACCGTTGAAAGCCATGTGTTCGAGGAAGTGGGCGAGGCCCTGCTGGGCATCGTTTTCCTGGATGGCGCCGACGTTGTGGATGATGTAGAAGTCGGCCTGCCCTTTGGGTTTGTCGTTGTGGCGGATGTAGTAGGTCATCCCGTTTTCGAGTTTCCCCGTGCGTAGTTCGGGGTCGACAGGGATCGGCTGCATCTGCGCGGTGGCTCCATAGACGGTGAACGCCGCCAGGGCCATCAAAATCAATCTCTTCATACGATTTTGAAATTAAAGGAGTTTATTGGTTTTGAGTATTTTCGGGACGATATTCGATGATGTCGCCGGGTTGGCAGTCGAGTTCGCGGCAGATGGCCTCGAGGGTTGAGAACCGGATGGCGCGGGCCTTTCCGTTCTTGAGGATCGAGAGGTTTGCCGGGGTGATGTCGACCCTTTCGGCGAGTTCTCCGAGGGAGATCTTGCGTCGGGCCATCATGACGTCGATATTGATGATAATGGGCATGTCAGCGGGGGAGGTTTGTCAGATGGTGAGTTTTTGTTCCTCGCTGAGGTTCTGACCGATGGCGAAGACTTCGGCCGAGAAGAGGATCAGGATACCCATGATGATCATGGTGTAGGAGAGTTGGAATCCGGTATCGACCGTAAAGCCGCTACCATCGAGGAGTCTGGCGGCATGGAGGTTCATGATCCGGTCGGCCAGGGCATTGACCAGTTCGGAGAGGATGGTCAGCACGCCGATTGCGCGCAGGCATCGTACGTTCCGGCGGTCGAGGGTCTTTTCCTGACGGATCGAGCGTCGGAGCGAGTGGATGATGAGCACCATCAGGACGATGATGGCGATAAAGAGCAGGGGGACCAGCAGGGTGAGCAGATAGAGTCCGATGCTGCCGCCGACGGAATGCAGTGCGAGGTGAATGGGCGAGGAGTTTTCGGCGGGTTCGTCGACGAAGAGTTCGAGTTGGGAGATTCGGGCCTTGAGGTTGATCTGCTTGTCGGATGATTGGATGTCGAGTTCGGGTTGCGCGATGATGTGGATGTTTCCGAGGAGATAGATCATGCGGGGGTCACCCGACTGGAGCCGTGCCGCGATCTCTTCGCCCATCTTCATGCCGGTTTCGGCGCCGCGGCCGAAGTCGCCCAGGACGTTGTGGATGATCCCCGCGACGATGACCAGGAAGAAGGCGATGTAGATGAACAGGAGCCTTTTGAGGAGCGATTTTTTGTTCTGCATGACACGTACGGTTGTCTGTTACGGAAACAAAGATAGCGAAAATTTCGAAAAACAAATAATATTTATCGTTTTTCGATAAAATTTTTTGGAATAGCGAAAAAAACGGTCTCCCGATGACTCGGGAGACCGTGCGAAGCATCCGCGGGGGATGGATTATTCGACGTTGTCCTTGAGCTGTTTCCAGAAGGATGCGTTGACGGCCATGTTGATCGAGATGGCCAGCACGTAGAGGATGAACATCACGATGGTGGTGATGATGCTGACGTTGATGGCGTTGCAGAGGGCCTGGAAGAGGGAGAAGACGATTCCGACGACGATACCGATAACCAGCGATACGAAGAACATGATCCATTTGCTGCCATAGGTAGCGTCGTTCGAGGCCTTGATGGCCTGAATGGGGTTCTTGCCCTTTTCGATGAGGAAGTAGTATGCCAGCGACCAGGAGATGGCCAGGACGACGGCCGGAGCAAGCATGAAGATGACGCCGATCAGGATCGGAAAGACCATCAGCCCCATGGTGATGAAGAATTCACCCATGTAACGGCGATATTTTGCGTCGAAGATTCCCAGCGGGTTGATGATTTCACCTTTGGCGAGCTGGGTGGGGAGCAGGGTGATTGCGATCGTGGTTCCGATGTTGAGATAGGGGATCCAGATGGTGATGAGCCAGAGGGCAACGGCGGCGATGATCGAGGGGGCATTTTTCACGCCGATGGTGATTGCATCCTTGAGCGTTTCCGAGAAGTCGAGTTTTTTCGTCTCCATGGTTTTGAATTTTAGGGGTTAAAGAGAATAGGGTTAATGGAATGTCGGGTTTCGAAACCGGAGCCGGTAGCGGGTAAAAAATCCCGGGAGTCACGGGCAAACCACCGATGCCGTTTGACAAATATACGAAAAATTCCTATCTTTGTTGCAACAAATGACGGATATGGCAGAAAAATCGCTTTATCACTATCGGGTTGAGCCTCAGGATGTGGATTTCACGCTGCGGGCGACGCTGGCATCGCTCGGGGGTTCGATTCTCAATACGGCGGGTGTGGATGCCTACGGCAAGGGTTTTGGAGTGGATGTGCTCAATGCCGGGAACCATTCGTGGGTTCTTTCGCGCATGGCCATCGAGATTGACCGGCGGCCTGAACAGTATACCGACTATACGATAGCCACGTGGATCAGCGACTACGGTCGGGTGCTGTCGACACGTAACTTCACGCTGACTGACGCTGCGGGACATGAATTCGGGCGTTCGGTGACGCAATGGGCGATGATCGATCTGACGACACGCTCGGCGGTGGATCTTTCGTGGGTGGGCCGCGAGCACAACGATGCGGTGGTGGCGGTTCCGCCTCCGGCCGAGAAGCCGCGCAAGATCCGCGAGGTGAAGCCCACACGCAGCACCGAACACCGGGTGGTCTACAGCGATATCGACTTCAACCGCCATGTCAATACGATGCGCTATATCGAGATGATGCTCGACATGCTGCCTCTCGAGCGGCTGACGCTGGAGGTTCCTGTCCGGCTGGATATCCACTTCCTGAAGGAGTGCCGTTACGGACAGACGCTGACGGTGGGGTACGAGGAGCGGGAGCAGTCGGTGCTGTTCGAGATTACGGGCGACGGAGCGACGGCGGCCGTACGGGCTTCGTTGGAGTGGCGCGCGTAACGCCGAGCCGACCTGCCGAGTTGAGCTGCCGAGCCGATCGGTTGCGCGGTATCGGCTGTACATCGGCAACTGACCGGCAACTGACCGGCAACTGACCGACAAACGACCGGCGTGCTACGGCGTCTTCTGCGGTACACCGGGCCGCACGTCAACAATCGCCAGCGGACGGGACGTGATCCGTTCGAGAATTTCGTAAAACCGATTCCATGAAAATCACGATCGTGGGCCCCGCCCACCCGTATCGGGGCGGATTGGCCTCCATTCTGGAGATTCTGGCGCGGACATTCCAGCGCCGGGGGGCTGAGGTCCGCATCCGGACCTTCACGCTGCAATACCCCTCGTTGCTCTTTCCCGGCGAGAGCCAGACGGTAGATACCCCGGCGCCGGCGGATCTGCACATCACACGGTGCGTCAATACGGTCAATCCGCTGAACTGGCTGCGCATCGGGCGTGCGATCGGCCGGGATCGGCCCGATTTCGTGCTGATGAAGTACTGGACGCCCTTCATGGCGCCCTGCTTCGGTACGATCGCGCGTCTGGCACGGCGCAACGGCCATACGAAGGTCCTTTGCCAGATCGACAATGTCGAGCCGCACGAACATCACCTGATCGACCGTCCCTTCAACCGTTATTTCCTGTCATCGGTCGACGGCTTCATCTACATGTCCGAACAGGTTCACGGCGAACTCGGTGCCTATACGTCGGTCCCGGCGCTCTTTTCGCCCCATCCGCTGTTCGAGAATTTCGGTGAGCGGATCGAACGTTCGGAGGCCTGCGTGCGGCTGGGGCTGAATCCCGACCTGCGTTATGTGCTTTTTTTCGGGCTGGTCCGCGACTACAAGGGGCTTGATATCCTGCTCGACGCGTGGTCGCTTCTGCGGTGTCAGGGCAAGACTGCCGGCCGGCGGCTGATCGTGGCCGGAGAGTTCTACACCTCGAAGGAGCCCTACCTGCGGCAGATAGCCGACAGCGGGCTGCAGGACGAAGTGCTGCTTCACGACCATTTCGTTCCGGACGAGGAGGTGAAATACTACTTTTCGGCGGTTGATTTCGTCGTGCAGCCCTACAAGACGGCCACGCAGAGCGGTGTGACGCAGATTGCCTATCAGTTCTGTGTGCCGATGGTGGTGACCGACGTCGGGGGGCTGGCTGAGATTGTCCCCGACGGTCGGGTCGGCTACGTCTGCGAGCCGACTGCGGAAGGGGTCGCGGCTGCCATTGAACGGATGTATGAAGGGGATCATCTAACCCGTTTTCGGGAAAACTGCGTCGAGGTACGTCGGCGTTTTTCCTGGGAGGAGATGTGCAACCGCATCACGGAGCTCTACGGACTGGTTGCCGGGAAGTGATTTCCTGAAGGGGAGGGGGTGAGCTTGACCTCATCGCGGTTCCCGTCTGTTCCTGCCGAGTCCCTGCCTGCCTCTGCCGAGTCCCCTTGTGCCTCTGCCTCTGCCGAGTCCCCGCCTGCTCCACCGCAGTCCCAGTTTGTCCTCGTCCGAGGCCCCGCTTGCCCTCGCCGCAGTTCCCGCCGCACTCCTCGCCTGTCCCGCCGCAGTTCCGACTCGCCCATGTCGCAGCTCAACCCCGACCTTTCCTAGACTCAGTCTGATTCCGGCTCGGTCCCATCCCGACACTTGCTTTGGTCCGGTCCCGACACTTGCCTTGGCCGACCCCGGCTTTTGCTATGGTCCCAATCCGCCCCGTCGCGGTTCCAACCGAATCCTTGCCGTCCTTTCCTTACGTCGTTGCCGCTCAAGCCGCTGCTGTCGGCCGGCCTCATCCCTCCCCACCCACGAAAATCCCCTGCCCGGGATAAACCGCAGGCAGGGGGGCTTCTCCATGTATCGTTCGGAGTTCGGGCTATTTCTTGATGTTGGGCAGTTCGAGGCCGTAACCCTTCTTTCGGTCTTCGATCTTGAGGTAGAAGCTGAAGATGAAGGCCAGCACGCCGAATGTCGAGAAGATCATCATCGGGACGGTGTATCCGCCCGTGGCATCGAGGACCTTGCCGATGAGCAGCGGCACGAGGCAGAGACCGACGTTCTGGATCCAGAAGATCAGACAGTAGGCCGAGCCGAGGATCTTCGCATCGATGATCTTCGGGACCGAAGGCCAGAGAGCGGCCGGCACCAGGGAGAACGAGACGCCGAGGACGACAACGAGCAGCAGGGCGAACCATTTCGAGGGGAATGCCGGGAGCAGGAAGGCGAAGCTCAGATGGCAGGCGATCATGATCACGGCTCCGACCATAAGCATCGTGGCCCCCTTGCCGCGGAAGTCGAGCATGGCGCCGAGGAACGGCGTGAGGATCATGGCCAGAATCGGGAAGCAACTGAAGAGACGTGCGGCGGATTCGGCGTCGATCTGAAGCGTCACCTCGAGGAAGTTGGGGGCGTAGCGCTGGAAGGGGAAGATGGCCGAGTAGTAGAGCACGCAGAGCAGTGCGACGAGCCAGAACATCTTGCTGCGGAAGATCAGGCCGAGGTCCTTGACATGGAACTCTTCGTCGGAGGATTTCTGCTCCTTCATCTCACCGGCCGCGATGAGCTGTCGGTCCAGTTTGCGGTCCATGTAGACGAAAACCGTGTAGCACAGCAGTCCGATGATGAGCAGCACGGTGCAGAAGGCGACCGGAGCGACGACCGAGTGGTCGAATCGGTTCGAGATCATCGGGGCGAGCCACATGACAGCGAAGACACCCAACCGTGCGATAGCCATTTCGAGGCCCATTGCCAGAGCCATCTCCTTTCCGTCGAACCATTTGGCGATGGCCTTGGAGACGGTCGTACCGGCCATTTCGCAGCCGCAGCCGAAGATCATGAATCCGAGCGAAGCCATCTTGGCGCTGCCGGGGAAGGAGACCCACCAGCTGTTGAGCCACTCGTTGAAGGCCGTGGTCTGGAACCAGTCGGAGATACCGACGAACTTGATTGAGGCGCCGATGACCATCAGCGATGCGGAGAGCAGACCGGTGAAGCGGATCCCCATCTTGTCGAGGATGATGCCGGCGAAGATCAGGAAGAAGAAGAATACGTTAAGGAAGTATTCCGAAGCGGCATAGGTTCCGAAAGTACCGCTGTCCCAGCCGCGGGAGGACTCGATAAGAGATTTGAGCGGGGACATCACGTCCACGAACATGTAGCCGAAGAACATCATCAGAGCGATGAGGACCAGGGCTGTCCACCGCGCCGCGGGCGAATCGTTGAGTTTGCGTTGGATAGTTGCTGTCATGTTTTATTGGGTTTGGATTAGTCTTCGAGTTGAGCGTAACGCTTGAGGATGTCGTAAGCCTCGGTGATTCCGAGTTCGCCGGCCTTCGAGAGGTCGAGACAGCCTTTTCGGGTATCCTTCATGAAGATCTGGATGACGCCGCGGTTGTAGTAAGCCTCGGCGAACGCGGGGTTCAGTTCGATGGCTTTCGAGTAGTCCTCGTAGGCTTCGGGCAGGCTTCCGGAGAGGGCCCGGAGGTTTGCGCGGTTGTAGTAAGCCTCGGCGAACGCGGGGAAGAGCTTGATGGCCTTGTTCAGGTCGGCCACGGCCTCGTCGTAGCTGTACGTTCGTTTCGAGTTGTTGTTCAGTCGGTTGGCCGGATCCGAGTCGATCGATATCCGCTGATAGGAGTTGTCGATCGAGGAGATGAAGTCGATCATTTCGGCGCGGGTCGTCGAACGGTTCAGATAGAGGAACGGGTTCGAGGGGTTCTGCTCGATGGCCGTCGAGAAGGTGTTGACCGAGTTGGTGTACTGTTTGATGAGCGACTGCGAGACGCCGCGTTGGAAGAGCAGCGCCCAGTTGGTTTCGCCGCTCTTGAGCCTTTGGACATACTCCTTGTCGAGCATCACGAGCGTATCGGGAGCGATGTTGCTTTCGCGGCACGAGAGGGTGAGGTATTCGTTGCCGATACGGTGTTTGAAGTCCTCGATGCGCTGCAGGCGATAGGGTTCGGGCATCGAGTCGGGGCGCATGAGCGTGAACTTGAAGAGCGGCAACAGACGCATCTCCTCGTGTCCGCTGTTGTGTCCGGTGATGCTTTCGAAACCGGTTCCGGCCAGTTTGCTGTCGAACGACAGCAGACGGTCGAAACGCTGTGTGGTATCGGCGAAGATCGAGTAGGTGCTGTCGCTCAGCCGCGAACGGTATTCGGCGATTTTGCGCTGGGCGGTTTCGCGGTCGCTGCGGGCGCCCTTGGGGTCACGCAGCAGTTCGCGCAGCTGTCCGCGGTAGATGTATGCGTTCGCGAAGTCGGGATAGAGTTTGATGGCCTGGGTGTAGTCCTTGACGGCCTCTTCGATCTCGCCCAGCTGGGCATGTACGCCGGCGCGGTTGTAGTAGACCAGCACGTTGTTGGGCGAATAGAGGGCCACGCGGTCGTAATCCTCCAGCGCGCGGTTGTAGTCGCCGATCTGGGTGCGGAGCATGGCGCGGTTGAAGTAGGTGAGCGAGTTGGTCGAGTCGAGCTGGATGACGCGGTCGAAATCGGCCAGCGCCTGCATCGGGCGGTTGGTGGCGTTGTAGACCAGTGCGCGGTTGAAGAACGAGAGCAGGTAGGTTGAATCGCACGAGATGGCCTTGTTGAAGTCGGCCTCGGCCTCCTTGTAATGTTTCTGTTCGAGATAGAGGCCTCCGCGGCGGTTGTACCCGTTGGGATCTTCGCGATTGGTGCGGATGGCGGTGTTGAAGTTCTCGTAGGCCTTCACCGTGTCCTTGAGGTGGAGATAGCTCAGTCCGCGGCAGATGTAGGCATCGGCGACCTTGTTTTCCTGGCGGATGAACTTGTCGAAGTCGGAGATAGCCTCCTTGAACTGTTGGTTAAGCAGACGGGTGACCCCGCGGCTGTAGTAGGGGCCGGGCAGATCGGGTCGCAGTTCGATGGCTTCACGGAAGTCCTGCAGGGCGTCGTCGTAGTTTCCGAGGCGCGAGCGGGTGATGGCGCGATAGGTATATGCCTGGGTGTAGACGGGATTGAGGCGGATGGCCGTCGAGAAGTCCTCCTCGGCGCCGAGCAGGTCGTCGAGGTTGTATTTGGCGATACCGCGCAGGAAGTATCCCTCGAAGGCGTCCTCGTCGAATCGCAGCAGGATGTTCAGCGTGCGGATGGCCTCCTGGTAGTTGTTGTTCATCATGCAGGTGCGGCCCATCCAGAAGAAGTACTCCCGGTTGTATTGGGCGTGAGCCGCGTGAGACCCCAGCAGGGCGATAGCGGCCAGCAGGGCGATGATGAATTTCCGCATTTTTCGAGTTTTTGTTGTAACGTCCTTTTGAGGGACTTTATTGTTTTGTTACGGTCCGGGCCTCTTGTGGGTGCCGGGATCCGTTGGTTTTGGGGCCTTGCCCCGGGACTTCTTGCGTGACTGCGGTCCGGAGCCCCTTCCCAAGCCTTCACGCGCGATTGTGGCCCGGGTCTCGCGCGACCCTTCCCGTCCCCTTACCTTCCCGCCGGCCTTTACGCGCGAGTGCGGGACGGGCCCCGGAAGTGTTGCCCCGGGCCGGGCGGTCGGCTATTCGGTTTCGTATCCGAAGCGGCGGAGCTGCCGATCGTTGTTCCGCCAGTCGTCGCTGACCTTGACGAAGAGCTGCAGGAAGACCTTCTTGCTGAGGAACTGCTCCATGTCTTCGCGTGCGGCCTGCCCGACGCGTTTGAGTTTTTCGCCCTTGTGTCCGATGATGATCCCCTTCTGCGATTCGCGCGAGACGAAGATCGTGGCCGAGATGCGGTCGATCGTGGGTTCCTCCTTGTAGCTTTCGATTTCGATTTCGCAGCAGTAGGGGATCTCCTTGTCGTAGAAGCGGAGGATCTTTTCGCGGATGATCTCCGAGGCGAAGAATCGCAGGGTTTTGTCCGTGAGTGTATCCTTGGGGTAGAAGGCGGGGCCTTCGGGCAGCAGTTCGAGGATGGTCTTGAAGAGCCCCTCGAGGTTGAACTGCTCCTTGGCCGAGACGGGGACGATCCGGGCTTCGGGGAGGATCTGGTGCCACTTTTCGACCAGGGTGTCGAGAGCCGCGGGGTTCGAGAGGTCGATCTTGTTGATAACGACGATGGCGGGAATCCCGCTGTGGCGGATGTTCTCGAGGATCTGGGCCGAGCGGTCGCTCTGTTCGACGGTGTCGGTGACGTAGAGGATGACGTCGGCATCCGTCAGGGCGCCGTTGACGAATTTCATCATCGACTCCTGGAGTTTGTAGGCGGGTTTGAGGATCCCCGGGGTATCGGAGTAGACGATCTGGAAGTCGTCGCCCGATACGATACCCATGATTCGGTGACGGGTAGTCTGGGCCTTGGAGGTGATGATCGAGAGCCGTTCGCCGACCAGGGCGTTCATGAGCGTTGATTTTCCGACGTTGGGATTTCCGATGATATTGACGAAGCCCGATTTATGCATGTTGCTGTACTCTTTTCGGAGATGATTCGGACAAAGATACGGATAAAATGGCATGCCTGCAACTGTCGGGCGGTGAATTTACCGGTGGATTTTGTCGTTTAAGGGTGTTGCGGATCCATTTCCGCCCCGCTGCGGGGACGAAAAAGGAGACCTTCGTTTTCGAAAGTCTCCTTTAGCTGTTTTTTGGGAGCCGAGTATTCGTTTATTTGCGGCAGGAACATGCGTCCTTTCAACTCTTCATTTTCGGCCCTTTCTCGGCCCTTTCTCGGCCCTTTCTCGGCCCTTTTTGTTCCTCTCGGTCCCTTTTCTGTTTCTCTCGGCCCCTTTTGCATCCCTTTCGGCCCCTTCGGCCGGGGGACTATCGCCGGCGGAACATGCCGCCACCGGGGACCTTGGGCATCTTCATGCCGCCGCCCGCCACGGCCTTCATCATCTTGCGCGTGTCGTCGAACTGCTTCATCAGGCGGTTGACGTCGGCCACGGTCGTTCCCGAACCCTTTGCGATGCGTTCGCGGCGCCGGGCGTTGATGATCTCGGGGTGTTCGCGCTCGGCGGGGGTCATCGAGGAGATGATCGCCTCGGTCTGCTTGAAGACGTCGTCCGGAATGTCGACATTCTTGAGCAGCTTGCCCATGCCCGGAAGCATCGAGGCCAGATCCTTCAGGTTGCCCATCTTCTTGATCTGCTGGATCTGTGCGATGAAGTCGTTGAAGTTGAACTGATCCTTGACGAGTTTCTTTTTGAGTTTGCGGGCCTCCTCCTCGTCGAACTGCTCCTGGGCGCGCTCGACGAGCGAGACGACATCACCCATGCCGAGGATTCGGTCGGCCATGCGCTCCGGGTGGAAGACCTGCAGGGCATCCATTTTCTCGCCGCTGGAGATGAATTTCAGGGGTTTGTTGACCACCGAACGGATCGAGATGGCGGCACCGCCGCGCGTATCACCGTCGAGCTTGGTCAGTACGACGCCGTCGAAATCCAACCGGTCGTTGAACTCCTTGGCCGTGTTTACGGCGTCCTGACCGGTCATGGCATCGACGACGAACAACGTCTCGGAGGGTTTTATGGCGGCCTTGATGGCCGTGATCTCCTGCATCATGGCTTCGTCGACGGCCAGACGGCCGGCCGTATCGACGATCACGACGTTGCAGTTCTTCTGCCGGGCATACTGAATGGCGTGCCGGGCGATCTCCACGGGGTTTTTGTTTCCCTCTTCGGTGTAGACCTCGACGCCGATCTGCTCACCGAGGACCTTCAGCTGGTCGATGGCCGCGGGACGGTAGACGTCGCCGGCCACCAGCAGCACCTGACGTCCCTTTTTGCTTTTGAGCATGGCGGCGAGCTTTCCGGAGAAGGTCGTCTTACCGGAACCCTGCAGACCGGCGATCAGCACGACGGCGGGCGTACCCTCCAGCCGGATATCCGTAGCCGTACCTCCCATCAGGGCGGCGAGTTCGTCGCGGACGATCTTCGTGAGCATCTGCCCGGGCTTGACGGCCGTGAGGACGTTCTGTCCCAGAGCCTTCTGCTTGACCTCGTCGGTGAACGACTTGGCGACCTTGTAGTTGACGTCGGCGTCGATCAGGGCGCGACGGATCTCCTTGAGGGTTTCGGCGACGTTGATTTCCGTGATGCGGCCTTCTCCCTTGAGGATTTTGAACGACCGTTCGAGTTTATCGGTAAGGTTTTCGAACATATTTCTTAAAAAGGATTTCGAGCGTTTTGGTTTCCAAAGCGCAAAGTTAATAAGAAATTCAGAAAGCGCAATCCGGGGCCGGGAAAATTGTCCCGTGAGCGCGATCGGTCGGCCGCGAAAAAAACGGGGAGCGACGTGCATGCATGTCGCTCCCCGTCTCGGGATGGCCTGCGCGGGGTGCGCCGCGGGGCGCATCTGCCGCAGAGGTGTTCGGTTCGGTCTATTTTTCGCTCTCTTCGGCCTCGATTTCGTCCTTGTAGGCATCGAGGATCTCCTGCGGCACGCCCGGGCAACGTTTGTAGACGGAGACATTCCGGGCGTCGTCGGTGGCGATCCAGGTCATGCGGTCGGAGAAGAGGTCGCGGATGATGTAGCGATGGTTCCAGTCTCCGTTCTCGTAGTCGTACATGCCGCGGATGACCGAGCCGAGGGATTCGTCGGTCGAGAGGTTGTAGACGCCGGTGATCCGGCGGGGGCCGAAGCTGTCGAGATTCTGGTAGATGGTGAACTCGTTTCCGTCGCGGTAGGAGAGCTCGATGTAGACGTAGCTGCCGTCGGCCAGGGCTTCGCCGTTGTTCCAGGAGTCGAGTTTCCACGTACCGGAGAGGTTGTAGAGCGAGACTTCGAGTCCGGGGTCGTCGTAGCTTTTGTCGTCATCGCAGGCGGTCAGGCCGAATGCGAAGAGCATCAGGAGCGAGATTTTGAGCAGATTTTTCATATTTCGTTAGTTGTTGTTCACAGATTTGGATTCGTTGGTGGCAGGGTCGAAGTAGACCGTCACGGCGCTTTGCGAGGGCGGGAGCCCCACACCGCGCAGGAAGAGCGGCACCCGCTGGGGGGCACGGCCGGCCGTCGGATCGAACCGCACGATCAGCTCGCCGATCTCTCCCGGCCGGAGCACCTCGGGTTTGAATCCGGCCCGGATGCAGGGGGGCAGGATCCGCGTATCGACGCCGATGCGCAGGGTGTCGTTTCCGCCGTTGAGGCACTCGATTCGTTCGACGGCCTTCAGCTGCGGGTCGAGGTGGATCGCCTCCTGCTTGAGGAGCAGATTCCCGCGGGCATGGGGGTAGGCGTAGGTCGGACGGGCCGAGGGGATCACCTTGCCGGAGAGTTCGAGGATGGCCGTCGGCGCATTCGCGGCGAGTTGCGTGAAGAGGAAGATCTTCCGCGTGAAGCTGCCGGGATGGCCTTTGGGGTGGTAGGTGACGGTAACCGTCGCCTTCTCTCCGGGTTTGACCGGCTGGCGGTCCCACGACGGGGCGGCGCAGCCGCACGTGGTCGTGATGCGGGTGATGACCAGGGGTTTGTCGCCGACGTTCTGCCACTCGAAGCGGTAGTTTTTCGGGCCGTCGTCTTCGCCGATCGGACCGGTTTCGATCCGTTTGGCGACGAACCGCATTGCCTGAGCGCCGTTGGCCAGTGCGGGGTTGGCCATGCTGTCGAGCCGCTGACGGGGAACGATGTGAAACTGTCCCCGGACGGGGGAGGCGGCGACGAGTGCCGCCGCCATCCCCATCGGGACCAGAATCTTCGTTATGAGCGATCTTCCGGGCATAAGCCTTCCTTCTCCGAATTAGAGCCAGCCGTTACCGTTGGCCGTCTTGCGGACGGTGATGTTGAATTTCTGTACCGTGCCGTTGGCTTCGATCGAGGCGGTCGTTACCCCCTCCTTCAGGCCGGTGAAGACGGCTTTGCCCTCCTTGATTTCGCCCGTTGCGACCGAGGTATTGTCGATCTTGAGCGTGTAGGAGAGGCTTTCTCCGTTGACGAAGTAGCGGGCGGGATCCTCCTTGACGGCATTCTCCGCCCCGATTCCGAGGTAGATGTTCGGGAAGGTGACGGCCGTACCGGCCTCTTCGCCCTCGATGGCGGCCAGGAGCTTGTCGGCATTGACCAGACCGCCGGTCTTGCCGACATACTGCGACAGTTGGATGATCTTGGGATAGTTCTTGCCCATATCGCTCACATAGTGGTAATACTTCTTGTTCCCGGTCTGGTAGTCGTCGATCGGGGTAACGCTTTCGACGAGCAGTTTGCGGAACTCGGCGGCGGTGAAGTGCTTGCGCAGCTTGACGGCGTAGGAGAGGCCCAGCGCGGCGACACCCGATACGTGGGGGCAGGCCATCGAGGTACCCTCCATGTAGCCGTATTCGGTTTGGTCGCTGACCTGCGGCGGCAGCGTCGAGAGGACGCATCCGACGGCGCCGCGTGCTGCCGTGTAGGCGGGATTCTGGTTGTCATTGGCCACATTGACATAGTCGAAGTAGTAGTCCTGGTCGCCGCCGGGAGCGGAGATGTTCGAACCGGGGCCGTAGTTCGAGAAGGTCGAGATGGTGTAGTCGGCGGCGATGGCGTTCACCGAGACACAGTAGTCCGCGGCGCCGGGGAATCCGGCCGAGGGGGCATACTCGTTACCCGACGCAAAGACGGGAATACCGCCTTCGATGGGGCCGTTGGGCGAACCGGCGTTGTGGACGAAGTAGTCGAGCGAAGCCTTCTCCAGCGGGCAGTTGGTCTCCCACTCCTCCTGGGTGGCGAATCCCGGGGTGTTTTCATAGCCGTTGGCCGTACCGGAGGTGTAGCCCCAGCTGCACTGCAGGATGACGGCCCCGTTATCGGCCGCGTACTTGATGGCGCGGGCCAGGCTGACCGTATTGCTCGAGACGTCTCCGGAGAAGATCTGGCAGGACATGATCTTCACGCCGGGATTCTCCTCCGTGCCGCCGGCGATCGAGGTGATGCCGATTCCGTTGTTGTTTCGGGCGGCGATCACACCGGCCACGTGGGTTCCGTGGCCCGTATCGGCCGACTTGTCGCAGGAGATGATTCCCGTATTGTTGATGAAGTCGTATCCGTAGTAGTCGCCGACATATCCGTTGCCGTCGTTGTCCTTGTGCGAGCCGTAGGTTTCGCCCTCGTTCTCCCACATGTTGTACTGCAGGTCGGGGTGGCGGAAGTAGATGCCCTCGTCGAGCACGGCCACGATGATCGACGGATCACCCGTCGTACGCTCCCAGGCCTTTTCGCAGTGGACGTCGGCACCGACCTGGAACTTGGCTTTGGCTACCTCGGCATCCTCCTCGGCATCGATGGTGAAGTGGTTCTGATAGCCGCGGTTGATCATGTGCCACTCCCATTTGAGGAGCTGGTCGTTGTAAACGTATCCGTTCTCACCCTCGGCACGGGTTGCGGGGGCATTGAGCAGCTCCTTGGGGAAGGGGATAGGCTTCCGGTCGGTGCGATAGGCCCGTTTGATGGTGCGGTTGGGCGTGGCGGTCTGGACCTCGCCGAGTGTCGAGAGGCGGTCGACGACCTCCTCGACGCTGTACTTGTCGCTGAAGCGGACGACATACCACAGATGGAGACCGGCCTGACGGGTCTGTTCTTCGTGGAGGGCGTCGACCGGGAATACGCGTTCGAGCTGGCACTCGCCGAGCATGTCGAGCACCTCGTCCACGGAGTAGATACCGCTGCGGGTTGCAGCGGCGTTGCTGCGGGTCTGAGCCAGGCCGCGTTCATCGAGCAGATCGCTGACCGCGGGGTCGAACTTCACGATGACCTCACCGCTCATCTCCGTGGGCTCCGACTGAGTGTTGGAGGCGGAGGGTTCGACGAGATCTTCGGTCGAGCAGGCATGGAAGGCGAACAGCGCCACGACGCTGAGGGCCGATACGAGATATTTGTTCATTTTCATATTGTCTGTCAGATCATGGTGTTAACGGCTGCCGGTCTGGGATCCGGAGTCGGTTCCCGTCTCCTGGTCGCTGGAGCTGCCGGCCATCTCCTTCTTGGTGTACTTTTCGTAGTAATAGTTCAGGTTTACGGGCGTATTGGAGAAACCTGCCAGGTTACCCTTTTCGTCCTTGCCTTCCTGAGTGAAAAGCAGGGTGTAGGGGTCCCACCAGTCGAGAGCCGGGTGGTAGAGGATCCATTCGGGCAGCTCTCCGGTCAGACGGTTGAGGTTCAGGGCGAACATCTTCAACTGGGGCATGACGCGTTTGACATGTATGGCCGGGATGGTGTCGGGCCGGATGAAATCTTCATCGTCGTAATAACCGATCGTGGCGTCATCCTTGAAATCGGGGATTGAACCCTGGAGGTAGTTTACCGAGAGGTTCAGCGTGTCGAGACCCGCGATTCCCTTTGCCGCGTCGGGCTCCCACTTGAGCAGCCACGTGGGGAATTCGCCGAAGGTCTCCTGGGCCGAATCGTACTTGGTATGCTGATAGAGACCGCCGAAGTTGGTCGAGATGCTGTTGCTCAGGTCATAGATGAGCAGTCGCTGGTTGTTGGCCATTCGCAGTGCATGGAGCTTCGGGAAGTTCTCCGGGTTGATGACGGCAGGCACCTGTTCGAAATTGTTGCTGCTCAGATCGAGGTACTCGAGGTTCTTCAGTTTGGTGAAGTTTTCGTCGAGTTCGGTCAGACCGTATGCACCGATAGTCAGCCGTTTGAGCTGCGTGAGTTCACAGATGTAGGGACCCGTTCCGAGGTTGAGCTGGAAGGTATTCACGTTGCTGTAGAACCTGAGTTCTTCGGCCGCGGTCAGATACTGTACCTCGTAGGGGATGCCCTCCTTGGTGGAGAACGAGGTGAACTCGGCCGACTTGACACGGCCCTTCAGCGAATCGACGTATCCGGTCATGCCCTCTTCCCAGAGAACTACGCCGTCCCAGTTGTCCATTCTTTCGCCGGAGCTTTCCCAATCGGAGGCCCAGACTTCGAGCGACCGGGCAATGCCGAGCAGGGCTATGGAGTCACCGCCGCGTCCTGTGACGATGCGTTCAGCGGCATCTTGGTTGATGGTCAGTTCGTCGTTCCGGTCGAGTTTGACATCCGTTTCGGCAGGCGTGAACGAGAGGCGGGCATTGCGCTGCATCGGGGTGGAGTTGATCCCCCAGGAGATGCGCAGGGAGACTTCGCGGGGGCGACGGCCGTGGTCGAGGTTAACGTTGAACTGACCGACATCGACCCAACTGGGTTCAGCTCCGGTCTCTTCGTCGACGACCTTGACATTGAAGGCGACATTGGTTTTCACCTTCACGTCGAAGTAGCGTTTGTCGAGCGTTGCATAGTTTTCGATGTTTACCGATGGCTCATCAAGGGTGATGGCATAGTCGAAACCCTTCTGCGAGACGTCGACACGCTTGTATTCGGTGTTGTTGTCGGTATTGATAAAGAGGACATAACCGTCGCGAGGCGAGGTGGTGATGGCGGAGTCGATAATCAGGCTGCACTCTTTCGAACCGCTGCCGTTTGCGGGCAATACGGTGATCCAGGGTGCGGAGGAGGTAGCGACCCAGTTTTCGCCGGCCGATACGTTGACTTTACGGGTGCCGCCGACGGCTTCGATGTTGATCGAGTTGTTGTCGACCCCGAACTCGATCGTCTTGTCGGCCTCGGAGCAGGAGGTCATGAAGGCGACGGCAAGCAGCGCGAGGAAGATATGATTGCGTACTTTCATGGTTATTCGAGCATTTCAGGACAGTTGATGATATTCTGCGTTTTGTCGTAGGTCAGGGTGTACGCTCCGGCTTGCCAGTAGTAGCAGATGTCCGTAGCGTCGAACGTGATGTTGGGGTTGTCGCTGATATCGAGGTTGTAGATCAGATAGGAGATCGTGTCGTCGACTTTGCGCAGGTCGTTCGACCCCAGATAGAGACCGCGCAGACCGGTGTGCTTGTAGATGCCCGTGGGCCACTCCTTCAGACAGCGGTTGCCGTTGTCGTCGCGCTGGCCGCGGACGGCATAGACCGTCAGCGTGAGGGCGTCGGTCGGTTCCCAAGGGAACTTCGAGAAGGCGTTGTAGGAGAGGTCCACACCGTAGAGGTAAGGCATGTTTCCGGCATGGAAATCATCCGGGAGCTCCTTGATCCGGTTGTAGGTCAGGTCGATGGAGATCAGGTTAGCCTGGTTTTCGGGTTTTGGGGAGGTGAAGCAGTCCTTCTCGAAACCCTCCAGACCGTTTCCGGCCAGCAGGATGTAGCTGATCCGCGACTGGCTCTTGGCCATGCAGGCGGGATAGGTCTTGATCCGGTTGCCCGAGAGGGTGAAGGTCGTGACGTTGATACCCTGATACTGGCCGTTGTCCTGGTTTTCGAAACCGTCGATCTCGTTGTAGCCCAGCGAAACGCTCGACACGTAGTAGGGGGTGTCGCTGGTGAAGATGTCGGGGACCTTCTTAAGCTTGTTGTACGAAGCGGAGAAGGTCTCCAGGTTGTCGGTGTTGCAGAAGATGCGGCGGCCGTTGACCGTTTCGGTTCCGAAACCGGTGATTTCATTGTTCTCGAAGTAGAGCTCCGAGGGCATGAAGTTGTTGCCTAACGCGGGAATCACGCCCTGGATCTTGTTGTTGGCCAGGTCGAGCAGGCTGAGGCGCTCCATCTTCTTGACATCCTCGGGGAACTTCTCGAGGTTGTTGTCGCGGGCATAGAACATCTGGATCAGATCCTGCGACTTGCCATTGGCCAGGTATCCGATCGACTGGTAGATTTCGTCGGCCGTCCAACCGGGATGCTGGGCGGTACCCTGGTTGCAGGAGATGTTGACCTGTACCAGGGCGGGCATCTCGCCGACCTCTTGGGGCAGGCCGTGGAGGTTGGGGCAGTTGTAGATCTCGAGCAGCGTGCACGACGCGAGGTTGGCGATCGTCGTGGGGATCTTCGAGATGGGGCTGTTGGCGATGTAGAGATACTCGAGCTTGGTCAGGTTGCCGATTTCGTCGGGCAGGCTCTTGAGGTTGTTGCAGAAACGTCCGGCGATGACATCCTTGGGTTGGATTTCTATCTGGCGGCCGCTCTTGCGGTCAAAGATCTGGTTCTCGGTGTAGCCCTGCTCATAGAGATAGATGGCCGGGCTGGTGAGGTTGTGCTCTTTGAGGGCCAGGGCGCAGGGATAGGACATCTGGGGCTGGATGTGCGTGGCTGCCAGATACTGCTTGTTGTAGGCGAGCCGGTTTCGATTGCGGTCTTCGAGCGACTTCGACTGGTCGAGCATCGGGTCGTAGGTGCCGGTGTTGGTATCGCTGTGCGAACCGAGGTAGAGTTCGACGAGCTCGGTGAGCTGACCGATAGCGGCGGGCATGTCGCCGCTGATTCCGAACTCGCTGAGCACGAGCTTGGCCACACGGCCGTTCGAGTGGACCTCGACACCGGGCTGATCGATCCACAGGTCGGGCGACTTGTTGAAGTCCCAGTTGCAGCCCTTGTTGTAGTCCTCACCGCCGTAGTACCAGTTCGGGCCGTCGAGGGCCTCCCAGATGGCTTTCAGGGCGTATCCGTCCTGAATGTACTCATCGGCCTCCTGCATGGTGACGGGGGCTTTGGCATCGATCGTCTCGTTGTCCGAGACCGTAAAGTTGTACTTCTCGGGGATCCCGCCGGAGATGGTTTCGAGCAGGAGTTTGTTGGTGTCGTAGGTGACCAGGCCGGTGATTTCGTAGTTTCCTGCGGGGAGGAAAAGGAGCGAGTCGCAGGTGATCGACGAGGTCTGGTATCCGAATTTGTCGCTTTCGGCATTCTCTTCGTCGAAGTGAACGTCGAAGTTCGCCTTCAGGTTTGTGAAGGTGATTTCCTCTTCGTCGGAGTCGATCTTGTGGACGGAGACGTCGAAGTAGGCGATTTCGTCGAAGGTATATTCGCGGTTGCGGGATGAGCTTCGTGTAGCGTTCCATTTCCCGGTGAGTTCCGAGATATCCTTTACGAGGTTGAAACGGACCTTTCCGCGGGGGGCGACGTTTGCCGTAAGGTCATGGATGGTCAGGCCGCCGGCGACGACCGAAAGCCGGTTGTCGGAGACCGTACCGCTGTAGATCGGGGTATCGGTGATATCGTAGAGGATGAACGAGATGATCTGATAGTCACCGGCCATGAGTTCGAGTTTGTCGCTGCGCAGGCCGAACTCGGCAGCTTCGCTGCTGGTGGCCGAGAGGGTCAGGGTCTGCGAGATGGTCGTCGATCCGGACAGGAGTCTGATCCGGAGCTTGCAGGCCTGGGAGAGGTAGTCGAGCTGATCGACCATGTGGTCGGTCTGGTCGGCACGCGTGAGGCGCTGGGCATCCTGTGTTTGCGGATAGGAGGCCTCCTTGTAGAGCTTGAACTGGACATAGCCGTATTCGAGCTCGCGGTTGTCGATACCGTCGTCGTCGGAGCAGGCTGCGGAGCAGAGCGCGGCGCAGGAGACGACGAAGGCGAATAAGGATTTGATATTGAAAAGTTTCATGGAAAACTTGTGTCTTGTAAACTCTTTAATCATCGTATTTTGAAAACAGGGACCCCGGCCCATTCAACGGGGCCCCTGTTTTTGCAGTGTCAGAAAGCGTCAGTTTTCATCTGTTTGCAGGCTAAAAGTTGCGCACACAGATCAGATAGGCAAAGACCTTATCGTTCTTTTTGAGTGCGATGTAGCCTATGTCACCCTTGTTTGCCTCGTCGGCCCCCATATCGACAACGAGCATGGGAGATATGATCGTCGTACCCAGCCATGCGGTACTTTCCGAAGAGGAGATCACGTCATCACCTCCTATCTCGATATTGATATCCAGCACGGCGTTATAATTCGAGGCGGGAGAATTATCGTTATAGGTGAGTTCGTAGACAGGGATTCCATCTTCGTAAGCAGCCTTGACCTCTTCCAGGGAGGCGTTGGGATGCTGTGAGAAGTAGGAGTCATCGACGGACTTGAACGTGGCGATCTGGTTGTCGAAGGCCGAAACGTCCGCACTGACACTGATGGAGATCACATTGCTGTCGCTTCCTCCTGTATCGGGTCCGCTCTGTTCGATGGTAGCATAGACGTAGGGCTTGTACTCCGCCTTGAAGTCCGTCATGCTGTTCTCCAGCATATTAAATGGATCATCATTCTGCAGTTCGTCGGCCAGACTCTTGGGCAGGGCGATCAGCTTGGCCGTACGGGCGGCTCCGGTTGTGTTGGGAGCTACCGTCACGGTGTACTGGTGCTCCTGAAAAACGTCTTCGAGTTCGGAGTTCCAGGTGTCGGCGATGGTCACCCATTGTGCCATGCCCTGTTTGAATACATATCCGACATGCTCAATCTCCTCGGCCACGTAGAAGGCCAGCCCTTCCGTACTGGAAACCGTCGTGGAGAGATTGTCCGAGATGGTTTCGTTCCCCAGAGAGTTGCTGATATACTTGCCTTCGTTGTTGAAGGTGAAGGTGGCGTTGGTGTTGGCCAACGGATGGCGGACGATGTCGCGGAATCCGGGGATGCGCAGACAATATCGGTTGTGGGCGTTGTTTCCGGGATCCTCGTCGCGGTTGATGGACCTGTCGTAGAAGTCGATTACGGCCGTGTGGGTGTCCAGATTGGTTGCGGAGAAGTCACCGGTGACGGTGATCTGGTAGCTGCCGGGATCATCCGCAATGGCCATTGAGGAGATCTCCAGCCCCTCGGGTTTCGAGATCAGCCAGTTGAAGTTGCCCTTGGCCTTGAAGACATACATGAAACTGCTTACGCGGAAGGGCCATTTCAGCTCTACGATATCTCCGGAGTCCTGATCTGGACCGGAGTATTTCGTCAGAGCGGTCTCCGGGTAGACATAGGGGATGGTGAAATCATCCTTTGTGGAATCATCCGTCGTGTTGTACTCCGAGGCGTAGAGTTCGAATTCGCGGGCCTTGTTGCCGCGGGTGATCTGGGCGATAACCTTGGTTTGGCCGTTCATCGTGAGCGAGACCTCGCAGACGGGGTTTTCGTCGAAGGTTCCCGTGGAGATGGATTCGACATAAAGGGTGACGGGCTCCGTGCTGGCTTTTCCGGATACGGATACGCCTTCGAAGGGGTCGTAGCGGAGAGTGAACCAGCGTGAAGTTACCTCGTCGGTGGGGATCGACGCGCTCCAGTCCATGTTGGGGGTGAAGGTCACGGCGCAGGAGTTCTCGCCGGCGGGGATGGTCGCCTGCAGCAGCTCCGGGAACGCGGGAGTGATCGGTGTATCAACGCTGTCGTCCTCCGACTTGCAGCCGGAGAGTATCAGGGCTGAACTCGCCAACAGAACCGATGTCCAGTATAAAATCTTGTTTTTCATAAGACATTGCGTTTAGTGGTACTATAATTGGAGAATGAGAATTTGGATGGAATTTTCGGGTTTCTCATTCTTGGGCATTCCCGGGGTAGTTCGGATCCTCGCGCGGATCGCGTGCCCCTGACATGTTCTCTTCGGTTTTGAGCCGGACGGCCTCCTCGAGCGATACCCACTCCAGGGTGTTGTAGTAGTGTCCGACCGTACCCACCATGGTTCCGACGTTCTTTATATACACCTGGAGCCAGACGGAGATGGATTTCTGGCACGTATTGTACGACGAGTCGTAGTAGGGGCTGACGGTACCGAGGATCTTGTCATCGCCGTTGATCTGTCCGAAGACGGTCTGCTCGTCGCTGAGGACCTGGTCTTCATCCATCTCAATGATCGGATTGTTGGGATCGTCGTTCGTCAGACGCATCGTGACATCGTATCCGTTGTAGAGGAAGTCGTGCAGGATGATGGTGTTGGGTTCCGTGGGGTGCTTTTCGGTGTAGATGAGCCGCTGGTAGTTGGTGTCCAGGGCGCTGGGGTAGTTGTAGAGCAGCAGCGACGTGACGACGCACCAGCCGCTGAACGTATCCAGATCATAGTTGCAGCCCTTGTAGAGGACAACCTTCGTGTAGTCGCTCTCGGGATAGAGGCTCGTCCAGCGGAGCTGATCGGGCATCACCAGATGGAGTTTGAATCCCAGCGAATCGGTATCCTGAATATGATCGTAGCACCCGGCGATTTCGACATTGGCGGTACGTTCACCGGCCTTGATGGTAATGGTATTGGATAGGATCCGGTAGTGGTAGCCGTCGATGGCGTTGCTGCCCTGATCGATGGCCTCGACGGCGAACGTGCGGTCGTAGTCGCAGGCGACGGTCGAGGTTACCGGGACGGAGAAGCTGGCCTTGTCCGGGAAAACCCTGTAGGTCGACATCGTGTCGGCGAACATGATGTATTCGGCATCGGAGTAGGTCTTTTTATCCGCGTTGCATCCTGTGGCGAGGAGTCCGCCCAGGGCGGCCGTGCACAGTATGACAGTAATTCGTCTCATGTTTGAAAGGTCTTAGTAAACGGTGAATGCGTTAGTTGTTGCTCTCGTTGGGCTCGATTTCGGCGCCGGGCGATTCGAGTTCGTGGCGCGGGATGGGCCAAACGAAACGCGGGTCGTCGGCCTCGATCTTGAGCGAGCTGCCTTCGGTGAGCGAGCACGACTGGGGTTTACGTTCGAATCCCATGTGCCAGCGTTTGAGGTCGTTCAGACGGAAGCCCTCCATGTAGAGTTCGCGGACGCGCTCGGCGGAGATGGTTTCGAGCCAGTTGTTGGCGCTGACGGTGATGGCTCCGGCGCCGCCCGAGTAACGTTTCTGACGCAGCGTGGTGAGATCCTTGCCGGCCGCCGAGTAGTTGGGCGTCGGGAGGTTGCAGTAGGCCTCGGCACGGATCAGATACTGCTCGGCCAGACGGAAGAGCTTGGGCATCGAGATCATGTAGAGGTTTACCGAGGCGATGAACGACTGGTTGCCGAAGTACTTGTACAGCAGGGGCCACGTCAGTCCGTTGGCATAGCCGGTGGTGTACTCCTTGAAGTAGGCGTCGTAACGCAGGTCCGTATCGGCATAGGCGTCGAGCACCCACTGTGCGGGCACGTAGTCGGGATAGGTGTACGTGTAGTCGCGGTTGGCGTTGAAGAACACCTGACCCAGGGCGCCGCCGTAGGAGGTGGTCGTGAATCCGACCTTCCAGATGATCTCGAAGCTCGAGTCGTAGTTCCACATGTAGGTCAGATAGGTATCCGTGGATGAGTACTGCTGGTTGGCGTCGGCCAACTGGAACATGTCGTTGCCGATGACCTTCGAGGCGTAGTCGACGGCCGTCTGATAGTCCTGCATGTAGAGGGCCACGCGGGCATGGAGGGCCTGTGCGGCAGCGGCCGTGGCGTAGATGGTGTTGTACTGGTCGTTGTCGTTGTCCAGCAACTCTTCGGCACGGTTCAGGTCGTCGATGACGAACTGGTAGGAAGCCTTGAGCGAGGCGCGCTTCATGGGTTCGGGCGTGGAGTACTTCGAACGCAGGACGACGCCGAGTTCGTTTTCGGCCGTTGCGGGGTCGTATGCCTTGCAGAAGCACTCGATGAGTTTTGAGTAGCAGAGTGCGCGGATGGTGTAGACCTCGCCGGTGTAGGTGTCCAGGGCATCGATGTTTTCGTAATTGGTCTCCTGCTGCTTGACGGCGTCGACGCGCTCGAGGAAGAAGTTGCAGCGGCTGATGACGCCGTAGAGAGTGGCATAGACCGATTCGACATCCTGATCGGTCGAGAGGAGGTTCCAGAGCCATGCGGGGCCGTAGACGTTCGAAAAGTTTTCGACGGCGTAAGCCAGGTCGGCCTGAATGTCGGGCATGACGGTAAGGGTCCCGCTGAAGAGCGAGCTGCTCATCAGACCTTCGTAGATGCCCGTGAGGATCTGTTCGGCATCGTCGAAGGTCTGCATGGCCTCGTCTTCACGGATGGACGATTCGGGCAGTTTGTCCAGACACGACGAGGTGCCGGCTACCAGAAGAATCGCGGCGATGAGTGACTTGATATTTCGTAACATATTCATTGGCTGTCGATTAGAACGTGAGGTCAAGACCGAACGTGAATTGGCGGGACATGGGATATTGCGCCTGATACATGTTTCCGATACCTTCGGGATCGAGGCCCGAGAATTTGGTGAACGTGAAGAGGTTCTGCGCCTGGGCGTAGATTCGTATTCCGTTGATGAACCGGGTTTTGCGCAGCAGTTCCTGGGGGAACGAGTAGCTGAGCATGAGGTTTTTCAGACGCAGGAACGAGGCATCCTCCAGCAGACGGTCGTCAAACTCGGTGTAGACGCCGTGACGCGGGATGTCGGTGATGTCACCGGGCTTCTTCCAGCGGTCGAGCAGCTTGCGCGACTGGTTGTAGGCGCTGTAGCGGCCGTTCGACTCGTCGAAGTATCGGTCGTTGTTGATCATCCAGCGGTCGGCCACCCACGAGAACTGGGCCGAGAGCGAGATTCCCTTCCAGGAGAGGTTCGTGCCGAAACCGCCGGCCCAGGGGGCGTTCATGCTCTTGCCGACGAGCACCTTGTCTTCGTCGCGCATTTCGGTGGTGATTTCGCCGTCCTTGGTGTACCAGAGGGCGTCACCGTTTGCGGGGTTGACGCCGGCGAAGCGGTTGACGTAGAATTCGCCGCTGTCGTGACCGACGACGAGCTTCATCGACGTGGCGGACATTTCATACTCCTGCACGCCGTTGTAGAGTTCGAGGATCTTGTTTTTGTTGTAGGAGAAGTTTGCGTTGAGCGACCATGCGAAGTCTTTCGTGGCGACGACCGTACCGGAGAGGTTGACCTCGGCGCCGCGGTTGACCATCACGCCGATGTTGTCCCAGTAGTAGCCGTATCCTTTGTCGGCGTAGGACTGGGGAACCTGCATGAGCATGTCGGAGGTGCGCTTGTTGTAGAGTTCGAAGTCGACGTTCAGGCGGTTCCAGAAACCGAAGTGGAAACCGAGGTTAGTGGTCCAGGTCTTCTCCCATCCGAGGTCCTCGTTACCGGGCTGGCTGGGGGCCATACCGGCATCGCCGTAGTAGTTCAGGCCTCCGCTCACCAGGGCGAGGTGTTCGTAGTTGGGGATGGAGGAGTTGCCCGAGGTACCGGTGCTGAAGGAGATCTGAGCGTTCGAGAGCCAGCGGCTGACGTTCTCCATGAAAGCTTCGTTGCGGAGGTTCCACATCAGGCCGACGCTCCAGAAACCGCCCCAGCGGTGTCCGGTACCGAAACGCGACGAGGCGTCGGTACGCAGCGCAATGTCGGCGTAGTAACGCTGGTCGTAGTTGTATTCGCCGCGGCCGAAGACCGACATGTAGGAGTAGTCGTCATCGGTCGTGTCGCTCCACGAGGTGACGCGCGTACCGGAGGTGATGTTGACCAGTTTGTCGTTGTTCTGACCTTCGGCCCGCAGCGTGAATCCCTCGTAGTGGTAGTTGACGCCCTCCTGACCGAGCAGGAAGTTGAACGAGTGCTTGTCCTTCTGGAACTGATAGTTGAGCGTGTTGGTGACCGAGAGGGTCAGCGCATCGCTCGAGAGGCGCTGGGCGTTGCCCTGACCGAGATTCGGGGCATAGCTCGGGGCCGAGGTGCTCAGACCGGTCATGTGTGAGAAGTCGACGTTGAACTGCGACTTGAAGGTCAGCCCCTCGATGATGGTAGCCTCGGCGAAGATGCTCGACACGAGTTTGTATTTCTTGTAGGAGCGCTGGTTGTTCTTGATCCACTCCAGGGGGTTCTGTCCGTCACCCTTCCACGATCCGTCGTTGACCGAAGCGAGCGATCCGTCGGGGTTGTAGGGGTTCCAGTAGGGGAGCATGAATCGGGCGGCGGAGATCGGGGTCACGAGGGTGTATTCGCCATCGTCGGCCTGTTCGATATCCTGGTAGTTGAGCATGGTGTTGGTCCCGATCTTGAGCCACTTGGCGGCGCGCTGTTCGATATTGGCGCGGATGGAGTACCGGTCGAAGTTCGAGCCCAGGGCGATACCCTCCTGGCTGTAGTATCCGCCCGAGACGTAGTAGTTTGTCTTCTCGTTGGCGCCCGACACGGAGAGTTCGTAGTTCTGGAGCATGGCGGCGTTGTTGTAGACTTCGTCGAGCCAGCAAATGTCGGTTTGGCTGAGGAGGTTGTAGTCCTTTCCGTCGGTCAGTCCGATCTCCTTTTCATACTGGATGCGCTCCTCGGTGTTCATCAGGTCCCAGTTGCCCTTGGCGATCTGGGAGAAACCGAGCTGCATGCGGTAGGAGATGATGGGCTTTTCGGCCATTCGACCGCGTTTGGTGGTGATGACGACGACGCCGTTCGAGGCACGCGAACCGTAGATCGAGGTCGACGAGGCGTCCTTGAGGACGGAGATCGACTCGATGTCGGAGGGGTTGATGGCGTTGAAGTCGGAGCTTGAGATGGGAATACCGTCGAGGATGTACAGGGGGGCGGTACCGGAGTTGATGGAGTTTGTACCGCGGATGGTGAACGTAGCGGCGACGCTGGGTTCACCGGTGTTGGACATGACGGTCAGACCGGGGACCTGTCCCTGGAGGGCCTGGTCGAAGGCGGCCGTAGGAGTTGATTCGACCTTTTCGGCCTTGACGGTTGAGACCGAACCGGTGATTGTTCCCTTTTTGCGGACACCGTAAGCGATGACCACGACATCGTCGAGGGCCTGAGCTTCGGGCTGGAGCTCGACGTCGTGAGTGAGTTTGGCAGTTCCCTCGGGGACGGTGAATTCGGCGACCTTGAAGCCGATGTAGTGATAGGAGAGAACTGTTCCGGGAGTGACGACGATGGAGTAGGATCCGTCGCCGAGGGTGCTGACACCGCTGGTGCTGCCGGAAAGTACGTGAACACCGACCAGAGGAGCCTTGTCTTCGGCCGATGTGACGACACCGCTAACCGTGATACTTCCCCCCCCCTGGGCCAGGGCGGGTAATGAACACAAAAGGAAAGCGAATTTCAGTAGTAGAATTTTTGATTGTTGCATAGTGAAATTACTTTCTGTCGCCACAAATGTGAATAATATAAATGATTTAAACAAACCGGTGAATGGACCGAAATGTAATCTTTCTGTCGGAAAAGTGTATTGCCGCCTATTATTGAAATAATTTAATATCTTGTTTTACAGTCTATTAATGTAAACTAACAGTTTGTAATCTAAAAGGCGAAAAAAATATAAAAAAATTTTTTTCAAAACTCGGAAAATGGGGCGAAAAAGGGGGAATTTGGCAAAAAACAAGGAGGAGTTCCCGGAGCGGAAACAGGTTGATTCTTGAAGGTTGCCGAGGGGACGTAATGTACTAAAAGTAGCCTTATATGCCCTTGTAGGGCGGTTTTTTGGATTGATTGCCAATTTTGGCAAGGAAAGGGAATTGGCTTCCTCAACTCTTGAACGGCCCGTTGTGTCGATCGTTTATGTGGAGGGGGGGGTAAAGTAACAGATTGTAATCAAAAATGGCCAAAATGCTTTTGATACGAAATTTTGATGCGATTGGTAACCGGATTTTACGAGCGTTGTTTCCGGAAAACTATTTCGGCCATTTTCGTTTATATGATCGGATCTGCTTATTGTTGGATTTGGGGGGCGGGGCGATCCGATTCGGCTGGATCCCGTTTTGACGCGCAAAGTCCTGTAAATATATATTTTACGGATATTGACAGCACTCCCGATGGGTTTTGTCCGGAGCGGGGGGGTGACTGTCCGGATTGTCCAATGGGGAGGGGTTGCGGACAGGGCTGGGTCAGCGGATCAGACCGGCTTCGTAGTAGATGATGATTTGTTCGATCATCTTGTCTTCGCCCTCGCGGTCGTATTGCGATTTGAGATCCTGTCCGAAGACCTTCGAGACGCCTTGCCAGAATCCGGCGATGAATCCACCGCGGAACTCCTTGAGGACCTGGTAGGCGGTGTATTCGGTTTCGCGGTCGATGAGTTTGAGCAGGACGCGGCCCTGGGTTCGTGTCATGTGTTTCAGTACGGGGGTGTACTCCTCCTTGATCTGGTTGTACACCTCCTTGATATAGGCTTTCTGGGCTTTTTTGGTTGGGAGGCGGCAGAGTTCGTCCTCCATTTCGGCCATTTTGGCGCGTGCGATCTTGGCGATGGGGTATACCTTTCGCACGGCATCGACCAACCGGCGGTAACGTCGCAGGTCGACCGGTCGGCTGAAGACGTAGACGGGCAGGATATGGACCAGAGCGATGGAGTCGCCGTTTTTCTGGACTTCCCACTCCTGGTGCCAGAATCCGCGACCGCCCTGGGCCATCACTTCGGGGAGTGCGGCCGTGATCAGGAAGAGGAGCAGGAACCACTTTTTCATGATCGGCAATGGGGGATCAGTCAACGGAAAAACGGGCGGCCCGGGGTTAAAATTGCGTCGAAAGGTCGTTTTTTGCGCCCGATTTGCTTATCTTTGCCGGCGTCACACCTGCGCAAATATACGACAACTTCGCGGGAGAAGCAAATCCTGAGGGTGCGGAACGGATCCGGATGTCGGGAGCGAGTGGTGTGCGAATGAAGAAAAACGAACCAAAACAGGAAAAGGAGATGCTTGAAGCAGGACTTTCGGGCCGCAGCACCACGACGGTGACGGCTGAGAATACGGCCGCCGCGATGGGATCGGGCGACCTTGCGGTATTTGCCACGCCGGCGATGGTGGCATTGATGGAGCATGCGGCGATGGAGGCCGTAGCCGGGGAGTTGCCCGAGGGGTCGACGACCGTGGGCTCGGAGATGAACACGACGCACGTGAAGCCTTCGAAACTGGGGGCCGAGATCACCGCCACGGCGGTTTTGACGGCGGTTGAGGGGCGCAAACTGACCTTCAACGTCGGAGCACGCGACGAGGTCGGACTGATCGGCGAGGGGACGCACGTCCGCTACGTGGTGGACCGTCGCCGCTTCCTGGAAAAACTGGGCTGATTCAGCGGTCGGTGAACGACGCCGGCCCGTGCCGTACGGCAAACAGGGTGGCTGCCCCTTGGGGCGGTCACCCTGTCTGTTTTCCGGGGGTGGTACCCTGTCTGTTCTCGGGGTTGCCTTGTCTGTTCTCGGGGCGGTCACCCTCCCTCTTTCCGGGAGCAGACGGATCGGGGAGGGGACTTTCCGACGGGCGTTTTCCGATGGAGGTTATCCGCCGAATCCGAACCAGAGGTGTTCGATCCAGATGACGCCGATTCCGGCGGCATATCCGGCCAGAGCCAGGAGCGAGATATGGCGGGCATACCATCCGAAGGAGATTCTTTCGAGTCCCATGGCGACGACACCGGCGGCCGAACCGATGATGAGCAGACTGCCGCCGACGCCGGCGCAGTAGGTCAGCAGATGCCAGAAGAGGCCGTCGGGGAGGAATGCCCGGGCAAAGGCGGGATCGGCCGCCGCGGCCACCGCGGCGGCATCAGCCACGGGATACATGCCCATGCAGGCGGCCACCAGCGGGACATTGTCGACCACCGACGAGAGCAGACCGATGACCGAAGCGATCGGGAAGGCGGCGTGTACGTGCAGGTCGAGCCAGCGGGCAGCCGACGCGAGCATTCCGGCCGATTCGAGGGCACCGACGGCCATAAGGATTCCGAGGAAGAAGAGGATGGTCGGCATGTCGATGTGCTTGAGGACCTTGGCCACGCGGGGTTGGATCGGCTCCTCGAGATTTCGCAGCGCGCGTTTTCGGTAGTAGATCACCTCGGAGAGAATCCACATGGCGCCCAGCGAGATCATCATGCCCATGTAGGGAGGCAGTCCGGTGAGGCTTTTGAAGAGCGGGACGAAGAGCAGGCTGAGGACACCGGCGAGGAGCATGAAGCGCCGCAGCCGAGGGCCGATATAGGGAGGACAGACGTTCGGGAGAGGTTGCGGAGCGGGGGTGCTGCCCGGGGTGATGAAACGCATGGCGAGCAGCGTGGGGAGGGCGACCGAGACCAGACAGGGCAGCAGCAGTGCCGCGACGAGCCGGGCGGCGGTGACATTTCCCCGCATCCAGAGCATGATGGTCGTCACGTCACCGATGGGCGACCATGCTCCGCCGCTGTTTGCGGCGATGACGATCACCGAGGCGAAGATCCGGCGTTCGCGCGGATCGGCGATCAGCCGCCTGGCGAGCATCACCAGAATGATCGTGGTGGTCATGTTGTCGAGCGCGGCCGAGAGCAGGAAGGCGACTGCGGCGACGATGAGGAGGAGTTTGCGATGGTTTCGGGTGGAGATGTGGTCGGTGATGACGACAAATCCGCCGTAGGAGTCGATGAGGTTGACGATGGTCATGGCTCCGATCAGGAAGACGAGGATTTCGCACGTGTCGCCCAGTTGTTCGACGAGTTGCTGCTGGATCGAGGGGTCGTTTCCGGCGAGGCTGAGCAGGGTCCAGATTCCGCCGGCCATCAGCAGGGCGATGGCTGATTTGTCGATATGTGTTTTGTGCTCGAGAGCGATCAGGAGATATCCGATCGCGAAGAGCAGAGCCATGGAGGTGATCATGCTGTCGTGGTGGTGAAGGTTTGGGGTCCGGAGGAGCGGGCCAGAGGTTACAGATTTTGAAACCGGGCTTTTTTTGAAACCGGGCTTTGGAATTGGAAAAAATTTCGTATCTTTGTCCCGCTTTCGAGCACGAGATTGAGCTGTGGTGTAATGGTAACACAGCAGATTTTGGTTCTGTCGTTCTGGGTTCGAATCCCGGCAGCTCAACCTGAGAAAGGTGGCCATCCGCAAGGAGTGGGCCACCTTTTTTTGGATGAAGAGGGATGAGGTGGGGGGTGAGAATGGAGTGAGGGCAGGGGAGGCCCACTTTCGGGAGGGGCGGTGAGAACTCCTTTTTATCCGGAAGGAGCCTCTGTCGGAACCCATCCGAAAGTTTCCCGAAAGTTTCCCGGAGCCTTGGAGCGAACCCGTGGACCGCCGATCCCGAAGAGGCCAATAGGAACAGCCCGGAGCCTGTTGCCGAAGTCCGTTGCCGATGCCCGATCCCGAGCCGTTGCCGGCGGCCCCCCGTGTCAATGCCCGGGCCAATGTCCGACGCCGGAACCCAGTGCCGGAACCGCCACATCGCCCTCTTCCTGCCGAAATCCTTCCCCTGCCGGAGTTGCCGGAGCCGGTTATTGTCGGTTCTTGTGCGCTTCCGGCCGGGACTCCCGGTCGCACTCCTGCGTTTGAGACCCCTCGGCGGGATTTTCTCGGGAGCAGCGGGTGCGGCTGTCGATGCAAGAGGAGAAGAGTGCCATGGTTTCGAGATTGTCCGGGTCCGTTTCTGCGGAATTCGCGTTTTCGTTCGAAGGACGTGAGATGTCGTGCGTGGATTGTTTCATGCGCTTGTCCGTTTGAGGACTATTTGCGGTTTGTTTTTTTGCGGTGAGAGATCAGTGCGGCGATCCACAAGAGCAGGATGGCGCCGATGACGGCCGTTACGAGGCTGCCGAGAGTTCCGACGGGAACGAGCCCGATCCAGGAGAGGACCCAACCGCCGAGCATGCCGCCGATGAGTCCGACGAGCAGATTGACAAATAATCCCGAGCCGCTGCCCTTGACAATGAGGTTGGCGATCCATCCGGCCGCCAGACCGATCAGAAGATACCAGATAAAATACATGGGTCGATGCGTTTTTTGATTACGCATCGCAGGGGAGCAAAATCCGTTCCGAAACCGGATCCGGGCGACGGACGGAGCCATTCCTTTCAGCGCTTTGCCGTCGGAGCGGGGCTCAGCACCCGGTTTTGAGGGCCCGGGCCAGCTGATCGGGACAGGAGGTTCCTTTGCCGTGGCAGTCGATACCCTCGAGGCGGGCGATCACCTCGTCGGCCTTCATGCCGCGGACCAGGGCGGCAACCCCCTGCGTATTGCCGTGACAACCGCCCGTGAAGGAGACGTTGCGGACGATTCCGTCTTCGATATCGATGTCGATCTGCCGCGAGCAGGTTCCCTGGCAGGGGTGGGTTATGTGTCGGATCATGGAATGGATCGTTATTTGGGTTTTCGGGGAGCAAATATACGAAAGCGGAGGGTTTCGTGCAACTCCCGGTGCCGGAGCGAGGATCTTTCTGTCAGAGGGGTAAAGGAAAGAGGGCCACAACTCAGGAGTTGCGGCCCTCCTTGTCGGGGATCCGAGCGGGGATATTACTGACGCTGGAGATCCGAGTTGTCGGCAACGACCATGTTTTTGTCGATGCGGAGCGTTACGTTGCTGTCCACCTCGATCAGGAGGGTCGTCTCCTTGATCTCCTTCACGGTACCGTAGATACCGCCGGCGGTGATGATCTTGTCACCCTTTTTGAGGCCGTCGCGGAACGCCTGCATCTGCTTGCGGCGCTTGGCTTCGGGTCGCCACATGAAGAGCCAGAGGACCAGCACCATCAGGACGATCATGATAATGAAACTGTACTGCTGCATGAATCCGGGCTGCGGTTCCACGGGCGGAGTTTGAAGGAATTGAATCATAATGGTTATTCGGTTTTTTTGGTGAAAATTTCGGGTGTTTGGAAAACTTAACGCGACAAAGATAGAAAATATTGTCGAAAAAACAAGGATTTATTCGATGTCGGCCTCGACGAAGATCCGCAGGGGCTTTCGGGCGCCGGAGAGGATGAGATCCATGCGTTTGAGCTGCCAGCCGTATTCGCCGCGGGAGTCGAATGTCATTTCGAGGGTTCGGGCCTGGCCGGGTGCAAGGGGTTGGGCGTCATGGTCGAGCGAGATGCAGCCGCAGCTGCGTTGGGTGGAGAGGATGACCAGCGGTTTGGCCGAGGTGTTTTCGAGTTGGAAGCGCAGGACGGCGATTTCGCCGGATCCGAGGCGTCCGAAACGAAGCGTATCCGTGCTGCCGTGCATAAGCACCGAGTCTGAAATTGCAATGATTCGGCCTCGGAAAGGCTTCCGTTTTCCGGGCTGGGCGAGACTCTTGCCGTCGGATTGCGCCGATGCTTTTCCTCGGAGAGCGTCGTGGTCCGCTGCCGCACCATCCGTTGTTTCTGCCGCCGCTCCGGTTCCCGTTGCTGCATCCGCCGTCACGCCATCCGTTGTTCCTGCCGTCTCTTCCGCTGCCGTTTGCCCCGTTTCGGCCCCGGCCGTAGCCCCGGCTTTGCGGGACGCGCCGCCACAAGCGGCCAAAGCCGCCAGGATAGTGCCGGCGGCAAGGATTCGGATCAGGAATCGCTGCATATGCATGATCCGTGAGGATTTAGATCAGACCGCGTCCGGCCTTTTTGATGCGCCCCTCCTCGGTGAGCGATGCGACGATCTTGTCGAGCACGCCGTTGATGAAGGTGCTGCTGCCGGGCGTGGAGTAGTATTTCGAGATTTCGATCCACTCGTCGAGGGTCACCTTGACGGGGATCGAGGGGAAGGAGGTCAGCTCGGCGATGGCCGTACCGATGATGAGGTTGTCCATGAAGACGATTCGGTCGACGTCCCAGTTTGCGGTGAACTTTTCGATGTAGTCCTGATAGGAGTTGTAGTTGACCAGAGCCTTTTCGAAGAGGGTCTTGACGAATTCGGGATCCTCCTCGCTCTTGAATTTGGGCGGGATGCGGATTTCGGAGTGGGAGGCGCGCAGGCCTGAGAGCGAGCGCAGGATCATCATGGTGATGTAGGGCAGGTCGTCGCTCCAGAGCAGGGAGATCTCCTCGAGGGCCTCTTCGAGGGCGTCGGACTCCTGCAGCGACTTGAAGAACTCCTCGACGAGCTGTTTGTCCTCCTCGAACGAGCGGCTGTCGTGCTGCATGTACTCCTTGTAGGCGGGGGTTTCGGCGAACTGCGCGTAGAGGGTCCGGATGAGTTCGGGGTATTGGCTCCAGCCGAGTTTTCGGGCGGCGATCCGGTCGTTGACGGCATCGCTGTTGGCGATGATGCGGATGACGGCGTTGTCGACGAACTTGGTATTGGGGTTGAGGTCCTCGTAGGTGGGGAGTTTCTTCTGTTTGGCGATATCGATCCGTTGCTGGGCGTAACGGGCGACCTCGACGGGCAGGATGAGGATCTGGAAATAGAGGTCGTAGGCCTTGTCCACGGAGGCCATCAGGGTCTTTTCCGAAGCCATCATGTTGTCGGCTCCCGATTTGAGGTGTGCGAAGAGGGTCTTGATGACCTTGATGCGGAGTAATCTTCTGCTCAACATATCTAGAACGATGTTTTTCGGGCGCAAAGGTAGTGAAAAGGGGGCAAAAAATGAAAAATTTCGCATTAAATTCCTAATTTTGCAGCGTATGGAACAGAATGAAGAAAAACAACCCTGCGACGTGATCGTCATCGGGGCTGGAGCCGCGGGACTGATGGCTGCGGGCACGGCGGCACAGAACGGCCATCGGGTGCTGCTTCTGGAGAAGATGGAGAAGTCGGGTCGCAAGGTCCGCATAACGGGCAAGGGTCGCTGCAACGTCACCAACGCCCGGCCGGCCGAGGAGTTTGCCTCGCAGGTGCGGACCAACGCGGAGTTCTTCGCCCCGGCCTTTGCGGCCTTCAACAACCGGGCGACGATCCGTTTTTTCGAGCGCCGGGGGGTGAAACTCGAGATTGAACGCGGCGAGCGGGTCTTTCCGAAGAGCGGCAAGGCGTGGGACATCGCCAATGCGCTGCTGGACTACTGCGTCGAGAACGGCGTGAAGATCCTCTACGATACGCGCGTGACGGGGATCCTGACCCTTGCCGGTCGGGTCTTCGGGGTGAAATACATCAACAAGCGGGGCTTTGAGCGCAAGGAGGAGGCTCCGCGGGTGATCCTGGCCACGGGGGGTGTTTCGTATCCGGCCACGGGGTCGACGGGCGACGGTTACGCCTTTGCGGCGGACTTGGGCCACACGATCGAACCGTTGCGGCCGTCGCTCACGCCGCTTGTGACGTCGCACCCGCAGGTCCGCTACCTCCACAAGCTGCTGCTGCGCAACGTGCGGGCGACGCTTTACGTCGATAACGCTCCGGTCCGCGAGGAGTTCGGCGAACTGGGCTTTTCGGAGCGAGGCATCGAAGGGGCCGTGGCGCTGCGGATGAGCCGCGATGCGGTTGATGCGCTGATCGACGGCCATCGGGTGAAACTCGTGGTCGACCTCAAGCCGGCGCTGACCGAAGAGCAGTTGCGCGACCGCATCGCACGTGAGCGGGCCGAGATGGCCCCGACGGAGTTCTTCGGCGAGTTGCTGCGCAAGCTGGTTCCGCAGCCGCTGGTGCAGCCGCTGGCCCACGAGATAGACATCCACACGAAGGATTACGTTTCGAAGATTACGGACGAACAGGTGACGCGCCTGATCCGCACGTTGAAGGGGCTGACCTTTCCGATCTCGGACTACGCGCCGTTCGAATATGCCGTGACGACGGCCGGCGGGGTCCGCTGCGACGAGGTCAACCCGCAGACGATGGAGTCGCTGAAGGTCCCGGGGCTCTACCTGGCGGGCGAGGTGCTCGACCTGGATGCCAATACGGGGGGCTATAACCTTCAGATTGCCTTTTCGACGGGGCGTCTGGCAGGTCAGCTCAGGAAATAATCGGGGGGCAACAGAATGAAACTTACCGGACCCCGTTTGTCATTGCACCTTCCGCGACGGATGGCCGAATTGCGCAACCGCCTTTCGCGGGCGCGCTATTTCCGGGGTCACGGTGTCCATTCGCCCTTTGTCTACGATATCGTGCGGGAGGTTTTCATGCGACACACGCTGCTGGACGGCGACCGGCGGCTCTACGAGACGCTGTTGTCGGCCGGCGTTCCGCACCGGCGGGCCGTGCAGCTGCAGAATCTGGCGATCCATTGCGGCTATGCGAGTTTCGGCATGAATCGTGCGGATGCGGATTTGTGCATCGTCACGCGGGATCTTCCGCGGGCCGAGACGCTGGCCCTTCTGCGCCGGGCGCGGGAGGAGGGTCATACCGTGGCGGTGATGTCGCCCTACGACGGACGCGAGCGGCAGGCGCTCTGCGCGCAGATTGTGGCGGGCCACCGCTCGACGACGGTCGATAACCGGGGTTACCTGCTTGTATTCAATAATTATTTACCGAAACAACATTTCCGACTATGAAAGTGTATACGAAGACGGGCGACCGGGGCCAGACCTCGCTGATCGGGGGAGAGCGGGTCCCGAAGAGCGACGAACGGGTCGAGGCCTACGGTACGGTGGACGAACTGACGGCCTTCACGGCGCTGTTGACCGACCAACTGCGGGGCGATGCCGCACTAGCCCCGACGGTCGACGATCTGAACCGGATCCTTTCGCGGCTGATGACGGTCGAGGCGTTGCTGGCGGCTGACAGCGAGGGGCGTAAGAGACTCTCGCCGCTGTCCGGCGAGGCGATTGCATGGCTTGAGGGGAGGATCGATGCGATGCAGACCCGGCTTCCGACGATCGACAAGTTCACGATTCCGGGGGGTCATCCGGCCGTGTCGTGGAGTCACGTCTGCCGGACGGTGTGCCGCCGGGCGGAGCGGGCGGCGCTGCGTGCCGATGCAAAATACGGGGCTGACCCGACGGCGCTGGTGTGGTTGAACCGGCTGTCGGATTACTTCTACGTGCTGGGGCGGATGCTGACGGTCCATTTCGGCGTTGAGGAGACGCTGTGGATCCCCTGACCCGCTTCGCAGGATTTTTCTTTATAAACCGGCATTCCTCGGATGCCGGTTTTTTGTTTCTGCCGGAGTCTCAGCCGGTGTTTCCGTCGGTTACTTGATCAGCATGATGATGCTTCCGCAGGTGATCAGCAGGGCTCCGGCCACTACGCGGGGCGATGCGGGTTCTTTGAGGAAGAGTATCGACAGGACGATGGTGATGACCACGCTCAGTTTGTCAATGGGGGCGACGCGCGACACGTCTCCCGTCTGGAGGGCCTTGAAGTAGAAGAGCCAGGAGAGTCCCGTGGCGATTCCCGAGAGGACGAGGAAGAGCCACGTGTGGGTTTCGATCTCGCGGATGGCAGCGGCCTGATGCCGGAAAATCACGATACCCCACGTCAGTATCAGGATGATGGAGGTGCGAATAGCTGTGGCGAGATCCGAATTGATCTCCCTGACGCCGACTTTGGCAAAGATGGCCGTCAGAGCGGCGAACAGGGCCGAGAGCAGGGCATAGTATTTCCACATGGTTTCGAATGGTTAAAGGTTTGGGAGGGGGCGGCGGCAGGGTTCGAAAAAAATGCGACCCGCGGGGTCGCATTTCAGTTTTCGAGACAAGTTTCGGGACCGGGGCCTCCGACTCTGAACTAATACTCCTCCTCGTTGAAGAAGAAGTCGTCCTTGGAGGGGTAGTCGGGCCAGATATCCTCGATGGATTCGTATATTTCGCCTTCGTCCTCGATCTCCTGAAGATTCTCGAGCACCTCGAGTGGGGCACCCGAACGGACAGCATAGTCAATCAACTCGTCTTTTGTTGCGGGCCAGGGAGCATCTTCGAGCTTCGAGGCCAATTCCAGCGTCCAGTACATAGCTATAAAATTTTAAGTTGTTAATAATCAGCAGTTTGGTCGCTTTCGGGAGGATTGCCTTCCGATGATTGAATTGCAAAAGTATAAAAAAAACGAGAAAAACAAAAAAAATTGCAGAATCTTGAGGCCAGTGTGTACGAAGTGGACAGAAAACGGTCCTGGCGGTGCTTTTAGGGCCATTTTTCGGCGAAATCAGGTTTCGGGACCGATTGTTTTTGCTGAGCGGTGCAGGCTGACGTGTGGAGCGGCGTGGAGCAGCCTTGGCGGAGTGCAGCCGCGCCCCTTCCCCACTGGCCGGCCGCACCGTTTTGCACACCTATTTTACGGCGACGAAGAAGAGGTCGTAACACCCGTCGGTCACGGGCGCAATGCGGTAGTCGTCCATGCGGATGGAGACGGTCAGATCGCTGTTTTCGCGCAGGAGGCGGCGTCGGTTGAGGCGGTTGAGCAGGTCGTAGGGGATCTGGAGCATCCAGCGGGGCAGCCGGTGCTGGAGGTCGAGCACATCGAAACGGGTGACACGTTCGACGCCGCGGCGGTTTTTTTCGTAGTACTCCGCGACGCGGTCATTTCCGAAGACGCCGAGCGCCTCGACCTGGCTGAATACGCTGCCGAGCAACTGCCGGAGCTCTGCGGCGGAGTATTCACGCACGTGCCAGGGGTTCCTCGTGAGCGACATCGGGGCATTGGGGGTGGTGACGATCAAGCGGCCGCCGGGGCGCAGTACGCGGTGGATTTCGTCGACGAAGCGCCGGTCGTCGCGGATGTGTTCGATGACCTGGAACGAGATGACGCAGTCGAACGACCCGTCGGGAAACTCCAGCGGTGGGACGACGGCCTGCCGGAACTCGACGTCGGGCCGTGCCAGCAGTTCGGGGGCCGGAACGTGCTTGTCGAGGGTGACGAATCGCCGGGCATGGGGAGCGACGACCTCGATTCCGTAACCGGCGCCCGTACCGATCTCGAGCACATCGCCCGCAATGCGTTGTGCGGCGGCGTGGTAGGCGAGCAGCGAACGTTGGAAGACGAAGTTGTCCGAGGCTTCGCGCGAGACCCTTTCGGCGGTATTGATCGCAGCCATTTTTCGGGGGGGGTTAATGTTTCTCTTTCTCGGGGAGCTTCTCCACCAGCCGCATGCCCTCCTCGGAGGTGACGACGGCGCCGCGTTTGAGGAGCATGCCGAGCGAGCGTTTGAAGACCTTCTTGCTCATTTGCGTCAGGTGTTTGACCGCTTCGGGCGACGAGTCGTCGTTCAGGGGAAGGAATCCGCCGTTTTCGCGGAGCAGCCGCAGGAGCACCTCGGCCGAGTCCTTGACCTGGGCGAACCCGGTCTGCTGGAGGGAGATGTCGATGCGGTTGTCGTCGGTGATGCGGCTGACATAACCTGAGAGACGGTCACCGACGGCCACGGGGCGGAAGATCTGGTTTCGGTAGATCATTCCCCAATGGCGGTTGTTGACCACGACGCGGAATCCGATCGGGCTTTCGGAGGCGACCAGCAGCGAGACTTCGTCGCGGGGTTTGACCGTGATAGAGTCGTTGTTGACCCAGGCCTTGAACTTTTCGGTGGCCACGCAGCGGCCGGTGATGGCATCCTCGTAGAGATAGACGACGTAGGAGTGTCCGACCAGCACGCCGCCCTGCTGATTGCGGTTCGGGAGGAAGAGGTCCTTGCCGTGGAGGCCCCAGTCGAGGAATGCGCCGTGTGGGGTTTTGTCGACGACGCGCAGATAGCCGACCTCGCCGACCTTGAGCAGCGGGGTTTCGGTCGTGGCGACGAGCCGGTCCTCGGAGTCGTGGTAGACGAATACCTCCTTCTGGTCGCCGACCTTGTCGGAGAGCGAGGTGTAGCGGTTAGGCAGCAGGACCTCCTGCTGCTCTTCGTCGGCGAGATAGAGACCGTGGTCCGAGACGCGGCTGACGGTCAGGGTTTGCATGTATCCGGCTCTGAGCATAACGTGGTGGAAATAGTCCGGTGCAAAAGTACGTTTAATTTCGTGGGTTTGCAAACTCCGGTGGGAACAAGGCGAGAAAAATGGCTGTTGGGAGTTGGAAAATCGGACGAAAATGGTTACCTTTACAAGAGTCCGGGCCACAGGTCCGGAGCCAGGCGACAAAAACAGCAACATTTTATGAAAAGCGACGAAATTTTCGATCTGACCCTGCTGCAGCTCGATGCGGCAACCGTTTCCGCGCAATCGCTCGAAACCATCGGCGAAGCCGTTCTCCGGGCCCCGGGCGATCTGGTTCTGCTGCCCGAGATGTTTGCCACGGGTTTCCGCCCGGATGCCACCGCGGTGGCGCAGCCCGCCGACGGGGAGATTGTCACGGCGCTGCGTGGGTGGGCGGCCGAAAGCGGCAAGGCCGTAGCGGGGAGTGTGGCCGTGCGTGACGGCGCGACGCTGCGCAACCGCCTCTTCTTCGCCCGCCCGAGCGGAGAGCTCGCCTGGTACGACAAGCGCCACCTCTTCCGTCCGGGGGGCGAGACCGGGCACTTCACGCCGGGCAGCGGCCGCACGGTGGTCGAATACCGGGGGCTGCGTTTTCTGCTGCTGGTCTGCTACGACCTGCGCTTTCCGGTGTGGAGCCGCTGCCGGCGGGATTACGACGTGATTCTGTGCAGTGCGGCGTGGCCCGAGTCGCGGCGCGACGTATGGCGGACGCTGCTCTGTGCGCGGGCGCTGGAGAACCAGGCCTGGATCGTGGGGACGAACTTCTGCGGCGAGGATTCGTCGGGACGTTACGCCGGCTCGTCGGCCATCATCGACTGCTACGGGCGCTTTCGGGCCGAGGCTCCCGAACGTGGGGCGGCGTGCCGCACGGTCCACTTTTCGCTCGATGAGCAGAACCGCTTCCGGGAGCGCTTCCCGACGTGGCGCGACGCGGATGACTTCGTTTTGAAGCAATAAATCGCGGAAAATATCGTATCTTTGCACGATTCCCCGCGCCGCGAGGGGCGGGGAGGAGAGGGAGGTTGTGTGCCTCCCGGGCTACGATACGCACATTATGGAGGAAACGATCAAGATACAGGGTGCGCGGGTCCACAACCTGAAGAACGTGGATCTGGAGATTCCGCGCCACAAGCTGGTGGTCATCACGGGCCTTTCGGGTTCGGGCAAGTCGTCGCTGGCATTCGACACGATCTACGCCGAGGGACAGCGGCGCTACATGGAGACGCTGTCGACCTATGCGCGTCAGTTCGTGGGGACGATGGAGCGTCCGGACGTGGACAAGATCACGGGTCTGAGCCCGGTGGTTGCCATCGAGCAGAAGACGACGAACAGGAATCCGCGTTCGACGGTGGGCACCGTGACGGAGATCAACGACTTTCTGCGCCTGCTCTACGCGCGGGCGTCGCGGGCCTATTCGCCGGTGACGGGCGAGGAGATGGTCCACTATACCGACGACCAGATCGCCGATCTGATCCTGAAGGGGTTCTCGGGCCGGCGCATCGCGCTGATGGCGCCGATCGTCAAGGGGCGCAAGGGCCACTACCGCGAGCTGTTCGAATCGCTGGCCAGGAAAGGGTATATCTACGCCCGCATCGACGGTGAGATCCGCGAGATCTCGATCGGCATGCGTCTCGACCGCTACAAGATCCACACGATCGACCTGGTTGTCGACCGGCTGGTGGTGAGCGAGGATTCGCGCGAGCGGCTGATGTCGTCGCTCAAGGAGTCGATGCGGCAGGGCAAGGGGACGATGGCCGTCTACGACTACGGGACGGAGCAGCAGCGCTTCTATTCGCGCCACCTGATGTGCCCGACGACGGGCATCGCCTTCGAGGATCCGGCTCCGCACACCTTTTCGTTCAACTCGCCGAAGGGGGCCTGCCCCCACTGCAACGGTCTGGGCGAGGAGGCGGTCTTCGACGTGGGGAAGATCATCCCCGACCGTCGGCTGTCGCTGCGCGAGGGGGCTGTCGAGCCGCTGGGCAAATACCGCAACAACATGCTCTTCGCGACGCTCGAGATGCTGGGGCGCCGCTACGACTTTACGCTCGATGACCCGATCGAGAGCTTCTCGGAGGAGGCGTTGAACGCCGTGCTCTACGGCGATTCGGAACCTTTGACGGTCGATCTTTCGGAGTTCAGCTCCTCGGGCGGGCGGCAGTTCCTCTCGTGGGAGGGGGTCGCCGAGTATATCGGGCGCACGGAGGATGACGACTCGAAACGCGGGCAGAAGTGGCGCGACCAGTTTCTCGTCTACCGCAAGTGCTCGGTCTGCGGGGGGACGCGCCTGAAGAAGGAGGCGCTGCAGTTCCGCATCGCGGGCAAGAACATCGCCGAGGTTTCGGCCCTGTCGATTGCCGAATTTTCGGAGTGGGTGCCGACCATCCGCGCCTCGATGACCGACAAGGAGTGGCGCATTGCGCAGGAGATCGTCAAGGAGATCTCCGAGCGGCTGCGCTTCCTGATGGACGTGGGGCTGGGCTACCTGTCGCTGGCACGCTCGTCGCGATCGCTGTCGGGGGGCGAGAGCCAGCGCATCCGGCTGGCGACGCAGATCGGCTCGAAACTGGTCAACGTGCTCTATATCCTCGACGAGCCCTCGATCGGCCTCCACCAGCGCGACAACCAGCGGCTGATCCGCAGCCTGGAGGAGCTGCGCGACGCCGGCAACTCGGTGATCGTCGTCGAACACGACGAGGACATGATGCGCGCGGCGGATTTCATCGTCGACGTGGGGCCGAAGGCGGGGCGCCGCGGCGGCTACATCGTGGCCGCGGGGACGTTCGACGACATCCTGCACGCGAATACCATCACGGCCGACTACCTTACGGGCCGTCGCCGCATCGAAATTCCTTCGACGCTGCGGCCGGGAACGGGCGAGTCGATCACGCTCCGCGGGGCGCGGGGCAACAACCTGCGCAACGTGACGGTGAGCTTTCCGCTGGGCAAGTTCATCTGCGTGACGGGAGTGAGCGGTTCGGGCAAGTCGACGCTGGTGAACGAGACGCTGCGTCCGATCCTCTCGAAGGCGCTCTACCGGTCGCTGGACCAGCCGCTGGAGTACGACTCGATCGAGGGGATCGAACACATCGACAAACTGGTGGTCGTCGACCAGTCGCCCATCGGGCGCACGCCGCGGTCGAATCCGGCGACCTATTCGAACGTCTTCGCGGACATCCGCAAGCTGTTCGAGCTGACGCCCGACGCCCAGATCCGGGGCTTCAAGGCGGGGCGCTTTTCGTTCAACGTCAAGGGGGGACGGTGCGAGGAGTGCCGGGGGGCCGGTGTGCAGACCATCGAGATGAACTTTCTGCCGGACGTCTACGTGCGTTGCAAGGCGTGCGGCGGCCACCGCTACAACCGCGAGACGCTCGAGGTGCGCTACAAGGGCAAAAATATCGACGACGTGCTGAACATGACGGTGAACATGGCCGTGGAGTTCTTCGAGAACATCCCGTCGATCTACCAGAAACTCAAGGCGATCCAGGAGGTGGGGCTCGGTTATCTGACGCTGGGGCAGCCGTGCACGACGCTGTCGGGGGGTGAGAGCCAGCGGATCAAGCTCTCGGCCGAGCTTTCGAAGCGCGATACGGGCCGTACGCTCTACATTCTCGACGAGCCGACGACGGGCCTCCATTTCGAGGATATCCGCCTGCTGCTGGAGGTGCTGAACAAGCTGGTCGACCGGGGCAATACGGTGATCGTCATCGAGCACAACCTCGACGTGGTGAAGGTGGCCGACCATCTGATCGACATCGGGCCCGAGGGCGGGGTAGGCGGCGGTGAGATCGTCGCCCAGGGGACTCCGCACGAGGTGGCGCAGTGCGAACGCAGCTATACGGGCCAGTTCCTGAAGCGAATGGGCCTTTGAGGAAACGCTCCCGGACGCCATGATGGGCGTCCGGGCTTTTTTTGCCGCGGGGACGGCCGCGGGGCGATCGGGCGGGCGGTTGCGGCATTGGTTTTGCGTTCATGGACGAAACCAAACCTTATCGTGCCATGAAAAAAACAGCCATTATCCTCCTTGGCCTTCTGCTGTGTGCGGGGGCCGTCACCGTGATTGGACAGAAGAAGGTTCTGTCGCCGAAACAGGAGCAGCGCGAGGTGCGCGAGCAGCGTCGGGCCGAGCGCCTGGCCAACTACCAGAAGACGATGGATTCGATCATTCTGTCGCGCAACTTCCAGTTCAACCCGCAGACCATGCAGCGCCAGCCGGCCGGGCCGCTTCGCCAGATCATGAACCCGACCTTCAACGTGGGGATCTGGGACGGGACGGTGGACATCTGCCTTCCGTACGTAAAGGGGTACGTTCCTCCCTACTACACGACGGTTCTGAACTGTACGGTTCCCAGCGTACAGGGCTACACGACCGAACAGACCCACGAGGGGTGGATGGTAACCTTCTCGACGTCGCTGTTCACGGCCTCGACCTATACGTTTACGTTCGAGATCTTCTCGCAGACGGGCGGTGCCAACCTGACGATCACCAACCCGTGGTACAATCCCGTTCAGTATTCGGGGACGATCTCGCAGCTCTATTGATCCGGAAGGAGCTGCCGGTGTACAAAAAACGGACTGCAGCCATCCTGCAGTCCGTTTTTTGCGGTGCGGGGTGTAGCTGCATCCGCGTGCAGGTCTCCCGGTTGTAGTATTCGTAGCCGTATTCCGGCTGCATGGTGTGCCGGACGAGAACCGGCTGCGATTCGGAGAGCTCCTCCACGGTATGGGTTTTCCGGTCGCCGTCGGCCTTCGGGAAGGAGACGGCCAGCGTCTTGCCGGTTTCGGTGTATACCCATTCGACGGGCTCCGTCGATTCGTTTTTTTGTGCTTCAATTTCGGAAGACGAGTGCCACGGCCGAGACCGAGACGCCCTCTTCGCGTCCTTCGAATCCGAGCCGTTCGGTGGTCGTGGCTTTGACCGAGACGCGGTCCGGGTCGATGCCCATGTCGGCGGCCAGTGTTTCGCGCATGCGGTCGATATGGGGACGCAGCTTGGGGCGCTGCATACGGATGGTGCAGTCGACATTTCCGATCTGATAGCCCTTTTCGCGGACCATCTCCGCGACGCGGCGCAGCAGCCGGCGGGAGTCGATTCCTCGGAACTCGTCTGACGTGTCGGGGAAATGGAGGCCGATGTCACCAAGGGCGGCGGCACCGAGCAGGGCGTCACACAGGGCGTGAATGGCCACATCGCCGTCCGAATGGGCGACGCAACCCTTCGAGTGAGGGATCTCCACTCCTCCCAAAACGAGGCGCAGCCCGTCGGCCAGCGCATGGACATCATATCCGTGTCCGATTCTGAAATCCGTCATAACGTGCAATTTTGGTTGCCAAAATAGGGAAAAAAGTGTAACTTTGCAAAAATACAAGAAACCTATGTCAGCAATCTCAACCCTTGAACCGCGCCTGGTATGGGAGCAGTTCGACGCCATCACCCAGGTACCGCGCCCTTCGAAGAAGGAGGGCAAGATCATCGATTTTCTGGTTCGTTTCGCCCGGGAACACGGGATCGAGTATCAGAAGGATGCCATCGGCAACGTGGTGATGCGCAAGCCGGCGACGCCGGGCTATGAGGATCGTCCGGCGGTGATTCTTCAGTCGCACATGGATATGGTGTGCGAGAAGAATTCGGACGTGGAGTTCGACTTCGAGAACGACCCGATCCGCACGCGCATCGACGGCGAGTGGGTGAAGGCCGAAGGGACGACACTGGGCGCCGACTGCGGCATCGGCATGGCGGCGGCGCTGGCCGTGCTGCTCGACGCGGAGGTGCAGCACGGACCGCTTGAGGCGCTGTTCACCGTCGACGAGGAGACGGGCCTCACCGGAGCCTTCGAGCTGGGCGAGGGGATGCTCACGGGCAAATACCTCATCAACCTCGATTCGGAGGACGAGGGCGAGCTTTTCATCGGTTGCGCCGGCGGCATCGACACCATTGCCACGTTTCACTGTACGATGGAGCCGGCCCCGAAGAACTATTCGTTCTTCCGCGTGGATGTCTCGGATCTGCTGGGCGGCCACTCGGGTGACGACATCGACAAGGGGCGTGTCAATTCGAACAAGACGGTGGCGCGTCTGCTGTGGGACGGGATGCAGTCGTGCGAACTGCGGCTGAGCTATTTCAGCGGCGGCAACCTGCGCAATGCGATTCCGCGTGAGGCTTACGCCATCTTCGGAGTTCCGACGCGTCTGAAGGGCGATTTCGAGAAACGCTACCGGCTCTTTGCGGCGGATCTCGAGGCGGAGTTCCGTTTCCGGGAGCCGAATTTCAAGATTACGCTCAACGAGATGCCCGAGGTGGAGGAGGTGCTCGACGCGCGGACGCAGTTCGGACTGGTCTACTCGCTGGTTGGGGTTCCGAACGGCGTGGTAGCCATGTCGTTTGCGGTTCCGGGTCTGGTGGAGACGTCGACGAACCTGGCTTCGGTGAAGTTCGAGGGTCGCGACCGCATCGTGGTGACTTCGTCGCAGCGCTCGTCGGTCGAGAGTGCCAAGACCTACGTGATGCAGATGGTCGAGTCGGTCTTCGCGCTGGCGGGAGCCGACGTGGCCCATTCGGACGGCTATCCGGGCTGGACGCCGAATCCGACGTCGCACCTGCTGAAGGTGACCGAGGAGGCCTACCGGCGTCTTTTCGCCACGGATCCGAAGGTTCGTGCGATCCACGCCGGACTGGAGTGCGGGCTCTTCCTGGAGAAGTATCCCGATCTGGAGATGGTGTCGTTCGGTCCGACGCTGCGGGGTGTCCACTCGCCCGACGAGCGGCTGGAGATCTCTACGGTCATGAAGTTCTGGCAGCTGCTTTGCGAGACGCTTCGGACGCTCTGACGCCGGCGGCGTGAATTCCCATACGATGCGGGACCCCGGCCGATCGGACCGGGGCCTGCTTGTTTCCGGCGGGGCGTGTTACGGAAATCTAACCGCCGTGTTACGGTGTTGCAACAACTGTTTCAGACCTTTGCCGACACAACAAGTAACGTCCATGAAGAGATCCATCCTCTCCCTGATTCTGGCTTCGTTTCTTTTGATCCCTGCGGCCGAAGCCGCAAGCCCCGTTGCAGGTCTCGCTGCCAGTCCTGTCATAGACCCCGTTGCAGGTCCCGCTGCAAGCCCCGTCACAGGCCCCGCCACGACTCCCGTTCTGAGCCCTGCCGCGCCGGATTCGGTGCGTACGGAGTCTTCGTCTTCTGCGGTTCCCGCACCTTCGGGCGTCTCCACCCTCTCTGCGGCCGCCATGCCCGTTTCGGTTTCCCCGACCGCCGATGTTCCGACGACTCCGACTGCTCGGGCATCTGCGATTTCTGCCACGGCCCCTGCGGCCCCTGCGGCTCTGTCCGCATCGGCCCCGGCTTCGGTGGTCAAGGAGCCGACCTTCACGGTGCAGCTCCACGGAACGGTGCGGGCGAAATTCGAGTACCAGCCCGACCTGGGGAAGAGCCGCTTCGAGGTGCGCAACGCGCGCTTCAGCCTTTCGGGCCAGGTGACTCCGCTGGTGAACTACAAGGCGGAGATTGACCTTTCGGACGAGGGCTCGATCAAGATGCTGGATGCCTACGCACGGTTGAACCTGCTGCAGCGGCGTCTGCGGTTCACGATCGGCCAGATGCGCGTACCCTTTACGATCGACGCCCACCGCTCGCCCCACGAACAGTACTTTGCCAACCGCTCGTTCATTGCCAAACAGGCGGGCAACGTGCGTGACGTGGGTGCGACGCTGGCGTGGAGCTTCGGCCGGCGGGTTCCGGTGACGCTCGAAGGGGGGCTCTTCAACGGCTCGGGGCTGACCAATCAGAAGGACTACTGGACGCGGTCGTTCAACTATTCGGCCAAGGCGCGCTTCCGCTTTGCCGAGCGGGTGAACCTTTCGCTGAGCATCCAGAAGACCCACCCGGATCTGGTCGACATCCACATGTACGACATCGGCGCCTACTACGAGAATAGCCTGTGGCACATCGAGGGGGAGTACCTGCGCAAGAACTACGCATCGGAGGCCTTCCCCGGGGTGAATGTCGTGGATGCCTTCGTGTGCCGGAACTTTCCGCTGCGAAGCCGGGCGCTGCGCCAGATTTCGGTGCTGGCGCGCTACGACTATATGTCGGACCACAGCACGGGTATTGCCGGAGCGGGAGGCGTGCTGCTTGTCGACGATCCCGAACGCCACCGGGTGACCGGCGGTCTGACCTTCAGCCTGGGTCTTCCCTTCCGGGCCGACATCCGCGTCAACTATGAGGCCTACTTCTATCGTCCGACGGCTGAGCCGGACCTCTCCGAGCAGGACAAGTTCGTAGCGGAGTTCATGGTTCGCTTCTGATTCCGGGGCGGCAGAAACCGTGCAGAATATTTCCGCAATTGACATATTTCGCTATCTTTGTATATGAAAAAGTTTTTCGGAATATGTCGAACGGGCATTTTTCTCTGCTGGCCATCGTCATGGTGGGGTTGTCATACCCCATGACGTCCGCGGCCCAGCAGCATCCCGACGATGCATATTATCCCTATGCCGGGCGGGAGGAGCGACCTGTTCGGCTCCAGACCGATACGACACTCTTCTACCGGGCGATTCAGGGTCCGGCGGATCTCTATGGCATCTCCACCGATTTTACGCTTCCGGGAGTGGCCCTTGCCCGTCGGGGGTGCGGCTATGCGTCGGAACGGACGCAGTTTTCCGGAATCGACATCTCCTATCGTTATCTCGGGCTGATGCGTCTGCTGGGCGCCGAGGAGCAGCGTATTGCGGGACTTCAGAGCTCACCGGCCCCTTTCGGGGGCGCCGTCTCCACGACGCAGCTCCACTTTCCGGCCGGCGAACCGCTCCAGCCCTATCTGGTTTCGGTGCGCTTCTCCGACCGCAACTACCGTTTCGGTTCGCGTGTGGCGGCCACCCGCCGCCTGGGTCACGGCTGGCAACTGACGGCCGCCGCGGACTTCCGCACGGGCCGGGACCTGCACGTCGAGGGGGTCTTCACGAATGCCCTGACCGCGGGAGTGTGCTTGACGCGCCGCTGGGATAAGCAGGGCGAACTTTCGCTCGTCTGCATCGTCCCGACCTCCGTGCGGGGCACCCGCCTCACGACCTCGGAGGAGGCCTTTCAGCTGACGGGCGACCGGCTCTATAATCCCGCCTGGGGCTATCAGGACGGCCGGGTGCGCAATTCGCGGGTCCGGCGCGAGACGCTTCCGCTGGCCGCGGCCGTGTGGGAGCGGCAGCTCACCGCTTCAACGCGGCTTTCGGCCTCGGCGGGCGTTGAGGCGGGCAAGAGCCGCTACAGCATGCTGGGGTGGTACGACGCGCGCACGCCGATGCCGGACAACTACCGCTACCTGCCGAGCTATACGGGCGACCGGGCCACCGAGCAGGCGTGGCTGACGCGGGATCCCCGCTATACGCAGATCGACTGGGACGAACTGATCCGCGAGAACCGCATGGCGGGCGGCGAGGCGGTCTATGCGCTGGAGGACCGAGTCGAGCGGCTTTGGGACGCGACGCTTCACCTCAGCTTCACGACGGAGGCCGAACGTCGCCTGACGCTTCGCTACGGGGCGCAGCTGCAACTCGACGACCGCCGCAACTACAAGCAGATGCGCGATCTGCTCGAGGCGGACTACCTCACGGATATCGACCAGTTTCTGGTCGACGACGACACCTACGGCACGCTGCTTCAGAACGACCTGCGCCATCCCGACCGGAAGATCCGTCGGGGTGACCGCTTCGCCTATGACTATTCGCTCACCACGCGCTCGGCCGAGGTGTATCTGCAGGCCGACTACCGTTCGGACCGCTTTCGGGGCGAGGTGCTGCTGGCTGTCGGTAGCGGGGCCGTCAGCCGCCGGGGCCACTACGAGAAGGAGCTCTTTCCGGGCAGCCAGTCCTTCGGACGCTCACGGGTCATGCGCTTTTCGCCCTACCGGCTGAAATTCTCGGGCGGTTGGTCCTTCACGCCGCGCCACTACGTCGAGCTGTCGCTGCTGGCCGCAGCGGAGATCCCCGACGCCGAAGATCTCTTCTACCAGCCGCTCTACAACAACCGCACGCTCACCGATGCAAAGGCCGGGCGCACATATGGCGCCGAGTTGACCTACCGCCTGACGGGTCCGACCGTCAACCTTCAGACGTCGCTTTTTGCGTTGTTGCGGCTCGACGGCTCGCAGACTCTCCGCTATTACGACGACATGTCCTACGTCTATTGCGACCTGGCCGTCACCGGGATCGGAATTCGGAGCCTGGGTATCGAGACGGCAGCGGAGATTCGTCTGTCGGATCGTTGGCGGCTGACGCTTGCGGCCTCGGCGGGGAGTTATCGGTATGTCCGGGATCCGCGTGTTGAGGTGCTCTCCGACGTGGACAATACGCCGGTCGACCGGGGTTCGGCGAGCCGGATGGGCGGATGCCGGGTGGGCGGGGCTCCCGCCGTGACCGCCTCGGCCGAACTTTCGTGGTTCGGGCGTCGGGGGTGGGGAATCCACGCCTCGGCGGGGTATGCCGCGGAGCGCTACGTCGAGCCGATGGCGCTACGGCGTACCGATCGGCTGGCCGGCCAGGGCGGCATCACGCGGGAAGCCTTCGCTGCCTTCACGCACCAGGAGCGGCTGCCGGATGCCTTCACGCTCGATGCATCGCTCTTCAGGAGCTTCTGGTTCGAGCGTTCGCGGCTGACCGTGGCGCTGCTGCTTCGCAATCTGCTGGGCGATTCCGATATGGTCTACAACGGTTACGAATCGCTGCGCGTGCGGCGGATCCGGAGCGGCGATGCGACCTTCTACACGCCGCAGGCGACGCGTTACAGCTACGTGCCGCCGCGGTCGTTCTATGTGACGGTCTCCTGCCGATTCTGAGAGATCGGTCATATTGTCGGAATTTTTTTTGGGAATTAGCTGACGATTTCGTATTTTGAGAGGCGAAAACCTTAAAAACTTCAAACCCATGATTGTCGGTATTCCAAAAGAGATCAAGAACAACGAGAACCGCGTTGCTCTGACCCCGGCGGGCGCCCAGGAGCTCGTCAAGCGGGGACACAAGGTGTATGTGCAGGCTACGGCCGGAGAGAACAGCGGATTTGCCGACTCGGCCTATACGGCCGTCGGGGCGGAGCTTCTGCCCACGATCGAGGATGTCTACGCCACGGCGGAGATGATCGTGAAGGTCAAGGAGCCGATTGCCCCGGAGTACAAACTCATCCGTCGCGACCAGCTGGTCTTCACCTATTTTCACTTTGCGAGCAGCGAGGCGCTGACCCATGCGATGATCGACAGCGGGGCCGTGTGCTGCGCCTATGAGACGGTCGAGCGTGCGGACCGGTCGCTGCCGCTGCTGATTCCGATGTCGGAGGTTGCCGGGCGCATGGCGGCACAGGAGGGGTGTTATTTTCTGGAGAAGCCGCGTGGAGGCAAGGGCGTACTGCTGGGAGGTGTTCCGGGCGTGAAGCCGGCGAAGGTCTTCGTGATCGGAGCGGGTGTTGTCGGGACGGCTGCGGCGCGTACGGCGGCGGGCACGGGAGCCGACGTGACGATCTGCGACATTTCGCTGCAGCGCCTGACCTATCTGGCCGACGTGATGCCGAAGAACGTCAAGACGCTCATGTCGTCGGAGTATAACATCCGCGAGGAACTGCGTCATGCCGATCTGGTGATCGGTTCGGTTTTGATTCCCGGGGCGAAGGCACCGAAACTCGTGACGCGCGACATGTTGAAACTGATGGAGCCGGGAACGGTGATGGTGGACGTTGCGATTGACCAGGGAGGGTGCTTCGAGACGTCGCGCCCGACGACGCACGAGGATCCGGTCTACTACGTGGACGGTATTCTGCACTATTGCGTGGCGAATATTCCGGGGGCCGTGCCGCGGACCTCGACGCTGGCGCTGACCAACGCAACGCTTCCCTACGTGCTGCAATTGGCCGACAAGGGCTGGCAGCGGGCCGCGCGTGAGAATGCGGAGCTGGCGCTGGGGCTGAACGTGGTTTCGGGCAAGGTGGTCTACCGGCCGGTAGCCGAGGCCTGGGGGCTTCCCTGCGAGCCTCTGAGCCTCTGAATCCGAGAAAACGGAATGTCTGAGGTCCTGAGTCTTTGAGCCCCATGGCCCCCAAGGTTCATGGCCTCCAAAGACTCAGGACCTCCTTATTTTTTTGCGTATTTCCCCGATTGGCGTATCCGTTCCGATCGTCCTTTGGGAAATATTCTATCTGATGGAATATCTGTCCGTTATGCCGTCTTTGTTTTATTTAATAAATTTAAGAAAGGGTCTGTATATCCGAAAAAAGAGTCAATAAAAAGCATATCATGCGCTTTTTTTTATATATTTGTAGCGTTAGTTAGGCTATTATGAGACGATATCTACTCCTGTTGGTATTGTTTTGGGCATTACCGACTGCCTTAATTGCACAGCAATACAACGTGTCGGGACGCGTACTGGTCAAGGGGGGGGGGAAAGAAACCGACCCCGATCGGGCTGGCCGTCGTGGAGCTTCCGAAGGCGGGTTTGTGGGCCGTAGCGGACAACGAGGGAAACTTTTCGGTGAAGAACGTACCGGCGGGCAAGGTGCTCTTTTCGGTCTCGTGCCTGGGCTACGTGACGACGCTTACGGAGGTTGAGGTTCACCGCGACCTGGATTCGTTGTGCCTCTACGCCCCGGAGGACAACCTCAAGCTGGAGAGTGTGGTGGTTACGGCGCGTGAGGCGACTAACGCCATGGCGACCTCGCGTACGATCGAGGGGAATGCCATCAACCACCTGCAGATGGTCAACGTGTCGGACATCTCGACGCTGCTTCCTGGCGGCAAGACGGTGAATCCGGACCTGATGGAGAACAACACTTTTTCGCTGCGCGACGGCGGGTCGACGGCGGGCAATGCCTCGTTCGGAACGGCCGTGGAGGTGGATGGCGTACGCCTGTCGACCAACGCTTCGCTGGGGGACCTGACGGGCGTCAGTACACGCAACATCTCCTCGACGTCGATCGAATCGGTCGAGGTGATCACGGGCGTTCCGTCGGCCGAGTACGGGGATATTTCGTCGGGTATGGTGAAGATCTCGACGCGCAAGGGTCGCACGCCCTACATGCTGGTTCTCTCGACCAATCCGCGGACCAAGCAGATTGCCGCCTCGAAGGGTTTTGATCTGGGCGACGACCGCGGAGTGCTGAATTCGAACATCGAGTATACGCGGGCGACGAAGAATCCGACCTCGCCCTATACCTCCTATTCGCGCACGGGGCTTTCGCTCAACTACCAGAATACCTTTGCGAAGGTGTTGCGCTTTGATTTCGGGGTTTCGGCCAACGTGGGCGGCATGAACTCGGAGGATGATCCCGACGTGCAGGCCGGCGAGTGGGAGAAGGACCGAGACAATGCCCTGCGGGCCAATACGTCGCTCAAGTGGCTGCTCAACCGCAAGGCGATCACGAGTGTGGATTTCGACGCCTCGATCAACTATGCGGACAATCTTACGCGGATCCATACCTATAATACGAGTTCGACGATGAGTCCGGCGGTCCACGCGACGGACGAGGGTTACTTTGTAGCGGATCTGCTTCCGTCGACCTACTATACGACGCAGTGTGTCGATTCGAAGGAGCTGGACTATGCGGCCAATCTCAAGGCGACGTGGATCCGCAGTTGGGGCGACATTCACAGCAATGCCAAGGTGGGCGTATCGTGGCGAGCCGACGGCAACGTGGGCCAGGGGGCCTACTACGAGGATCCGACGCTGGCGCCGAACGGCTACCGTCCTCGGCCCTATACCGACATTCCGTACATGCACAATCTGGCGGCCTACCTTGAGGAGACGCTGACACTGCCCGTGGGCGGCGGATCGGTGCAGCTGATGGCGGGACTGCGTGCGGAGAAGACCTTCATCAAGGGGACGCGCTATGACAAGACGCAGAGCCTCTCTCCGCGACTGAACCTGAAGTACCGCATTACGGACTGGCTGACGATCCGCGGCGGGTGGGGCCTGACCGACAAACTGCCGTCGTTCAAGATTCTCTACCCGGACCCGAACTATCTCGACCGTCAGGTCTACGGCGTTTCGTACGGCGGCCAGAGCCTCTACGTTTTCCACACGCGGCCCTATGAGATCATGTACAATCCCGACCTGCGTTGGCAGCGGAACCGCAATTCGGAGGTGGGAGTCGATCTGCGCATCGGCGGGACGTCGATTTCGCTGGTTGGCTACTTCAACCGCACGAAATACCCCTTTGAGCTCAAGAACGAGTACGAACCCTATACCTACCGGCTGAGTTCGCTGCCGACGACCACACCGGACGGCGAACCCTTCACGATGCCGACCCATCCGCTCTTCAAGGTGGACAGCCAGACGGGCGAGATGTTTATCCGCGATGCGGACAACCTGTCGCAGGGATGGATCCTGATGACGGGGAGCGACAAGCAGACCTTTGTTCGGAACACCTACCAGAGCAACGGATCGCCGGTCGACCGCATGGGACTGGAGTTTGTCTTCGACTTTCCGGAGATCCGGCCCCTGCGGACGCAGCTTCGGCTCGACGGAGCCTATGGCTATACGAAGTACATCAATACGGGTGAGGCGTGGTACTATCCGAGTGTCACGACGGGCGGAAACTTCTACCCCTACGTGGGCATCTACGCCGACAACGGGAGCAACTCGACGATCACCTACAACGGCACGAAGACCCACTCACTGGATGCGAACCTGACGGCGACGACGCACCTGCCGTCGATCCGGATGATTATCTCGCTGCGGCTGGAGGCGTCGCTTCTTAAGCGTTCGCAGCACCTTTCGGAGTATAACGGCAAGGAGTACGCCTTCAACGTCGACGAGAACCGCAATCCGACGGGCGGGAGCATCTACGACGGCAACAGCTATACGGCCATCTGGCCGATTGCCTATATCGACCAGTCGGGCGAGCGGCATCCCTTTACGGATGCCGAGCGGAACAATCCCGATTTTGCGTCGCTGCTGCTGCGTTCGGCCAACACGTACGCCTTTAACGAAGATGGCTACGACCCCTATTTTTCGGCCAATCTGAGCATAACGAAGGAGATCGGCGACCATGTGTCGATTTCGTTCTACGCCAATAACTTCACCAATTCGCGACCGTTCATGCGCTCCTATGCGACGGGAGTACGGGTGGTCTTCACCCCGTCGTTCTACTACGGCCTGACGGTACGCCTCAAATTCTGACGACGATGAAGAAGCTGACACTTATCTGTTTTGTGATGTTTTCGGCGGCCTGCACGTCGTTCGGAAGTGATCCCTACGGGCGTTCGGTCCGCAGCCTGCATGTGGCGGTGAGCTACCCGGAGGAGTATGCGGACTACCTGCGCGAGGGCGTTGCGGTGACTCTTTCCGACCGCAATTCGGGCAATGTCTATACGGCGCTGACCGATGCTGCGGGAGATGTTGATTTCCGCGTTTCGGCGGGCCACTACAAGCTTTCGGTGCTGGACCTTGCCGATGAAGAGTCGGTTTTCAACGGTTCGGTGGAGCTGGTGGATCTTTCGTCCGGGGACCAGAACCTGACCGTTGCACTGTCGTACTCCAAGCCGGGTACGGTCATCATCAAGGAGATCTACTCGGGCGGCTGCCCGCAGGATTACCCCTCGACGGGAAGCTATACCAACGACAAGTACATCATCCTGCACAACAATTCGTTTGAGACGCAATATCTCGATGGATTGTGTCTGAGTACCGTAGCGCCCTATAACTCGTCGGCGACGAACAACCCGTGGACGACGACCGATGCGACGGGCAATCTGGTTTTCCAGGATTTCGCTCCGGTTCCGGACTGCGTCTGGCAGTTTCCGGGCAGCGGGGAGGATTATCCGCTGGCACCGGGCGATGATGCGGTGATCGCCTACCACGGCGTGGACCACACGCAGACCTACTCGATGTCGGTGAATCTGAACCGCAAGGGCTATTTCGTCCTCTACGATCTGCTGAACTATCCGGGAACGACGACCTACCCGACGCCGGCTCCGGGCGACCAGATCGACGAGGCGCACTACCTGAAGATGCTCAAGAAGACGGGCAAGAGCAGCGCCTATGTGATATCGAACAATTCGCCGGCGATCATCATCTTCCGGGCCCCGGAGGGGTATGATCTGACGTCGTATCTGGCGTCGAAGGATTCGGAGACGCAGGACGGATCGCTGCTCTATACGAAGATTCCGTGGGACTGGGTCATCGACGGTGCTGAGGTGATCGACAAGACGGGAGCGACGCGCACCAAGCGTCTGCGGGCGGACATCGACGCTGCGGGTGTGGAGTTTTCGGCCATGTCGCAGGGGCATACGCTTCACCGTCGGCTGAACGAGACGACCACTGCATCGGCCGGTTTTGACGTCTATTACGATACGAACAACTCGTCGAACGACTTCTATGAGCGGGAGACACAATCGCTGCGAGAGGGCTTATGAGACGGATTGTAACCATACTGCTTCTGATCGCCGCCACGGGAGCCGTGGCGCAGGATCGCTTTGAAGAGACCTTCCGGCGCAATGCGTGGAACGGGTCGGTCAACGCGGCGGGGCTTCGTCAGGACAGCGTGAGCCACTCCTACGCGGAGGCCTACTTCACGAAGGAGAACGGCGGGCTGACGGACCCTTCGTCGTCGGACAACAGCTGGAACGCCGGGGTGCGTACGGAGTCGATCCGCCACCTGAACCGGATTTCGTTTGCCGGCGGCTTCAACTACGACTATTTCGACGGCCGGAACATGTGCGGGTCGATGTTTACCGTCCCGGGCTACTATCCGGTTGATATCGTGGAGTTCACGCCGGGACGGAAGGTTCGTGAGAGCTATAACTTCCGAGCGGGGCTTTCTGCCGAGCTGACCCGGCGGTGGCTGGTGGGACTGAACGTCTCGTTCGAGGCGCGCAACTACGCCAAGCGCAAGGACCTCCGCCACAAGAACACGCGTCTGGACTTCGAGTTTTCGCCGGGCGTGATGTATCGTTCGGGACGTTTTGCCGTGGGCGCGGCCTATATCGTCGGGATCGACAACGAAAAGATCGAGGCCGAGGAGATCGGCTCAACGCCGGAATCGTACCAGGCCTTTTTTGACCGGGGACTTCGCTACGGAACGCTGCAGTTGTGGGAGAGCAACGACCTTCACCTGACGACGTCGGGTGTGACGGGCTTCCCGATCCGCGAGACGACCCAGGGTGCGGGGCTCCAGCTTCAGTACGGTCCTCTCTACGTGGATGCGGCCTACCGCAACCGGCAGGGGCGCACGGGCGAGGGCGGTGCGATCTGGCACGAATACGATGCCGATCTGGTGACGGCAAACGGTGTGCTGACCCTCGGCGAGGCGTCCGACCTCCACTACGTACGACTCGGTATGGAGTGGGAGTCGCTTGCCAACCGCGAGAACATCCTCACCTACGAGTCGGTCAACGGCGTTTCGACCCCTCACCTGCACGGCTCGACGCCGATTTTCGGACGCAAGCGGCTCGACCTGAGCGCCGAATACGAATGGACGACGACACGCATGGACTGGCGTGTGGGTATAAGCCATACGGATCTGAACCGCGAGTCGACGCTGATGTACCCGCAGACGCGGGGTCAGCGGCTGCAGTGGACGATGGTCTGGAGTACGTGGCTTTACCGCTTCGGGGCGTGGGAGCTGACCCTTGCGGCTGATTTCCGGCGGGGCGGTTTCAGCGAACGGGAGGAACTGGGCGAGTCGCCGGCCCGGCCGGGTGAATACCCGATGCAGCTGACCGACTTCTATAACTGCGAGAACGAATACTGGACGATGCCGCGGGTTGGGGCCGGAGCGGGCGTGCGGCGCAACATCCGGCGGTTCTATATCGACCTGTCGGCGCGCTACGAGCATGGATTTGACGTGCATTACGTGTCGCAACCCAACCGGGTTCGGGCGACACTGGGCGTAGGATATAATTTTTAACCGATAAAAACGGACGCTTATGAAAAGGATTCTGACGATGGCAGTGGCTGCTGCGATGGTGGTGGCCTGTTCGAAGGAGGAGAGCGGGCCTTCGGGTCCGATGCAGTTGACGATCGATCCGACGATCACGCGAGCCACGGAGGTGGATTTCGAGACGGGGGATGCGATTGGCGTAACGGTGACGACGGCAGCGGAGGCCTACGTGGCCAACCGCAAGTTTGTCTACGGCAGTGACAGCCGCTTTGCGGGCGAGGAGAGTCTGCTGTGGTACGAAGATGTGAATGCCCCGGCGACGTTATTTGCCTACTATCCCTATTCGGATCCGGCACCTTCGGAGTTTACGGTGAAGGCCGACCAGGGAGGTGACGGCTACGGTGCTTCGGACCTGATGACGGCCCTGAAGACGGGCGTCTACCCGACGAAGAATGCCGTGGGGATGACCTTCCGCCACAAGATGTCGCGTCTGGTCTTCACGATCGACAACGAGACGGACTTCCCGGTGACGCAGCTTGTGGTGACGGGGACGATCGGCACGGCCGTGATCGACGCCGCGGCCAATACGGTGACGGTCAAGTCGGATGCTGCGACGCAGGACATTACGGCGCGTGAGGTGACGGCCAATTCGAAGTACTACGCATTGGTAGTTCCGCAGTCGGCGAAGTTCAGCGTAACGGTGACGACGGCCGAGGGCACGCGCTCGCAGAGCTACAGCGAGACGGAACTTGAGGGCGGCAAGAGCTACCCGGTGACGGTCCGTGTCAAGCCGACCAACATGGAGATTGTGATGGATGGCCCGATCGAGGGCTGGGAGGATGCCGAAGAGATTCCGACCGAGGGTCAGGGTACGAGCGAAGCAGCCACGGTCGAGTGGGGCGGTGTGAAGTACAAGATCGTGACGCTGAAGGACGGCCGGACATGGATGGCCGAGAACCTGCGCTATATTCCGAATGGAATGACTCCGTCGAGTGATCCGGCCGATGGCAGCGGTCTGTGGTATCCCTGCGGTCTGCCGACCGACTCGGATGCCGATCTGGTGGCTAATCCGGATTTGGTTGAGACAACCGGCCTGCTGTACAGTTATTCCATACTGCTGGGTCTTGGAAAGGATGGTATTACGGCAGATAATTACGACAAACAGGAGGGTGTTCAGGGTATCTGCCCGGACGGCTGGCATATCCCGACCGCGGCCGAATGGACGGCGTTTACGGAGACCTCGTCTCCCTATTATGATGCACAGGAAAAAGGTGCGTCGATTGTAAAGTTGAATGAGGATGGTTTCAATATATCTGGAACTGGATACATCTTCCGGAACGGAGTGAGCGCAGAGGGCAAATATAATGGCAGTGCCAGCGCAGTCAATCCGGAGGTATTCGGCATGGGTTGCTATCCCAGTTCTACTTCATTTAGTATTACCTACAATGAAACGGACAATCCTTCGAGCGGCATCAAAAACATTATGTACCGTATAGGGATGATTACCTATAATAAGAGTTACAATCGTTTGACCATAGCTAATCAGAGTGCTTATTCTGCCTATCCGGTCCGTTGCATCAAGGATGCGGAGTAGCGCCGGGGCTGAACAGGCAAAGACAACACACACAACACTATTAACGATTCATGAAAAGAAAACCCAATTACCTGAAACACGTGCTGCAATGGGGCGTTCTGGCCGCCATTGTGGTCACGGTGCTTTGGAGCACGTTTGCCGACAAGGCGGTTGACGTGGAGAAGTATTGTCCGTTCGGCGGACTGCAGGCCTTCGGCACCTATGTGGTCAACAATTCGCTGGCCTGCTCGATGTCGATGCTTCAGATCATGATGGGGCTGGTGCTGGCCGTCGGGGTGATCCTCTTCTCGAAACTCTTCTGCGGCTACCTCTGCCCGGTAGGCACCGTGGGTGAAGCGATGGGCCGCGTGGGCAAGAAGCTGCACGTACAGGTTGAGATCCGTCCGGGGAGCATTGCCGACCGCGCCTTGCGCGTCGTGAAATACGTGCTGCTGTTCACGATTCTCTACAACACGCTTTCGTCGAGCGAGCTGTTCTGCAAGCAGCTGGATCCCTACTACGCCGTGGCCACGGGCTTCAAGGGCGAGATCGTCCTCTGGATGTCCATCACGAGCCTTGTGCTGCTTCTGCTGGGCGGTTTTGTGGTGAAGATGTTCTGGTGCAAGTACATCTGCCCGCTGGGCGCCGCGAGCAACATCTTCAAGTTCACGTGGCTGCTGCTGGCCGCCGCGGTTGTAGCGTGGATCCTCGGACTGACGGGAGTCGAGGGGAGCTGGCCGTGGATCATCGGTGCGACGTGCCTGGCGGCCTACCTGATCGAGATGATCAAGCTGCGCAGCTGCACCTTCCCGCTGATGTACGTCGTGCGTGATGCGGAGGCCTGCAACGGGTGCGGACTCTGCACGAAGAAGTGCCCCTACGGGATCCGCGTGCAGGATCTCGGGAAGGTGAAGCATGTCGACTGTACGATGTGCGGACAGTGCATTTCGTCGTGTTCGCAGGATGCGCTTCAGTTCAACGGGCGGCGGTCGCTGCGCTGGGTGCCGGGTATTCTGACGGTGGTACTGTTTGCCATAGCGCTGTGGCTGGGCAACACGCTGGAGCTTCCGACCATCGACGAGAAGTGGGGTGACTATGAGAAGGTCGAGAACCTGACGACCTACGAGATGCAGGGGCTGCAGACGGTGAAGTGCTACGGCTCGTCGAAGGCCTTCTCGGCCAAGATGCAGACGGTGCCGGGCGTCTATGGCGTGAAGACGTATGTCCGTCACCACGGCGTCGAGATTCTCTATGACCCGGCGAAGACCGATACGGTGAAGATCCAGGAGGCGATCTTTACGCCGACGATGCGCAAGTATGCCATGCCGACGGCCGACGTGCCGACGCTGCGGGTGCTGCAGTTGGGTGTTGAGGGGCTCCACGACCGGATGGACATGGTCTATTTCGGCATGGTGCTCCAGAAGATCGAGGGTATCTACGGCTTCACGTCGGAGTTTGCCTGCCCGGTAGCGGTGACGGTCTATACGGATCCGTCGGTGACGATTACCGAGAAGCAGATGGCCGAGGCAATCGATGCCCGGGAGCTGATCATTCCGATGAAGGAGGGTGAGAAGACGATCCCGATGCACACGGTGCTGAAGAGCTTCGAGTGGGCGGGAGAGGTTTCGCGCGAGGAGTTTGCCCAGGTGATGTTCCGCGAGATCGAGGAGATGAACGGACGCTTCGTGGCCAACCAGGAGAAGTGGGGCGACGACGCGGCCTTCCCGAAGGCGGTCTACGAGATGGAGTTCCCGAGCATCGAGAAGCCGCTTATCCGCCGTACGTTCCCCTATTTCAAGAGTTTTCTGTCGTGCCAGGATGGCATCACGTCGCTGGACTTCGTGCTTCGCGACACCGTACCGGTGATGCGACTGCACTACGTGAAGTCGATGTGGGACGATGCGCGGATCTGGAAGGAGATTTTCCAGGCCGAGAAGTGGACGCTTCGCATGGCCGACGGCACGTTCCAGGAGTCGGCACCGCGGCTGAAGTTCACGGTTGAGGGCCACACGGTCGAGGAACCGGCCGCCGCGGCAGCTACGAAGTAGTGTTCCGATACCGGTAAACCGCAGCAAAGCGACACACACCCGGGCCCGATGGGGGCATCAAGGGGCGTGTGTCGCTTCTGCGATGAGGAGAAAGCAGACAACAAGCGAAAAAGAGACAACATGAAGAGATGGATTACGGGCGCCCTGGCGCTGTTGACGATCCTTCAGTCGGTACGGGCCGACGAAGGGATGTGGCTGATGACCGATCTGGGGAAGATCTACCCCCGGATGCGAGCCGAGGGTCTGAAGCTGAAGGCTTCGGCCATCTACGACGAGCAGACTCCGGCATTGTCGGATGCGGTGGTTGCCGTTGACGGAGGCATGGGTACCGGAAGCATGATTTCGGACGAGGGGCTGATGATCACGAACCACCACGTGGCCTACAGTGACATCTGCGCTCTTTCGACCGAGGAGCACAACTACCTGGAGACGGGCTTCTGGGCGCGGACGCGCGGGGAGGAGATCCCCGTACCGGGCAAGACGGTGTCGTTTCTGCGTCGGATCGAGGATGTGACGGCGGAGGTCGAGGCGATCAAGACGCGCCTCCGAAACGAAGGGAAATGGGGTCCGATGTCGATGCGTCGGGTCTACTCGGAGATCGAGAAGAAGTACGCCGCGACGACCGACCTTGAAGTTTCGTGCATGTCGATGTGGGGCGGCAAACTCTACCAGATGTTCTACTACGAGGTTTACCGTGACGTGCGTCTGGTTGGTGCGCCTCCGGTTTCGATCGGAGCCTTCGGCGGCGACTACGACAACTGGGGCTGGCCGCAGCACAAGGGAGATTTCGCCCTCTACCGGGTCTATACGGCTCCGGACGGCCGTCCGGCGGAGTACGCAGCGGAGAACGTTCCTCTCAAACCGCGCACGGTGCTGCGGATTGCGACGGGGGGAGTCCACGACGGCGATTTCCAGATGATCCTGGGCTTCCCGGGCCGCACGAACCGCTACGCCTCGTCGTATGCCATTGATGAGAAGCAGTACGTCAAGAATCCGGTGGTGGTCCAGAACCGCCAGGAGCGCATGGACATCATCCGGCGCCACATGGAGCGGGATCCGCTGGTTCGGATGGCCTATTCCGATGCCTTCTTCTCGCTGAGCAACTACGCCGACTACGCCAAGTGGGAGACCCGCTGCCTGCAACGGTTCGGCGTGTCGTCGATCCGCCGAGCCGAAGAGGAGCGCCTTCAGACGTGGATCGACGCCGATTCGGCGCGGCGGGCGCAATATGGCGATCTGCTGGAGTACCTTTCGGCGGGCTACGCGAAGCGCCGCGACGCCGAGGTGGCGCTGAACTACTTCCGCGAGGCATGGCTGGGTCCGAGCGAGGCGCTGTTGACGGCCAATCGGGTAGCCTCCTACCTGGGCAAACTTGAGCGTACGCACCGCGATTCGCTGCGTCGTTCGGACGAGGACGTGGCCGGCGTACTGCGTGCGGGCTTCCGCCTGCGCAAGAACTACGATCCGGCGACGGATCGCGATTTGTTCGCCCGCATGGCGGTGAACTTTACGGCAAGTGTTCCGCGCGAGATGTGGGGAGAAGCGCTCTGCCGGCAGTACGATGCGGCGGGCGGCGATGCCGACCGCATGGCGCGTGCAGCTTTCGATGCATCGTTCTGCTCGTCGGCCGACCGCTTTGACGCCTACTTTGCCTGCGACCGTTCGGTTGCCGAAATCCAGCGGGATCCGCTGGTCGCACTGACCGAATCGGTTCCGGTGCAGACCTTCACCCACTGTGTCGACCGGGCCGAGCGCGAAGCCTGCTGCGGCTACGGCGCCTTCCGGGGCGAGGGTCGTGGCAAGGGCCCCGGCGAGGGTCGTGGCAAGGGCAAAGGCATGGGTCGGATGCTGGGGGGCAACTACGTGATGCGCCTCGAGTCGATCTATGCCGATCTGCTCTACGATTTCCGGGACTCGGAGGGGATCCTCCAGTACCCGAACGCCAACTCGACGATGCGTCTGACCTACGGCACGGTGGGCCCGGTTTCGCCCTCGGACGGAGTGCACTACGATTCGCGTTCGACGACGGCGGGCTACATGGAGAAGTACAATCCCGGACAGTATGAATACCGGGTCGACGACCGTCTGCGACAGCTTCTGGCGGCCCGGGACTGGGGTCGTTGGGGCGAGAAGGGGACGCTCTACGTCGATTTCCTGACCAACCACGACATTACGGGCGGCAATTCAGGCAGTCCGGTTCTCGATGCCCGGGGCCGTCTGGTGGGTCTGGCCTTCGACGGCAACCGCGAGTCGATGGCCGGCGACGTGTGGTTCCATCCGGAGCTGGCCAAGACGGTCTGCGTCGACATCCGCTACGTGATGTGGGTGATCGAGAAGTATGCCGGAGCGACGTGGCTGCTCGACGAGCTGACGTTTGAAAAGTAGGCCATTCCGGAGCCGAATGTTAACGGGACTGCGGATTCGCAGTCCCGTTTTTTTTGTCCGTGAGGTGATGTAACGGATCGATATTTTGCGGATTTGTTTTTGAAAATCTTAAAAAATGATTATATTTGCCAAAGAACGAGCGCGTTATGAACGGGCTTCGATTCTTGAGTGATAGGATGGAGGGCGGTTCTTGGCTGAAACAATCGTAAAAAAGCGTCTTTAGGTTACGGATTATAATCTACGGGCGAAAAAATAGAAGAACGGTGGCGTATGCAGCACGGCGATCGTGAGGCTGCGTCACTGAAATTTTTACCCATTAAATACGACGCATCGAGTATGAGCGAAAGACTGTACATTTTCGACACGACCCTGCGCGACGGGGAACAGGTTCCCGGATGCCAGTTGAACACGACGGAGAAGATCGAGGTAGCCAAACTGCTGGAGGCCCTTGGAGTGGATGTGATCGAGGCGGGCTTTCCGATCTCGAGTCCGGGCGATTTCCATTCGGTGCTTGAGATCTCGAAGGCGGTCTCGGAGCCGACGATCTGCGCGCTGACGCGGGCCGTGGAGAAGGATATCGACGTAGCGGCCGACGCCTTGCGGCTGGCCAAACGCAAACGGATCCATACGGGGATCGGGGTGTCGCCGCAGCACATCTACGACAAGCTTCGCTCGACGCCGGATGAGATCTACGAGCGGGCCATTGCGGCGGTGAAGTATGCCAAACGCTACGTCGAGGACGTGGAGTTCTACGCCGAGGATGCGGGCCGGGCCGATACGGAGTACCTGGCGCGGGTCGTCGAGGCGGTGATTGCGGCGGGGGCGACGGTGGTGAACATCCCCGATACGACAGGTTACTGCCTTCCGGACGAATACGGGGCCAAGATCCGCTACCTGATGGAGCACGTGCCCAATATCGACCGAGCGATTCTTTCGACGCACTGCCACAACGACCTGGGCATGGCGACGGCCAACACGCTGAGCGGCATTCTGAACGGGGCCCGGCAGGCCGAGGTGACGATCAACGGCATCGGCGAACGGGCTGGCAACACCTCGCTGGAGGAGGTGGTCATGACGCTCCGCTGCCACAAGGATGTGGATATCGACACGGGGATCCGCTCGCAGCTGATCACCAAGGCCTCGCACCTGGTGTCGAGCCTGATGAACATGCCCGTCCAGCCGAACAAGGCGATTGTCGGGCGGAATGCCTTCGCGCACTCGTCGGGCATCCACCAGGACGGGGTGCTGAAGGACCGGCAGACGTACGAGATCATCGATCCGCACGATATCGGGCTGAACGAATCGGTCATTGCGCTTACGGCGCGGAGCGGGCGTGCGGCGCTGGTCCACCGGCTCGAGCTGCTGGGCTACGACCTCACGCCGGAGGAGCTGGACGCCACCTACGAGAAGTTTCTGGCGCTGGCCGACCGCAAGAAGGAGATCCACGACTACGACCTGCTGTATCTGGTGGGCGACATCGACCGGATGAAGCAGCAGTCCATTGCGCTGAAGTTCCTGCAGGTGACCACCGGTACGCTGGTTCCGACGGCCACGGTGGTACTGAAGTTCGGCGACCACGAGCGGATGGCGATCGGGACGGGCAACGGACCGGTCGATGCGGCCGTTACGGCGATCAAGAAGCTCATCAACGAGAAGGTCGTGCTGACGGAGTTTCTGATGCAGGCCATCACGCGGGGCTCGAACGACGTGGGCCGGGTTCATGTGCAGGTCCAGTGCGGCTCGCGGACGGTTCACGGCTTTGCCGCTCATACGGATACGACTCGGGCGTCGATCGAGGCCTTCCTCGATGCACTGCGGGCGCTGAACGTGACGGAACGTAAAGGGGAGGAGTAGCTTATGGGACGGACACTTTTGGACAAGATCTGGGATGCGCACACGGTGCGTGTCGAGGACGGAGGGCGGTGCGTGCTCTATATCGACCGCCAGTATATCCACGAGGTGACCTCGCCGGTGGCCTTTGCGGGGCTCGAACGCCGGGGAATCGGCGTGGCGCGGCCGGCTCAGATCACGGCGACGGCCGACCACAACATCCCGACCGTGAACCAGCACCTGCCGATCGAGGACCCCGAGTCGCGGCGTCAGGTGGAGACCCTTGCGGCCAACTGCGCACGGTACGGCATCGAACATTTCGGAGTGGGGAATCCGCGCCAGGGGATCGTACACATCATCGGCCCGGAGCTGGGCTTCACGCAGCCGGGGATGACGATCGTCTGCGGCGACAGCCACACCTCGACCCATGGAGCGCTGGGGGCCGTAGCCTTTGGTGTTGGGACGTCGGAGGTGGAGATGGTCTTTGCGAGCCAGTGTATCCTGCAGACCAAGCCCCGGACGATGCGCATTACGGTCGACGGACCGCTGCGCCCGGGCGTCGAGGCCAAGGATGTGATCCTCTACATTATTTCGCGGATCACGGCCTCGGGCGGCACGGGCCACTTCATCGAGTTTGCCGGCTCGACGATCCGTTCGCTCTCGATGGAGGGTCGCATGACGGTCTGCAACATGAGCATCGAGTGCGGTGCGCGTGGCGGGATGATCGCCCCCGACGAGAAGACCTTCGAATACCTCCGGGGGCGTGAACGGGCGCCGCAGGGGGCGGCCTTCGATGCGGCCGTCGGACGGTGGCGAGAGCTTTACAGCGATCCGGACGCCGTTTTCGACAAGGAGTACCGCTTCGATGCGGCCGACATTGCACCGATGATCACTTACGGCACCAACCCGGGCATGGGAATGGCCGTCGACGGGACGATCCCGGCGGATGCCGACCCGAAGGCGCTGCACTATATGGATTTCCGGGCGGATGAACGCCTGCAGGGCCATCCGATCGACTACGTCTTCGTCGGGAGCTGTACGAACGGTCGGATCGAGGATCTTCGGCGCTTTGCGCAGCTGGTCCGGGGACATCACCGGGCCGACGGCGTGACGGCCTGGATTGTTCCGGGTTCGAAGGGCGTCGAGGCGCAGGCGCGGGCCGAGGGGCTCGACCGCATCCTTTCGGCGGCGGGCTTCGAGCTGCGGCAGCCGGGATGCTCAGCCTGCCTGGCGATGAATGCCGACAAGATCCCGGCGGGGAAATACAGTGTTTCGACCTCGAACCGCAACTTCGAGGGGCGACAGGGCCCCGGCGCCCGGACGCTGCTCTCGGGAGTAGCCGTTGCGGCGGCCGCGGCGGTTACAGGCCGCATTACGGACCCGCGCGAACTCTTCGGCGAGGAACTTTGATACGCAGAATCAGAAACTTTTCCGGCACGACGGAACCCGCACGACGGAACCCGCATGACGGAACCCGCATGGCGGAATCTCCATGACCGCCCCGATGCCGGATGCAAAATGCAGTTAAAACCATGTCCATACCCAAATTCACAACCCTCACTTCGCGGGCGGTACCCGTCGAGGTGGAGAATATCGATACCGACCAGATCATCCCGGCCCGCTTTCTGAAGGCCACCCAGCGCCAGGGTTTTGGCGATAACCTCTTCCGCGACTGGCGTTACGACGCCTCTGGAGCTCCCGTTGCGACCTTTCCGCTCAACGATCCGCGCTACGGGGGAGAGATCCTCGTGGCGGGGCGCAACTTCGGCTGCGGGAGTTCGCGCGAACACGCCGCGTGGGCGCTTGCCGACTACGGTTTCCGGGTGGTGGTGTCGAGCTTTTTCGCGGACATCTTCCGCAACAATGCGCTGAACAACGGGCTGCTGCCGGTTCGGGTCGAGGAGTCGTTCCTGCAGCGGATCTTCGAGGCGATCCGGCGTGATCCGCAGGCGCTCTTCACGGTCGATCTGGACCACCAGCGCTTCACGATCGAGGCGAGCGGCGAGAGCACGCCGTTCGAGATCGACGCCTACAAGAAGCGGTGCCTGCAGAACGGCTACGACGATGTGGACTACCTGCGGAGCATTCTTCCGCAGATCGAGTCGTACGAAAAAACACACGCGGTCCGATGACGACGCCGATGCCCGCAGGGGTGGAGATCCTCGACACGACGCTTCGTGACGGCGAACAGACCTCGGGTGTGTCGTTCAACGCGCGGGAGAAGCTCTCCATAGCGCGTCTGCTGCTCGAGGAGCTTCGCGTCAACCGGATCGAAATCGCCTCGGCGCGGGTCTCTCCCGGCGAGGAGGCAGCCGTACGGGCCATTACGGAGTGGGCGCGCAAGCGGGGCCATCTCGACCGGATCGAGGCGCTGGGCTTCATCGACGGAGGGATCTCTGTCGAGTGGCTTTGGCGGGCGGGCTGCCGCGTGGTGAATCTGCTGGCCAAGGGTTCGCGTCGCCACTGCGAGGAGCAGCTTCGCCGTACGCCCGCGCAGCACCTTGCCGACGTGCGGGCCGAGATTCTGCGGGCCGCGGATCGGGGCATGCGGGTGAATCTCTATCTCGAGGACTGGTCGAACGGCATGCAGCACGCGCCGGATTACGTCCATTCGATGGTGGAGGGTCTTTCGGATCTTCCGGTCGAACGTTTTCTGTGCCCCGATACGCTGGGGATCCTCGATCCGTGGACGACGGAGCGCATCTGCCGGGAGATGACGACGCGCTATCCGACCCTTCGTTTCGACTTTCACGCCCACAACGACTACGATCTGGCCGTGGCCAATACGGCGGCGGCCGTGCGGGCGGGTTTCCGGGGGGTCCACGTGACGGTCAACGGACTGGGCGAACGGGCGGGCAATGCGCCGCTGTCGAGTACCGTGGCGGTGCTCCACGACCGATTGGGGTGCCGGACCGACATTGTCGAGCGGAAGATCTACCGCGTGAGCCGTACGGTGGAGTCCTATACGGGCGTCCGCATACCGGCGAACCGGCCGATTGTCGGAGCGAGCGTCTTCACGCAATGCGCGGGGGTCCACGCTGACGGCGACAATAAGAACGGCCTATACTGTAATGAATTGCTTCCCGAGCGCTTTGGCCGGGTGCGCGAATATGCGCTGGGCAAGACCTCCGGGAAGGCGAACATCCTGAAGAACCTCGAACTGCTGGGCATCGACCTGGACGATGCGGCGATGCGCAAGGTGACCGAGCGGGTCGTGGAGCTGAGCGACAAGAAGGAGCTGGTGACGCTGGACGACCTGCCGTATATCATTGCCGACGTGCTGCGTTACGACCAGACGGACGCACCGGTTCGGATTCTGAACTACAGTCTTTCGCTGGCACAGGGTTTGCATCCCGTTGCGACACTGCGCATCGAGATCCACGGCGAGCCCTACGAGCAGACATCGGCGGGCGACGGACAGTACGACGCCTTCATGCGGGCCCTGCGCCAGATCTACCGCGGGCAGCTGGGGCGGCGCTTCCCGATGCTGGTGGACTATGCGGTGTCGATTCCGCCGGGGGGCCGCACGGATGCCTTCGTGCAGACGATCATCACGTGGGAGGCCGACGGCCGCACGTTCCGGACCCACGGGCTGGATGCCGATCAGACCGAAGCGGCGATCAAGGCGACGATCAAAATGTTGAACATCATAGAAACCAATCCAACGAATCATGGAAATCAGGATCGCATTGTTGCCCGGTGACGGAATCGGGCCGGAGATTATTTCGGAGGCGGTGAAGGTGCTGGACCGGGTGGCCGAGCGCTTCGGTCACCGGATCACATACCGTCGGGCGCAGGTTGGCGCCGCGGCGATCGACGCCACGGGGGATCCCTACCCGGAGGAGACCCACCGCATCTGTCAGACGTCGGATGCCGTGCTGTTCGGGGCCATCGGGGACCCGAAGTACGACAACGACCCGACGTCGAAGGTGCGCCCCGAACAGGGTTTGCTGCGCATGCGCAAGTCGCTGGGTCTTTTTGCCAACCTGCGTCCGGTGACGCTTTTCGAGTCGTTGGTTGACCGTTCGCCGCTGCGGCCGGAGGTGGTGCGGGGGACGGACTTCATCTGCGTGCGCGAACTGACGGGCGGTCTCTATTTCGGACGTCCGCAGGGTCGTGACGAGGATGGCCGCCGGGCCTTCGATACATGCAGCTATACGGTTGAGGAGATTGACCGCGTACTTCATGTGGCTTTCCGGCTGGCGATGTCGCGACGGCGCCGCCTGACGGTGGTCGACAAGGCCAACGTGCTGGAGACGTCGCGGCTGTGGCGAGAGCGGGCGCAGCAGGTGTCGAAGGAGTACCCCGAGGTGAAGGTTGACTACATGTTCGTCGACAACGCGGCGATGCAGCTCATCCGACAGCCGGCGCACTTCGACGTGATCGTGACGGAGAACATGTTCGGGGACATCCTGACCGACGAGGCGAGTGTCATCAGCGGCTCGCTCGGCATGCTGGCCTCGGCGAGCGTCGGGGCCGAGGTGGCTCTGTTCGAACCGATCCACGGCTCCTACCCGCAGGCTGCGGGGCGGAACATCGCCAATCCGATGGCGACGATTCTCTCGGCGGCGATGCTGCTCGAACACCTGGGGCTCGAGGCGGAGGGTGCGGCCGTTCGCGAGGCGGTGAATACGGCCCTTGAGGCAGGCGTTGTCACCGAGGATCTGGTCCGCGAGGGCGGGCGTTGCTATTCGACCTCGGAGGTGGGTGACTACGTGGCGGCGCACGTCTGAGGCTGAGGACCGATGATGCCGGAGGAGAGCCCATCCTCCCCGGGGGCAGCTCCTCTCGGGCCGGACTCTTCCGGATCAGATCTTCCCGGACCCGTCCCTGCTGGTCGGATCTGGTCATGAATCTCTTCCTTTGTAAAGGCTCAAGTGCAGACCGTTTTCGCGGTCTGCATTTTTTGTACTATCTTTGCAGGCGGATTTATCCGGATACCCCTAATAAATACAGCGTATGGCAGGATCGAATTTTGTGGATTACGTCAAGATATTTGCCCGATCGGGCCACGGCGGAGCGGGCTCGGCCCACTTCCGGCGGGAGAAGTTCGTGGCCTTCGGCGGCCCCGACGGCGGCGACGGCGGCAAGGGCGGAAGCATTGTGCTGGTGGGCGACCGCCAGTACTGGACGCTGATCCACCTCAAATACCAGCGCCACCAGTTTGCCGAGGATGGCGAAAACGGCTCCGGAGCGCGCTCATCGGGCAAGGATGCCAAGGATATCGTGATTCCGGTTCCGCTGGGGACGGTGGCGCGGCGTGTGGTGGAGCAGGAGGACGGCACGACGACCCTCGAGACGGTGGGGGAGGTGACGGCCGACGGCGAACGTCTTGTGCTGCTGAAGGGGGGCCGCGGCGGCTTGGGCAACTGGCACTTCAAGAGCGCCACGAACCAGACGCCGCGCTATGCGCAGCCGGGCGAAGAGGGCGACGAAGGGGCTTTCGTGCTGGAGCTGAAGGTGCTGGCCGACGTGGGGCTGGTGGGCTTTCCGAATGCCGGGAAATCGACGCTGCTGTCGGTCGTATCGGCGGCCAAACCCAAGATCGCCAACTACGCCTTCACGACGCTCGAGCCCAACCTGGGGATCGTCGAGGTGCGCGACCACAAGTCGTTCGTCATGGCCGACATCCCGGGCATCATCGAGGGGGCCCACGAGGGACGGGGCCTCGGGACGCGCTTCCTGCGCCATATCGAGCGCAACTCGGTGCTGCTGTTCATGATTCCGGCCGACAGCGACGACATCTGCCGCGACTACGAGATTCTGCTGGGCGAGCTGACGCAGTACAACCCCGAACTGCTGGACAAGGAGCGGCTGCTGGCCATCACCAAGTGCGACATGCTCGACGACGAACTGATCGGGCAGATGCGCGAACATCTTCCCGAGGGAATTCCGTCGGTCTTTATTTCGTCGGTCACGGGGCTCAACATCCAGACCCTGAAGGATATGCTTTGGGAGGCTCTGCAGCGTTAGCTGCGGAGTCTTTCGTTTTTTCCGACGCGCGCCATTTCATTCCGGGAGTTTCATTTCATTCCGGGAGTTCCATTTCGGGAGCGTAATCTCACGCCGGGCACGAGCAATCTCTCATACCGGGCACGCGCAATCTCACACCGGGCACGCAATCATCCCCGGCGGATAATCATTTCCGAAACACAATCAGATCCGGGCGCGATCAACCCCGGAGGAGCCATCGTATGACTGCTTGTCAGGGCCGCATGTCGTATTCACGACCGACAGGCGACTGACAGGCGACCGCAACGACGGCGAAAGGCCGTTCGGAGGACCGTCCGAGATGACCCGTTCCGGGAGAGCGTTGGCCTGGAAGACGAATTCATGAAAGGTGACCCGCAGGGAAAATTCACCGTTGAAATAGTCGATCACGCCGAACAGGGAGCCTTGGCCGTTGGGCAACGCTTCGCCGGCATAGTGACATTTGCCCAACGTTCTGACACGAAACCGGTTTCCGTTGGAATCGATGATTTCGCGTTCGGTCGTCACGAGTTCTCCGGTTTCGGGATCGGTGTCACACCAGGCGTTTCCGGCCTCGGCGAATCGCACTCCGTCAAAACGCACGCGGGTGTCGACATGGCGGCTCTGCACCTCGTCGAACGAGAGCTTTACGGCCCGTGGCAACTCGCCCTGGGACTCTTTGACGCGAATATACCGATTGATTTCGCTGCTTGGAATACCTCTGTTTCCGTAGGCGTCGGGTGCGGATCCGAGTTCGATTTTTCCGCCGTAGTCATGCAGCACCAGACCGTTGCAACGCACCTCGACCCATGCACCGAACGGGAACGTCTTGTTGAGGTTGTTGTCGTTGATGGCGATTGTGATGCCGCCGCTGTCGTCTTCGATGATGATTTCGTGGTAGAATTCGTCGTAAAGATCGTTAGCCACGACTTTACCGCAAATGGCGGCATCGCGGGAGATGGTGGTGCTTCCCTGCGAGTCGCACAGGGCCTTGAGTCCGGCGATTGAGATTTCGGTTTCGAGGGGAGTTTCGTTGAATTCGGAGGAGGAGCTCCTGTCGCAACTGCCGGCCCACATCAGTACCCCCAGACTAAAACAGGCAATCGGTCTCATCGCGGAGTTTGATCAGGAAACGACCTTCGCCGGAGTCGTCGTACTGGAGGATTCCGATCAGCGAGATGACCATTTCGGGGATCTCTCTGTCGGCGAAGTCGGCATAGTCCCGGACATAGGAGTGGATGGCGCAGCCGTCCGGGTCGACAAATTTTCGGTATCCGCTCCACCCGCTTTCCGTTTCGGATTCGGGGGTGTATTGGAGGTTGTCGATTCTGACGAGCGTACCGCATAGCAGGGGGTCGAGCTTCGGGATGGTCAAGCGGGCGGGCTGCGGATCGACGAGTTCCTCGGAGTTGCGGACGAGACACTTTTCCAGAGCGGGGAGCGAACCGATGTAATCGACATCATATCCGCTTCCGGACTGGGGTTGGGCGCCGACCTGCAGGACCCCGAACTTTTCGGCGACGGTGAGTCCCTTCAGACGGAGTGTCACGGAGCACCCCACGGGGAACAGGTTGAGCGACTGATCGATGCCGGTCAGGATTTCGAGAGCGGCCTGCTCCTTTTCGATGCAGATCGAGCGATAGAAGTTTCCGGCCTGATCCGACGAGACGACCCGGCCGTTGACGGAGATGTCGCTGTTCACGACGAACGGGGTTCCGAGGAAGCGTTTTCTCAGTTCGGCAATGGAGGATGTGACGGGTTCAACGGTATCATCCCGCTCCGGGGATCCGAATCGGGAGTCGTAACAGCCGCAGAGAAGTCCGCCTCCGAGGAGGATCAGCACCGATAGTCGGGCCATCCGTCCAAGTCGGGATCGAGCCGTAAGCGCGGCCGCAACGGACGGACCGCCGGTGCCGTCCGACCGGTTGATGGGACAAAGCGTCATGCTTCGATTCGGGAGTCTTTCAAGCCGAGGAAATAGAGGATTCCGTCGAGGCCGATGGTTGAGATCGACTGGCGGGCCGTGGCCTTGACCTTCGGTTTGGCATGGAAAGCGATTCCCAGGCCGGCGAGGTTGAGCATCGGGAGGTCGTTTGCGCCGTCGCCAACGGCCACGGACTGGGCGATGTTGATCGACTCGAACTGACAGAGCAGCCTCAGGAGTTCGGCCTTGCGCCGGCCGTCGACCACCTCGCCGACGTAACGGCCCGTCAGTTTGCCGTTTTCGATTTCGAGTTCGTTGGCATAGACGTAGTCGAAGCCGTATTTCTGACGGAGGTAGTTTCCGAAGTAGGTGAAACCGCCGGAGAGGATGGCGGTTTTGTAACCGACGCGTTTGAGGACGGTCATCATGCGTTCGAGACCTTCGGTGATGGGGAGGTTCCGGGCGATATCCTCCATGACCGAGACGTCGAGGCCCTTGAGCAGGGCGACGCGGCGTGTGAAGCTTTCGCAGAAGTCGATTTCGCCGCGCATGGCGCTGGCTGTGATTTCGCGGACCTGGTCACCGACGCCGGCGCGTTCGGCGAGTTCGTCGATGACTTCGGTTTCGATGAGCGTGGAGTCCATGTCGAAGCAGATCAGGCGACGGCTGCGGCGGTAGATGTCGTCCTTCTGGAAGGAGACGTCGAGGCCGAATTCGGACAGGTTCATGAATCCTTCGTGCATGGTGCTGCGTTCCTCGTCGGTGAGCGATCCGCGCACGGAGAGTTCGATGCAGGATTTTGCGGCACGGTTGTCCTCCTTGAGGGGCATACGACCGGTCAGACGCTTGATGGCGTCGATGTTCAGGCCGTGTTCGGCGACGACCTTCGTCACTTCGGCGATGTGCCGAGCGGTGACGGTCCGTCCCAAGAGGGTGATGATGTATCGGTTTTTGCCCTGGCGGCTGACCCAGTCGTTGTATTTTTCCTCGGAGATCGGGGTGAATCGGATCATCACGCCCAGCTCCGAGGCCTTGAACAGGAGCTCCTTCATGATGAACCCGGACTTGTCGGAGGAGGTTTTGATCAGGATGCCGAGGGTCAGCGACTGGTGGATGTTCGCCTGGCCGATGTCGAGGATGAAGGCATCGTATCGGGCGAGGATTTCGGTGAGCGAGGAGGTCATTCCGGGTTTGTCTTCCCCGGAGATATTTATCTGGATGATTTCGACGATGTTCTGCATGCTGTCACGGGTAGGATTTTGTGATTGGGGCAAAAAGCCTATACAAAGTTAATAAAGTTCTGCAAAATTTGGTTATTTTTGCACATAAAACAGGAGAGTCCGGCGCAGAGAGGCACAGGTGGATGCATTTTTGCGGGGGACGACAGGTTGGTAAAACTGGAGAAAGCTATGTGGAGAATACTTGCGGCCGTTGCGGCCGAGGAGCCGGCGGCTCCGCTCATGGTACCGGACAGTGTGCAGAAGGCGAATTTTGCCGAGGCGGTGAACCGGCTGGTGAATCTGGATTTCAGTCAGGTTGCTCAGAATCTGTTGTCGGAGACGCTGTGGGTGGTGATCAAGATCGTCATCGCGCTGGTGATCTACTATATCGGGCGCTGGCTGATGCGGCGTCTGGTCCGGCTGATTGACGTGGCGATGGAGCATCGGAAGGTGGAACTTTCGCTTCGGGCCTTCACGCGGAGTTCGGTGCGTGCGGTTTTCATGCTGCTGCTGATCCTGATCGTGGTTTCGACGCTGGGCGTCAACGTGACGTCGCTCATTGCGGTGGCATCGGCCGCGACGCTGGCCATCGGTATGGCGTTGAGCGGCACGGCGCAGAACTTTGCGGGCGGCGTGATGATCCTGCTGATGAAGCCCTACCGGGTAGGCGATTACATTTCGGCACAGGGAGAGTCGGGCACGGTGCGCGAGATCAAGCTCTTCTCGACGGTGATCACGACCAACGACAACCAGACGATCTACATCCCGAACAACTCGATCGCCACGGCCATCATCGACAACTACTCGACAGCCCCCGAACGACGGGTCGACTGGACGGTAGGGATCTCCTACGGCGACGACGTAGACGTGGCCCGGGCGGCGATTCTGGCGATGTTTGCCGCCGACGAACGGATCTTTTCGCAGCCGGCACCGGTCGTCGTTGTCGAGGCACTGGCCGACAGTTCGGTGAATCTGAAGATCCGGGCGTGGACGGCGAATGCCAACTACTGGACTGTCTTCTACGAATATAACGAACGCTTCTACAAGGAGTTGCCGAAGGCGGGGATCAACTTTCCGTTCCCGCAGATGGACGTTCACGTGAAGCAGGATTGACGGGCCGGCATTGGGTCGGTTGCGAGCGAGAAACGATCATTTATGAACCCAACAAGCAATAAGAGAAACAAATTATGGAACTGAAAGAGATTCTGGCTATTACGGGGCAACCCGGATTGTATAAATACGTGGCGCAGTCGACGCGGGGCGTGATTGTGGAGTCGCTTCTGGACGGCCGCCGGATGAATGCTTCGGCGAGTGCACGGGTGAGTGCGCTGTCGGACATATCGATGTTTACCGAAGGGGACGACATTGCCTTGGCCGATGTTTTTACGCGCATCTACGAGCACACGGGGGGCAAGGAGGCCATCAGCCCGAAATCGACGCCCGAGCAGTTGAAGTCGGCTTTTGCGGAGGTTCTTCCGGAGTACGACCGTGATCGGGTGCATGTATCGGACATCAAGAAGTGCTTCTCGTGGTATAATATCCTGCTGCAGGCGGGCTTCACGGAGTTCAAGCCTGCCGAAGAGCCTGCCGGCGAGGCAGACGCGAAGTAGCGCCGGCCGCCGGGGGGGGAGAGAATGACCGGGAAAGAGAATGACCGGGGAGGGAGAGAACGGCCGAGGAAGAGAATGACCGACGGAGCGGTGTCAGCCGTTCCGCTACTTATCAAAAACAGAGAGGGATATGGAAAAGCAACCGAAAGTGTTGGCTTTGGTCGCGCACGACAACATGAAGCGTGACCTGGCGGAGTGGGTGGACTGGAACAGTGAGAAGCTGAGCCGTCATCACCTGGTGTGCACGGGAACTACGGGCAAGATGGTCGAGCGGACGCTGCGGGCTCGAGCGCACCATCTGGAGCAGCAGACGGAGGGCAACGAGACCCCCGAACTGGAGATCACGCTGTTGAAATCGGGCCCGCTGGGCGGCGATCAGCAGTTGGGCTCGATGATTGCCGATGGCAAGATCCATGCCCTGATCTTCTTCTGGGACCCGATGTCGGCCCAGCCGCACGACGTGGACGTGAAGGCGCTGCTTCGGCTGGCGACGCTGTATAATGTTCCGACGGCAGTGAACCGTTCGTCGGCGGATTTTTTGATTTCGTCGCCGCTGTTCGAGGACGAGAACTACACGCCGGTGGTCAAGGACTACAAGGCCTATATTGAGCGGGTGCTGCTGTAGGACGCAGCTCCGGACGAATGACAGAAGCCGGTCTTCCTGCGGGGAGGCCGGCTTTTTCGTCGGGTTCGGATGCGGGGATTCCCGGGGGCCGCTTCCTCCCGCTTCCTCCCGCTTCCTCCTGCTTCCTGCCTCTTCCTGCCTCTTCCTGCCTCTTCCTGCCTCTTCCTGCCTCTTCCGGCACCTCTTCGGCCTTACTTTCGGCCTTTCTCCGTCCTTTTCCGTCCTTTTCCGTCCTTTCTCCTCCCTTTCTCCGTCCTTTCTCCGTCCCTCTCTCCATCCCTCTCTCCGTCCCTTTCCGGCACCTTCTAAGCCTCTTCTCCGGGGCGTCAGAGGTCGTGGGAGAGGGGAGCGGGCACGGCCGCCGAGAGGTCATAATCGTCCCAACGCTCGGCGATGTAGTCGAGCGTTGAGAACAATTCGTCGATGTCGAGCGAGGTGACGAGCTTCAGCCGTGTCGACTTGAAGTCGGGCAGCCCCTTGAAGTAGTTGGTCAGGTGGCGCCTCATTTCGAGAATACCGACATGATCGCCCTTGATTTCGAGCGACTTGTGCAGGTGCTCCTTGGCGATGGCCACACGTTCCGAGACCGACGGTTGGGGCATCACCTCGCCCGTCGCGAGAAAGTGCTTGATTTCGCGGAAGATCCAGGGCCGTCCGTAGGTGGCACGGCCGATCATCACGCCGTCGACGCCGTAACGGTCGAACATCTCCCTGGCTTTGGGGCCCGAATCGACGTCGCCGTTTCCGATGATGGGGATGTGGATTTGGGGGTTGTTCTTCACGGCACCGATGAGGGTCCAGTCGGCCACGCCGCGGTACATCTGGGCGCGGGTCCGGCCGTGAATGGTCAGGGCGGCGATGCCGGCATCCTGCAGCCGGAGGGCGATCTCCTCGATGTTTTTCGAGGTGTCGTCCCAGCCCAGCCGGGTTTTGACGGTGACCGGGGTGTGGACGGCGCGGACGATCTGCCGGGTCATTTCGACCATCAGATCGGGCGTTCGCATCATGCCCGAACCGGCGCCTCGGCCGGCGATCTTCTTGACCGGACAGCCGAAATTGATGTCGATGATGTCGGGGCCGGCGGCTTCGGCCATACGTGCGGCCTCGACCATGGGGTCGATCAGATGTCCGTAGATCTGAATGCCGACGGGACGTTCTGCGTCGTCGATTTCGAGTTTTTTGAGCGATTTTGCGGCGTCGCGGATCAGTCCGTCCGAGGAGATGAACTCGGTGTAGACGACGTCGGCGCCGAAGCGCTTGCACATGTATCGGAACGAGGGGTCGGTGACATCCTCCATGGGGGCGAGCAGCAGGGGCTGTTCGCCGAGTTCCAGATCGGCTATTTTCATGCTTCCTCTTCGGTGGTGGGTTTGTGGTATACGGCGAGGATCTTGTCGATTCGGGCACCGTCCATGTCGACGATTTCGAAGGTAAATCCCCGCCATTCGACCTTTTCTCCGGTCGAGGGGATGTGTCCGAGCAGATCGAGGATCAGGCCGCTGAGGGTGTTGTATGCGTTCGACGGGATATCGTCCTCGATTCCGTATGCGGCCAGGAAGTCGTAGAAGGGGCACTGCCCGTCGATGAGCGAGCTGCCGTCGTCGCGGCGGACGATGTCGGGCTCCTCGCGCGGATCGGGCAGTTCGCCGACCAGGGCTTCGAAGATATCCTTCAGGGTGATGATTCCGCGCGTAACGCCGAATTCGTCGCAGATGATGCCGTATCCGAGCTGTTCGGATCGGAGTTGTTCGAGGGCGTTGTAGACTTCGAACTCTTCGTGGAAGAACTTGCCTGGGGTCAGGATCTTGCGGATGTCGAAACCGGGCTCGTTGAGGTGGAGGAAGAGGTCCTTGAGATAGACCACGCCGAGCAGCTTGTCGAGGCTTCCGTCACCGACGGGATACCGGTTGTGGGGGGCTTCGGCGACGATGCGGTTGATCTCGTCGACGGACATTGCCACGTCGATCCAGGCGATTTCGCTGCGATGTGTCATGATCGACTCGACGGTCCGGTCACCGAGCGAGAAGACGCGACCGACGATCTGCTGTTCGACCTCCTGGACCTCGCCGTCCTCGGCGCCCTCCTGGATGATCGATCGGATTTCGGCTTCGGTGACCTTGCTTTCGGCCTTCTGGAGCCCGAGCAGACGGGTTACTGCGGCGGTGCTTTTTGCGAGCAGCCAGACGAACGGCGAAGCGATCGTGGAGAGCGCGCCCATGGGTCGGGCGAGGATCGATGCGGCCTTTTCGGCGGCATTCATGCCGATACGCTTGGGGACGAGTTCGCCGAAGATGATGGTCAGATAGGTGACCAGGATGACGATGACGACCTGCGCGATGGCCGTTGCCGAACGCAGCGAGAGCCCCAGGCGTGCGAGCTGTTCGCCCAGGCGTGCGGCGAGTGTATCTCCGGAGTAGATACCCGTGAGGATTCCGATCAGCGTGATTCCGATCTGTACGGTCGAGAGGAAACGGTCGGGGTCCTTTGCCAGCCGCAACGCCTTGCGGGCACCCCGGCTGCCCTGCCGGGCCTGCATTTCGAGGTTGGACTTGCGGGCGGAGACGAGGGCCATTTCGGACATGGCGAAGATGCCGTTGAGCAGGATCAGCAGGGCGATGATGAGGATTTCCATGATTGGATAAGGGGTGATTCGATGTGCAAAGATAATGGAAGTCGGGTGAAAAGCCAAAAGAAAGGGGCGGAAGGGATTGGTAATTCGATGAAAAACGTTAAATTTGCGGTCAAAATCGGACAGAAAATGAATATTGAGAGTTATCTTACGGAAGCGGTTCGGCGGTCGGTCGAGGCGCTGTACGGTCCGCTGGGCGACGAGCAGCTGCAGCTTCAGAAGACGCGGCGGGAGTTCGAGGGCGACTATACGCTGGTCACGTTTCCGCTGCTGCGCCGGAGCCGGAAATCGCCGGAGGCCACGGCGCAGGAGATCGGCGAGTACATGACGGCCAACGTGCCGGAGATCCGCTCCTGTAACGTCATCAAGGGCTTCCTGAATCTGGTGCTGGATGCGTCGTTCTGGAAGGGTCGCTTTACGGATCTTGCCTCGGACGAGCACTACGGCGAGGCGCCGTCGACGGGTCGGACGATCATGATCGAGTACTCGTCGCCCAATACGAACAAGCCGCTTCACCTGGGCCATATCCGCAACAATCTGCTGGGCTATTCGGTGGCCCAGATTCTCAAGGCCAACGGCCACACGGTGATCAAGGTCAACCTGGTGAACGACCGCGGCATCCATATCTGCAAATCGATGCTGGCGTGGAAGCTCTACGGCGGAGGCGAGACCCCCGAGTCATCGGGCATGAAGGGCGACCACCTGGTGGGCAAATACTACGTCGAGTTTGACAAGCACTACAAGGCGCAGATCAAGGAGCTGATGGCGCAGGGGCAGAGCGAGGAGGATGCCAAGAAACACGCACCGATCATGCTTGAGGCGCAGGAGATGCTGCGCAAGTGGGAGGCGAAGGATCCGGAGGTCTATGCGCTGTGGGAGAAGATGAACAGCTGGGTCTACGCGGGTTTTGACGTGACGTACAAGGCGCTGGGCGTCGATTTCGACAAGGTCTACTACGAGTCTCAGACCTACCTTCTGGGCAAATCGCTCGTTGAGGAGGGTCTGAAGAAGGGGGTCTTCTACCGCCGTCCGGACAATTCGGTGTGGATCGATCTTCGCAACGACGGACTGGACGAGAAGCTGCTGCTTCGCGGCGACGGCACGTCGGTCTACATGACGCAGGATCTGGGTACGGCCTACCGCCGTTTCGAGGACAACAAGCTCGACGACATGATCTACGTGGTGGGCAACGAACAGAACTACCACTTCCAGGTGTTGAAACTGGTGCTGAAGAAGTTGGGCTACGCCGAGTGGAGCGACCACATTACGCACCTTTCGTACGGCATGGTGGAGCTTCCCGAGGGGAAGATGAAGTCGCGCGAGGGCACGGTGGTTGATGCCGACGACCTGATTGCCGACATGGTGAAGACGGCGCGCGAGATGTCGGCCGAGCTGGGCAAGCTGGACGGCTGTACGGAAGAGGAGGCCAATGCCGTCTCGACGATGGTGGGCCTCGGGGCGCTGAAGTACTTCATCCTGAAGGTTGACCCGAAGAAGACGATGCTCTTCGATCCGCGCGAGTCGATTGACTTCAACGGCAATACGGGTCCGTTCATCCAGTATACGCACGCGCGGATCTGCTCGGTGCTTCGCAAGGCAGCGGAGAGCGGGGTAGAGGCATCGCGTGAGATTGCCCCTGAGGTGACGCTGCTTCCGGAGGAGATCGACCTGGTGAAGATGCTGACGGAGTACCCGGCCACGGTGAAGGCCGCCGGGGAGAACTTTGCGCCGTCGCTCATCGGGGCCTACGTCTACGACCTGGCCAAGCAGTTCAACGGCTACTACCACGACCACTCGATCCTTAAGGAGGAGGATGCCGCCACGCGGTCGATGCGCCTGGCGCTGGCCGCACAGGTGGCCCGCGTAATCCGTAAGGGCATGTCGCTGCTGGGCATCGACGTTCCGGAGCGCATGTAGTCGGGGCGGGTAGCCAGGGATGGGTGCCCCCCCCCGGGTCGAGTGGGACAGGGGTCTCGAGGATAAGCCGCATCCAGTCTCCATCCTGCGGACAAACCCCGTAACGAGAGAACGAAACGGAGGTTCCGAATTTCGGGACCTCTGTTTTTTTGTGTCCGGGCTTTGGCGTGGCAACCGATGCCAGGGGTTTTGTGGTACGAAACTTGTGAATGGGAGTGTTCGTAAACCAACACTCAACAAACGTGAAAACAATTGTATCAACCATCGCACTGTCGGTTGCGATGATGGGCGCTGCCGGAGCGACGGCGCAGACGGCGATCAAGGCCACGATTCCAGCCGCCGATACCGTGATGTTGTCGGATCGGGTCGAGGGCGACTACCAGGTTCGGCGTTATCTGATCCGCAGCATGTCGGATGTGGACTATTCGGTTCTTTATCGGATCAGCGTGGCGAAGCTCAATGCGGCCCTGAAGGGCAATGCCCAGGCGCTGAGTGAGCTGAACAGCTTCGTGGAGGAATTGATGCAGGACACGACGCGTCGGGTCTGCGAGGTGATCATCACGGGCTATGCCTCGCCGGACGGCAGTGTGGCCTATAATGAGAAGCTGGCGGCTCAGCGGGCGAATGATTTCAAGGCGTACGTTGACGGCAAGTATAACTTTTCGAAGCATTATAACGTAACGGTGAAATCCGTAGCCGAGGATTGGAAGACGACCCACGCAGCGATAGCCTCGTCGTCGGTTCCCGACCGCGCGATGGTTCTCGGGATCGTCGACGGGACGCAGCCGCCGATGGCGAAGGAGCAGGACTTGAAGCGCAATCCGGCGGTCTGGAACTACCTGGCCGAGGAGATTCTGCCACCGATGCGGCGTGTTGAGGTGATGATCGGCTACGCGACGGATCGGGTTGTGGAGGAGCGTACGCTGATCAAGAAGCCGGCTCCGGTGCCGAAACCGGCAGCTCCGGCACAGGATTACGTGGTGGTTGAGGAGGATGTGAACGGCGTGATTGTCGAGATGCCCGACAAGGGGGAGGTTCGCAAGGCGGTTCGCGAGGAGACACACGCCGTAAAGAAGGATTCGAAGGCGGCCGTACGACAGGCCAAACGGGATGCACGTAAGGCGGCCAAGATTGCCCGGGCACAGGAGAAGGCCGCGAAGAAGATTGCCAGGAAGGAGGCCAAGGCAGCCAAGAAGGCGGCCCGAGCCACGGGCAAGACCTATAAGGAGCTCGAGAAGATGTGATGGTTCGGAGTTCTGCGTTTGGAGTCTGATTTCCGGCGTTTGGAGTCTGATTTCCGGCGTTCGGTTTCCGAATTCCGGTTCTATTTCCCGGTTCCCGGACCTTGTTCCCGGACCTTGTTCCCGGACCTTGTTCCCGGACCTTGTTCCCGGACCTCGTTTCCGGACCTCGTGCCCGGACCTCGTGCCCGGTCCCCGTTCCCGGTCCCCGCTCCTCGTTCCCGGACCTCGTGCCCGGTCCGGATCCCGATTCCAGCTCCTCGGCCCCTGGAGCCTGACCCTTCGAAGCCTCGATGCGGGCCTTGCGATATCTTTTCAGCCCGGAGAGTTTTTCCGGCCAGCCTGTTTTCCGACCGACTGACAGCCGAATGGAGACCCGACCTGAACAGGCCGGGTCTTTTGTGGTTGGTTTTCTGTAGGGTAGGGCAATAGACAGCAAATCGGGGGAAAAGGTTTGTTAATCCGAAAGGAATTGCTACCTTTGTCGAAGCAAGAATTCTAAAACCGAGATACAATGGCAAATTTACGTGTCCTGAAGAAGGAGATCGACTACCGCCTCGAGGAGGTTGTATTCGACTGCGACATGGCAATCTGTTTTCAGCCCTCGAAGGAGAAGGAGATCTTCGAGGTGATGCAGGAGGCAGTTTCCGTTCGCAACGATCTGTTCGTCAAAGCGATGAATCCGGCCGAGCCTCATAATCGTTCGTTGGTCCGCAAGCACTACGCGGCGCTTCGGACCGAGATGGAGGATTCATTTGGCAAGTTGTTCGAGAAACTGAGCGCGATCAACGGCGCCAAGTAGCCGTTCGATTGCCGGAGGATGCCGGAGCAGATCCGGCCGCCGATAAGACAGGGAGAGCATCCGTTGGGATGTCCTCCCTGTTTGTTTTGCAGGGGCTGCATCCACCTTGGAAGCGTCAATGCCGGCTTTAGTCGTAATACGGTGCCCCCCCCCAGTGGTATAGTCGAATTACGGTGACTGCCGGGCCTATTCGTGGTCGGAGCAGCAGTCGCCGGGGTGGTGCTCCAGGACGGTGTGCGGAATGGCTCCGTGGGTGATCAGCTGAATCGGGCAGTCGTAATTGCGCAGTTGTTCGGGAGTAAGGATGTTCGAGTGGTGCCGATGTACGTGTCGGTTGACGCAAACGATCTGCTTGACGACGCTGGAGATGGTTCCGATGTCGTGCGAGACCATGACGATGGCCATGTGGCTGTTCAGCTCACGGAGCGTATTGTAGAGCTCCTTTTCGAAGCGGTTGTCGACGAAGTTCGTGGGTTCGTCGAGGATCAGCAGGCGGGGTTCGGAGATGATGGCGCGGGCAAGCAGGGCGCGTTGCATCTGCCCGCCGGATATCTCGCCGATGGGGTGGCGGGCCACGTTTTCGAGTCCCGATTGTGCGATCAGCTCCATGGCCCGCAGTTTGTCTTGCCGGGAGTATCGCGACCGGAATCCGTGATGGCCTTGCAGCCCGGATAGAACGACTTCGAATACGGAGATCGGGAAGGCGCGGTCGAAGTGTGCGATCTGGGGCATGTATCCGATCAGCCGTTCGCGACCCCGGAAGAGTTCCGGAGCATATTGAATGACTCCGGAGTAGGGTATAGCCCCCAGAATAGCCTTGACGAGGGTTGTTTTACCGCCGCCGTTGGGTCCGATGATCCCGAGGAAATCGCGGTCGAATATTTCGAGGTTAACATGCTGCAACGCCTCATGGCCGTCGTAAGCGACCGAAACGTCGTGTAGAGAGACCAGGGTCATGGCAGGGTGATTAAGTCGGTGATTCGGTCGATATTTTCGATGACCTGTTCCTCGAGGGGGTCGATTTCGATGTACCGGGCCTGCATGTCACGGGCGATGACCTCGACGACCGACTTCGGGAACTGATTCTGATAGAATATCTTGTTGATGCCGTCCTGCCGGGCCTGGCGGATGATTCCGGCCAGTCGTCGGGCCGAAGGCTCCTTGCCTTCGGATTCGATGGCGACCTGGCAGATTCCGTAATCGCGGGCGAGATAGGTGAGAGCCGGGTGGTAGATGATGAAGTATTTGAGTCCGCTGCGATTGATTTTTTCGCGGACGCGCTCATCCGACTTTTCGATTTTCTGGATCAGCCGTTTGTAGTTTTCTTCATACTTGATGGAATCCGGATAGGCAGTCCGAATGGCGTCGAAGGCATTTTTTGCCATGATTTCCAGTGCTTTCGGCGATGTCCAGATATGCGGATCGACGCCATGCGCATGGCTGTGTTCCTCCGGGCGGTTTGCAGTCAAGCCCTCGTTTGCCACGGCATCGGTTGCCGAACGGTTTGTGGCGTGAGCACAGGACCCCTCGATGAGTTGAATACCCCGACTGAGGTTTACGATCTTGCCCTTGTCCTGAATTTTGTTGATCAGCGAGTTTTCGAAGTCGATCAGGCCTACGCTGAAGATCATCCGGGCTTTGTTTATTTCGACGAATTGCCTGGGAGTAGGTTCGAAGGTTTCGGGGCTGGCGCCTTTTGGGACGATGACCTGGATTTCGAAATCGTCTCCGACGATCTGTTCGACGATGCTTTTCAGGGGCAGAATGGATACACAGAACGCTCTGTTCTGAACCGGTTCCCGGGTCGAGCAGGCCATGCAGAGTGCGAGTGCAGCCAGGAGGATTGTAATTTGTTTCATACTTTTTAGCGCGGGGGAGTCGGGAATTTCGACTCAATTTCTTCCCGCAAAGGTAATAAATAATGGAGTGAATTGTGCAGCCTGGGGGTTTCGGATTGGTTTCGTCCGTACATTTTGCCGTCAATTATCGCATCCAAAAGTTGCTTTTTGGGAGGGTAGGGGAGTTCCCTTCTCTGCTTGGTTACGTCTTTGTTTGCAGGACTGCGATCCGGATAGCCGGCTGGACATTTGATTGTTTCAAGTCCGACCGTGTTTTTTACGTTCTTCCTTGAAGATTCCTGCCAATATGCGAGAGCCGAAACTCCTGATTCTAGATCGGTCGAGCGATGATCCGGATACGACTGCGATCACTTATGTTGTGAAGAGTTTGTTTCGCCGCGTTTAGTTCGTCGATTTTTCACATTCTGAGGGCAAGGTACAAGTCAGCTTCCGGACTGCATTTCGTCATTTGTCGTATTTTGTCTGTGTGGATTTACCGGGCGCAGATTCTTTTGTTCCGAACCGTATTTTGTCTGTACGAATTTACGGGCACAGATTCCTTAGTTGCTGAGTAGCCTCGTAATTGTCCTGATTAGCATTATTATAATTCGCTCCGTTCGTAACCTGACCGCTGATCGGAGGCCAGCCAGCTCGTAAATTTCGTGTTAATCGTTAGACAGTCTGTTATCCTCTCATTGTAATTTAACATAATATGAATATTATTTCATATCTTGGTAACGGATTGATACTCGGATAGGTCGAAAAATTACGTACTCAAATATCGTAACTTACCTGTGGTAACATATGTAAAATAACCTCAAAATCAGTTGCTTGCTATGCTCTCACCAAAACAGAAAAAGGCGCTCTTCGGAGCGTCGATCGAGTCCCGACCGCGTTACGTGCGGGTTCCTCTACAGATGGTAAACTCAGTGCGCGAACTCAATACCGATGTCAACTTCGCACGCCTCGTCGCTCAATTCGAACAGACCGACGACCGCCTGCGGAGTTCAACAACTGAACCGATAGCGCATATCCGTCTCGATGCGTCGGGCGTCCGTGGCTGGGCCGACTTCTACGACCGCTATTGCTCGGCCTATCGGGCCCTCAACGGCTCGCGGATCATCCGCCGGATGCGCGTCACCGGCTACCGGATGATCAACATATCGTGTCGATCGACCGGCTACGATGTTGTCACGGACTCCTACGTGCGCGGTATTGACGAGGCGTGCGTTATCCTCGATATGCTCGTGCGGTCGATCCTCTCGTCGGGCCGTATCGCCGTCACGATCGAGACCGACGGCACGACGCTCCAGACAAACCGCCTACGCTCGGCTATCGTATCGCACGACGAGTGGCGGCGCTCGTGGACGCTGGAACGATGCGTTGCACCTGCCGGCCAGATGATCCTGCGGGCCGATCGTTCGCAGATCGTCGAGGCGCTGAACCTCTGCCTCAACGTGGGTGGTTCGCGCGTTCTGTCGGCCTCTTTCATGGCTTCCCGGCTACGTCTCGATTTCGAACCGATGGAGGCCGCAGACCTGCACCGACGCTACGAATACCTCGACATCAACGTGATGCTATCGGGCCGACGGATACGGCGCTTTCAGCGATTCGGAGGCTTGACTGGCTGTTTGTGAATGTGTTACGTGTTTCACTTAAAGTGTTGCTTTATGACCGTACGTGAATTGTACCAATGGGCGGCCCGGGAGAAGGTTCTCGACGCTCAAATCCGCATTTGTGACGGTATGGCCGTCAGCTACTACCCCGAACTCCGGGACATACGCCGCGGCCGCTACGAGACGGTTGTCGACGTCTCAACCTGCGAACCGGTCGAGTTTGACGAATTGGACGCATGGGCGGCCGTCGTGAGCTATGATCCGGCGGAACGTTGAGGCCCACGCCCCTATCCACGCCCGCCACCTTGCGGCGGGCTTTGGTAGGGAACCCGCCAGCGCCCGGCTCCAGCAAGACCCGCCACCACGGGCAAGGCGTGAGGCGGCCCGTGTTGGCGTCTCTTTATCTCTATCACGCCCCTGCGGCCTCGCTCGGGCGGGTACGAGCCCCGCCGCTCGGCGACGGGCGGCCCGCAACGGTATCGCCGCAGGCGCAAAGCAAGTAGGAGCGGGCCGCTATTCCGTCGCTCCCTCGGCCTTGCCCCGTGACCCACCCAAAGCGGTGCGGCGGCGTTGCGCTTCACATCGGTGCCGCGTGTTGGCGCGCAAGGCTATACGGAGCGGGCCGATGGCCCGGCCTTGCGGGCCACCCCGTCGGCCCCGTGATTGCGCCCCGCCGCCGCGGTCGTGTCGCTCGCCTCGCCCTGTCGGGCCGCACCTTGCGCGGCCCTGTGCGCTCGGCGGCGCCCCGCCCCTTTGCGTCGGCATCCGCTCCGGGCGGGAGGGCGTCGTCGCTGTGCTCCGCCGCCGGCGTTGCGTCCCGCCCGTTGGACCGGGCCGCCCCGTCCCCCGCCCTGCGCGGGCCCGGGTTCTTGCCCGGGCCCTTGCCGATTCTTCGGTCGCCTGCGGCGCCCGTGCTCCGCGGATGTTCAATATTTGTACCGGCCCCCGGCTCTTTTTACAGATGTAAATATCTGTCATTGAGTGCGTTCGCTTGGTAATATAAATATTATTTCATATCTTTGCAACAGGGCCCTCAATGGCTCGCGGATCATCCGCCGGATGCGCGTCACCGGCTTCCGGATGATCAACATATCGTGTCGATCGACCGGCTACGATGTTGTCACGGATTCCTACGTGCGCGGCATCGACGAGGCGTGCGTGGATGGTACGGGACGCAACTTTTTGTGTGCGTTTTGGCATTTTCTGGAGGTTTCATGCCCATCCATCGAGACGAGAGGCAATGATGCTTCCAGCCACCGTTCGACTATGTACATTGTGCGAGTTCGGATGCCGGTGACTCTTCGGATGGACGGTCACGGATGGACGGTCACGGAAGCCATGCATTTGTTGCCATTTGAGAAAAAGTCGCGAACGATCCACAGATTTATTCGCAACCTGGCTGCTGATTGAGGCCAGCCCCAGTCTGTTTTTCAGAGTGTGCGTTTTTCCGGGAATCCGAAGTCATCCGGAGTCGTCCAACCTCAGCCTCATCAAAGCCCGGATCTTCACTTACGTACGCAAACAACCCATGGCAAACAGCGCTTAATTATACGCTCTGAGAGTGCCGTATTTGGGAACGTGTGTATGAGCGGTCAGTTTTAGCGTATTCTCGCGCTCCTTCGCGGAATGACACCCCGTGTGCTTCCGGTTGGACCAGATTTCCTTTCCGACGACGTTGCGGCTCTTCTTTACCGGCTTCCGTGTTAGAGGTTGGCCGGAGTATAGGTTTCGAAGGTTTGATCCTCGTAAAAGATGACGATCCGTTTTATACCGGCTTTCGAGAGATTGCCGGTCGTCGGAATGTTCGATGCGACCGGATGACCACCGATTGCAGATTCGGGGAGGGCCGTATTTCCAGGCGATGTAATTTTGGGAGTCCCCGACTTGCTGCTGCCATTTGACGTATTTCCAAACAAGGTATTGTCCAGATTGTTTTTCTCCGCTTGGGTTTTGTCGGTCGGAGTTCCCGAAACGGGATTGGGAATTTCGGATCGGTAGATCTGGTTTGAATCGAGCAGGAGCCAGTCGGGATTGATTCTGGGGAAACGCCGGAGGATTTTCTGGAGCAATTCGAAACTGGGTTTGTTCCGTCCGGCGAGAATGTGGGAGATTCCTGCCGGATTGATTTCGAGGATTTCAGCGAGCTGACTGGGTCTCAACCCTTCGCGATTCAACAATTCGAGCAATTTCTCCTTCATCTGCTTAATTTTTTACAAATATAAACACTTTTCTTTTGTAAAACAAGAATTTTCTACATTTGTAAAATGTTAATAAGTGTTGATAGAGTTTACAAAAGTAAAATTGAAAATATGGTAAAAAATCAGCTCTGCTTTTATTTGTTATTTTACTTTAGGTAAATAGTTATTATATATTGATAATACGCAGTTTATTAGCGATTTTTTTCATAGAGTTATCTCTTATGGAGTACCCAGTTGCGATTAACCTCTCCCCTGTTATATTTTACTTTATATATTTCATGTAAATAATTGATTACCAATGTTTATTCTGTGCACAATTTAATATTTTAACCAGGTGTTCCGCGGTCTTACCTCGCCATTTATCACCTGCTCCCCTATTATTTACAAAAATAACAATTAACAACCTGAACGCAGCTTGTTAATTGACAAGTGTAAATACATTTGGAAAACAGGCCTCTCTTGATGGTTTACAAATGTAAATTTACTACCCTTTCCGATGAATTTTGAAGTAAATTTTTCATATTCCGAATCCTCGTAAATCAATTTTGTTAACAACTCTTGTTTTACAATACATTATGTTAAATAAAAATGAGCCGGGCAGTGTTTACAACACGCTACCCGACTCATTTACAGAGTCTTTTCTATTTGTTAACAGTCTTTTATTTGGCGAGTTTTTCGGCGATTTCGTGGAACTCTTCTGGCGTCAGTTTGAGCTTTTCGCGGTGGAAATCGACGTCATTTTCGCTTTGCATGGGGATCAGATGGATGTGTGCGTGGGGAACTTCGAGGCCCAAAACGACAACAGCGACCTTTTTACAGGGGAATTCGCGACGGATTTTGGCGGCCACTTTCTTGGCAAAAACCATCATGCCGCCAAGAGTCTCGTCATCGAGATCAAACAGATAGTCGACCTCCTGCTTCGGGACAACGAGTGTATGTCCTTTTGCCAGCGGATTAATATCCAGGAAGGCGTAGTAGCGGTCATCTTCGGCCACTTTGTACGAGGGGATCTCCCCTGCGATGATGCGTGAAAAAATTGTTGCCATATTTTTCGATTTAATGGTTTTCTTTTCTAAAACACCCTGTCGGCGGACCGGTTCTCTGCGTTTGCCGTCCGACGGTTCACCTGCCTCTATCGGCTTTTGGGGGCCCTGTTCCACCCTGAAGAAGGAGATCGACTACCGCCTCGAGCCAGCCTCTATCGGCTTTTTGGGACCCTGTTCCACCCTTGATAGGAGCGGCGGGTTTTGTGGTTGCAGGCGGAGCCCGGACATATCCCTAACGCACCCCCGGCTAAGCGTCACACCCTGCTATGCGGTACCCTCCGCTCTGTGACCTCCCCCGGCTAAGCGTCACACCCTGCTATGCGATACCCTCCGCTCTGTGACCTCCCCCGGCTAAGCGTCACACCCTGCTATGCGATACCCTCCGCTCTGTGACCTCCCCCGGCTAAGCGTCACACCCTGCTGTGCGGTACCCTCCGCTATGTGACAGCCTCCCGTTAAGCAGCAGACTGCATGCCGCAGACTTCAGGCGTCAGCGCCTGCAGGACGTATCTTTATTCCCTTTCTGCCTTTGATTGACGTTGCGAACGAACGTCTCTCTGCGGTTGAATTTTTCATTGCGTAGTGCCGCTTGTGAAGACTCATCTTTGATTGGCCGGATTGAACTCCTCATCAAATTTGGGTTTCAGAATTTCGGAGTAGATGACCGCACGGCGCAGATCAAACTCTTCCACCATTTCAGCGAGGCTGTCCGAAACGGGAGCGCTGTTCTGAGACTGTTTTCCCTGTTTAGCGCCTCTCCGTTCATTTCGGACGGTTAATTGGCTGCCCAGTCCCGTGAGTGGCGTAAAAGAGGCCGTTTGGGGCTCTTCTTCCGTGTCGAGATCGGAAGCCGTGTCGAGATCGGAAAAGTACTCTTCGGGGAAAATCTCCTCCAGACTCTGGCATTCATCGGTGAAAGTCTCGGATACGGGATGTTGATCGCCACTCTTTTCGTCCTTCTGCCAATTGTTGCCCGGGTTGCAAGTTTCCTGTACGGTCGGATGAATGCTCGATAAGGGGGTGTTTTTCTCCCGATTCTGCCTCCTTCTGCCTCCGTTCACCGATTGAGCCGTTTCAGCCGCCGGAGCCGTTTGGGCGGGCGTTTCAGGACGGGTGTTGGCCGTCGGGACGGACGGCTTCGTATTATCCTCTTCGTCCCAGGGTATCGAAGGCCAGGCCTCACCGTGTTGCGGAGGGGGATTTCCGCCCTCCTGGCGGGCTTTGCGGGCCTTGCGGGTCTTGGATACGTAGCTATTGACCATCGCTCCGACGATGATCACGATCCAGAGTATGGTTAATGTGTCCATTACGGGGTCAGTTCATGGTCCGTTTGATGGTTTCTATTCCTTTGATCTGGCGCAGTTTGTCCATGACGGCATTGAGACTCTCGGCATCCTTCACATAAAGGCTGACGCTGCCTTCGAAAATTCCGTCGTGGCTGTGGATGTTGACCTCGCGGATGTTGATGTTGAAGTCGTTTGTGACGACTTTGGCCAGGTCGAGCAGGAGCCCCTGCCGGTCGATTCCGCGCAGTTCGGTGGTTACCAGGTAGGACATGGCCTTGTGCTGCGACCATTTGATCTCCTCCTTGACGATATTTTTGCCATACTGGGCGGCCAGCCGGTTCAATTCGTCGCAGGTGGCCTTGTGGACGATGATCTTGCCGGTTGCGGGATCGCGGTATCCGATGACCTTGTCGCCGGGGATGGGCTTGCAGCACTCGGCGATTTCGAACTGCGGTTCAGCCGAGGCATCCGACGTCGATGAAGGGGTGATCTCGCCGTCGGTCTGCGTCGTATCGTCCCCCTCGTCCTCCTCCTTCTTGGGGATAAAGAGGGTCCAGAACTTGAGTATTTTGCTTTTGGCGTTGACCTTGAGGGCCTTGTCGAGATTCTCGAGCGTCACGATGCCGGCTCCGATTTTGCTGTAGAGCTCCTCTTTGTTGCTGCAGTCGTAAATGGGGACGATTTTGCGCAGGACGCGTCCGCTGAGCTTGACGTTCAGGGATTTCATCCTTTCGTCGAGCATCTGCATGCCGCGCTCGATGTTGTTCTGGCGCTCGCGCTTGAGGAAGCTCTTGATGGCCTGCTTGGCCTTGGCCGTGGTGACCACATCGAGCCATTCGGGTTTCGGACGGGCCGTGTCGGCTGTGATGATCTCGATCTGATCGCCGCTGTTGATCTGCGTGGTGATGGGCTCGAGCTTGTGGTTGATCTTGGCGCTGATGGCGTTGTTGCCGATCTTCGAGTGAATATCGTACGCGAAGTCGAGGGCCGTGGCGCCGTAGGGCATTTTCCGAGCCTCCCCTTTTGGTGTAAATACTACAATCTCTGACGTATACAGCGATAACTTGAAGTTATCCAGGAAGTCGACGGCATTCTCCGTCGGGCTGTTCAGCGCCGCGCGGATCTGCTTGAGCCACTTGTCGAATTCGTCCTCGTCCTGCGAGATGGTGGCATGTTTGTATTTCCAGTGGGCGGCGAAACCGCGCTCGGCGATATCCTCCATGCGCTGGGTGCGGATCTGCACCTCGACCCATACGCCGTCGGGTCCCATGACCGTCGAGTGCAACGCCTCGTATCCGTTGGCCTTGGGCATCGAGATCCAGTCGCGGAGCCGGTCGGGCTTGGGGGTGTAGATGTCGGTGATGGTCGAGTAGATCTGCCAGCACTGGGTCTTTTCCGAGGGGAACGGCAGGGGCTTGAAGACGATCCGGATGGCAAACAGGTCGTAAATCTCCTCGAAGGAGATCTGCTTGCGCTGCATCTTGCTCCAGATGGAGTAGACGCTCTTGACACGGCCCGAGATCTCGTAGTTGATGTTGTCGCGGTTCAGGGCGGCAATGATCGGGGCGTTGAACTTGTCGATGAACTCCTTGCGGGAGGCCTCGCTCTCCTGGAGTTTGCGGGTGATCTCGGCATACTGCTGCGGGAAGCGATACTTCATGCAGAGATCCTCCAGCTCGCTTTTGATCGAGTACAAGCCGAGGCGATAGGCCAGCGGCGCGAAGAGGTAGATGGTCTCGCCGGTGATCTTGATCTGCTTGTTGAGGGGCATCGAGCCGAGGGTTCGCATGTTGTGCAGCCGGTCGGCGATCTTGATCAGGATGACGCGCACATCGTCCGAGAGGGTCAGGAGCACCTTCCGGAAGTACTCGGCCTGCTCGGAGGTGTCGGCGTTGAAGACGCCGGACATTTTGGTGAGCCCGTCGACCATCGAGGCGATCTTGGGACCGAAGATGCGCTCCATGTCCTCGACGGTGTACTCCGTATCCTCGACCACGTCGTGCAACAGGGCGGCGACGACGGATTTGACGCCCAGACCGATCTCCTCGATGACGATCTTGGCTACTGCAATAGGATGCAGGAGATACGGTTCGCCGGAGCGGCGCCGTACCCCCTCGTGAGCCTCTTTGGCGAGGAAAAACGCACGTTTGATCAGATTCCAGTCCTCATCGTTTTTGCAGATTCGGGTACAGGAGAGCAGCAGATCGTCCCATTTTTCCTTGATCAGGGCCTCATCCTCGGCAGTATATCCCATAGGCTACTCCTTTTTGGGGTTTTTCAGAGCTTCGCGGACCTTCTGTTCGATTTCGTCGGCGAGCTCCTTATTGTTTTTGAGCAATTCCTTGACGGCATCGCGTCCCTGGCCGATCTTGCGATCGCCGTACGAGAACCACGAACCGGCCTTTTTGATGATCCCGTAGTCGACGCCCAGGTCGATGATTTCGCCGATCTTGGAGATACCCTCACCGAACATGATGTCGAACTCGGCGCGTTTGAACGGGGGTGCCACCTTGTTCTTGACGACCTTGACCTTCGTACGGGTACCCAACTGCTCTTCGCCGTCCTTGATGACCGACATGCGGCGGATGTCGATCCGCACCGAGGCGTAGAATTTCAGGGCGTTACCGCCCGTCGTGGTCTCGGGGTTTCCGTAAACGACGCCGATCTTGTCGCGCAGCTGGTTGATGAAGATGCAGACGGTCTTGGTTTTGGAGATGCTGGCGGTGAGTTTACGCAGGGCCTGGGACATGAGTCGGGCCTGCAGACCCATCTTCGAGTCACCCATTTCGCCTTCGATTTCGGCCTTGGGGGTCAGAGCCGCCACGGAGTCGATGACGATGATGTCGATGGCGCTCGAGCGGATCAGCGAATCGGCGATTTCGAGGGCCTGCTCGCCGTTGTCGGGCTGCGAGATCAGCAGGTTGTCGACATCGACGCCGAGTTTCTGGGCGTAATAGCTGTCGAAGGCGTGTTCGGCATCGATGAAGGCGGCGATACCGCCGGCCTTCTGGGCCTCGGCAATGGCGTGGATGGCCAGGGTGGTTTTACCCGAGGATTCGGGACCGAAGATCTCGATGACACGCCCCTTGGGGTAACCGCCGACGCCGAGTGCCATGTCCAGGGTGATCGAGCCCGTGGGGATGACCGGGATGTCGTTGACCTCGGTGCTGTTCATGCGCATGATCGAGCCTTTTCCGAAGTCCTTCTCTATTTTTTGCATCACCGCGTCCAAAACCTTGAGTTTGTCCGCGTTAACAGGTACTTTTTCTGCCATTTTGTGTATAGGTGTTACTTTGTTACTTTTCTTTGTCTTTTTTTGTTCGGTCCGGCCGACTTTCCTGCGGCCGGGCCATTCGCGAAGGCCGTCTACCCTTTCCTTTGTGTCCGGTAGTCTTCCTGCGTCCGGTTGTCCGTCTCCGGTGATTGGCTCCCCTTCCTTTGTGTCCGGTTGTCCATTCCCGGTAGCCTTTCCTGCGGCCGCTGTCCATCCCCGGTGATTGGCTCCCCTTCCTTTGTGCCCGGTTGCCTATTGCCGCTTTTCCTGCCTCATGCGTTCGAGCGCCTTCTCGGCCGGCGTGCGGTTGTCGGTTTTCATCCGCAGCGGAAAACGGATGTTCCGCGCATCGAGCTCCCGATCGGGATAGGGACTCCAGTTCCCGTTGTTGCCGATGCTGAAGCGCCAGTCACCCACGTCAATTCCAGGATCGGTTGGCGTGCTTCTACCCTGCTCTGTCCGGCTCTCCAGCGCCCTTTCGCGGGCCCTTTCGCGCATGGCGAGGTGGATTTTCCGCCGGGCCCTCTCGATGGGGTCGACCTCCAGACGCAGCCACCCGATATTTTCATCGAGCGGCTCCACGCCGAACGAGATGGCTCCATGCGGGATCCCGATCTGGGGGAGGCTCCTCGTTGCGGAACCTTCGCCCGGCCGCAACTCCTGCCCGACGCCCGATATCGGGGCGGCGGCCAACAGCAAGGCTGTCAGGACGATATGTCGCGCAGCGGGCATTGCTTCGGCTATTTGTAGGTGTCGACGATCTGCTGATAGTGATTCTTGGTATCGACCTTTGTGAAGACCTTTTCGATGCGGCCTTCGGCGTCGATGACGAAGGTCGTGCGCAGCACGCCCATGTATTTGCGTCCGTACATTGACTTTTCGGCCCACACGCCGAAGGCTTCGCATACCGAGTGGTCGGTATCGGCCAGCAGCGTGAAGTTCAGGTCGTGCCTGGCACAGAAATTCTGGTGCGAGCGTTCGCTGTCGGGGCTGACACCGATGATCCGGAACCCCATGCGGGCGAGCTCCTCCTTACCGTCGCGGAGGCTTTTGGCCTCGAGCGTACACCCCGAGGTGTTGTCCTTGGGATAGAAGTAGAGGATTGTCCGCTGTCCGCGCAGGTCGGCAAGCGTCAGAGTCTCACCATTCTGCGTGGTGGATCGGAAATCGGGGGCCATATCCCCGGGTTGCAAGGTTGTCATAGGTCTTACCGAGAAAAAATCAGTTGTTCAAAGGTAGGAAAAATTCTGGTTATTTCCGTGCTTTTCGGGGCGAAAAATTGGCTCAGTCCCACTGATAGGTTACTTCGATCTGCTCTTCGAACTCCTCCTGCGAGGCGTTGAGCCGGCGGTGGCAGGCCGGGCAGCGGATGGCCGTTTCGGTCTCGACATACTCGCCGCAGCCGACGCACATCGGCAATACCCCGTAACCGGGCTGCATGTAGTGGTCAAACCGGGCACCGCAGTGCTTGCATCTGATTTTGTAGGCTGTTCCCATAATCGTAAGTTTTTATTGGTTCACGATGCAAAGGAACAGTCTGCGAATGACAGGTTGTGACACATCAATGGTGAGGGCCGAATTTTTTTTCATCCCGTCCGGGTCAAGGCGCAAAGAATCGGTCGAGACGCCCGGATCCGGTCTACATGAAAGCCGGTTTTCAGTCCTGACGTGATTCCGCCAGGCTCCGGAACCTGGCGGTTTCTCCGCTATGTCCCGACGCGGACGCTTCCGGCGTGGGATCTCCGCACCAGCGGAATACTCCGGAGCTTTTCAGTCTGACCGGCAGCGTGTTTCAGCCGGTCTGGACCCTACTTCTCAGCCGCTTCCGGCTCCTGAATCGGACGCAGTTCGCCCGTGGTGGAGTCCATGATGTAGCCCTTGACGACGATGTCGCCGGGGACGAGCGGGTGGTTGCGCACCAGATCCACGGTCTCCAGCACGGCGGCTTCGGTATCGTCGAAGCCGTGGAGCCACCGGTCGAGGTCGATTCCGCAATGCTTCATCAGCGAGATATGGTGCTCGGGGATTCCGCGCTGCTTCATCAGGTGCTGCATCTCGGCGCTGTCCATGCCCTGCACGCCGCAGTTGGTGTGTCCGATGATCATCACCTCGTTGACGCCCAGTTCATAGATCGCCACGAGCAGGCTGCGCACCGTGCTGTCGAAGGGGTTGGTGATCGTTCCGCCGGCGTTCTTGATGATCTTCACGTCGCCGTTCCGCAGCCCGAGGGCCGCCGGGAGCAGCTCCACCAGCCGGGTGTCCATGCAGGTGACGATGGCGATGCGTTTGTTGGGATATTTGTCCGTGATGAATCGTTCGTAACCCTTTTCGGCGACGAAGCGCCGGTTGTATGCGAGAATTTCGTCAATCATGTCGTTGTCGTGTTATTTCAGATTTCTGGCTATGTATGTTTTGATGTATTCGGTCAGTTCGGGGGAGTCGACGATGCGGATGTCGTCGAGCAGCCCCACGACGAAACGCCCCACGCCGGCCATTCCGGCCACCTCGGTGTCGAGCATCCAGCGTCCGCGACCCAATGGCCGGATGTCGCGTTCGGCCAGCGGATACTCCTCGCAGAGAAGGTTGTAGGCCAGCAGTCCGAGTTCGAGCCGCACGCGGTGGCGCTGCTGGCCGTGGATGCGGAAGATGTCGATGAACCCCTCCTCGTGCTGCGCTTCGTACTCCCAGGGCGAGTCGGCGAGTTCGACCTCGCCGATTCGGGCCGTCTTGAAGAGTTTGTTCGAATGGCTTTCGGGGTCGTAGCACCACACCTGCACGTAGTTGGTCGTAAAGGCGAAGGGTTCGACCCTCCGGTCGCGGACCTCGCCGCCGTGGCCAGACTGGTAGCCGTGCAGCACGGCCTGGCGGTGCTCCTCGATGGCCTCGATCAGCCGGTGGATGTTCGGGGCGTTCTTGCCGCGCACGACCGTATCGGCCAGCGAGCGGTTGTCGTAGACCGAGTAGAGTTTTCGTTTGAGGTTCTGCTTCAGCAGGTTCGTGTCGTCGATGTTCTCGATGGCCCGCTTCAGGATGACGGCCTCCTCCTCGGTGAAGTGAACCAGCTGGGAGATGTCGCGGAAATGGGGGGACTCCTTGTCCAGACGGATGCAGTCGCCCGACTTCTTGATGACGAAGCCCGCTTCGCGGAAGGTGTCGATGTATCGGTAGACGGTCCTGCGCGACATGGCGAGGCGTTCGGCCAGCTGGTCGACGTTGTAGGTGGTGTTTGCCGTGAGCATCTTCATGAGGCGCAGCAGCCGTTCGAGCTTGGGTTGATCCATGCGGGTGTCGTTTTTACCGGGTAAAGATATGGAAAAACCGCAACAATAAAGTTGCGGTTTGCTCTTTTTTCTCCATTCGGAGCCTTTCTGGCGTCCACTTGCCCCCTCCTCCCGACTTATTGGGCCAGGACGCGCTTTTCAATCTCCTCGACCTGACGGCGGAAGGCCTTGTCGGTCTCCATGAGGTTGGTGACGGCCTTGCAGGAGTGCAATACCGTGGCGTGGTTGCGGCCTCCGATGGCCGATCCGATGGCCGTCAGCGGGGCCTTGGTGTGCTGCTTGGCCAGATACATGGCGATCTGGCGAGCCTGGGCGATCTCCCGCGTACGCTCGGTGGAGTTGAAGCGGTCGTGATCCAGATTGAGGTACTGGCAGACCACGTCGATGATGTGGTCGATGGTGATCTCCTTCTGGTTGATCTTGACGTAGACCTTCAGGATCTCCTTGGCCAGCGACGTGGTGATCTTGCGTCCGAGGAACGAGGCATTTGCCACCAGCGACGACAAGGCTCCTTCAATCTCCCGCACGTTGGCCGAGATGTTGTCGGCCAGGTAGGTGACGACCTCGTCCGAGATTTGGGCGCCGAGCTTCCGGGCCTTGGCGCGGATGATCTTGAGTTTGGTGTCGTAATCGGGTGTGTTGAGCTGTGCGGACAACCCCCACTTGAAGCGGGTCAGCAGACGCTGTTCGATATCCTTCAACTCGACGGGCGGCTTGTCCGACGTGAGGATCAGCTGCTTGCCGGCCAGCTGCAGGTGGTTGAAGATGTTGAAGAAGGCGTTCTGCGTACCGGTCTTTCCGGTCAGTTCCTGGATATCGTCGATGATCAGCACGTCGATCATCTGGTAGAAGTGGATGAAATCGGGGATTTCACCGTTCTTGTAGGCGGTCTGGAACTGGGCCTGGAACTTGTTCATCGAGACGTAGAGGACCTGCAGTTCGGGATGACGTTCGCGCACCTCGTGGCCGATGGACTGGACGATATGGGTTTTCCCGAGCCCCGAATCACCATATATATATAGGGGATTGAAGGGGTTGTTTCCGGGGTTGACGGCGACGGACATGCCGGCCGAGCGGGCCAGGCGGTTGCACTCGCCCTCGATGAAGGTGGCGAACGTCAGGTTGGGGTTCAGCTGGGGATCGATAACGATCTTCTTGAGCCCGGGAATGACGAACGGATTTTTTATATTTGCAGTGTTCGTCTGCGTATTGAACTGGGCGATGGCCGTTGTGTCGGCATCGGCGGCTACGGGGACGGACTGCGCGGCGGCGCGAGGCACGGCATAGTGGAGCCGGGTCTGCTGGCCGTAGAGCTGCGAGATGATGGGCCGCAGGAAGGGGATGTAGTTCTTCTCGATCTGGCGGACGTAGCTCTCGTTGGGCACCCTCAGACGCAGCGTCGTGCCGTCGAATTCGAGTGGCACGATGGGCTGGAACCACTTGCGAAACTCCTCTTCGGAGGTCTGGGCCTTGATTCGGTCCAGGCAGTGTTGCCACGTATCGCTGTATGTCTGCGAATTGTTAAACATGTCCAAGGGTTGCACTATTTTTGACACGACAAAGTTGTGAATAATTTTGCAAAAAGATTCTCGAAATTGGGTTGCAAATCTCCTTTTTTTATATATAGAAAAACAACGGTTTCCGGAGATCGAAATTTAACTTGTTGATATTGAATTATCGAATTTTATTTGTTATATTTGCATATAAAATTTTTGGGACAGCCAAGATCAAATTTATAAATAAAACCAATAAAACTATGGCAAACGAACTGGAACAGTTGGTTCTGAAAAAAGCGCAGTCGTGGCTTGACGGACACTACGACGACGAGACGAAGAAGCAGGTCAAGTATTTGATGGACAATAATATGAATGAGCTCATCGAGAGCTTCTACAAGGACCTGGAATTCGGAACGGGCGGTCTGCGCGGCATCATGGGCGTGGGCACGAACCGTATGAACGTCTATACGGTGGGTACCGCCACGCAGGGGCTTTCGAACTACCTGAAGAAGAACTTCGCGGGTGAGCGGATCCGCGTGGCCGTGGCTCACGACAGCCGCAACAACTCCCGTCTTTTCGCCGAGCGCGTGGCCGATATCTTCGCCTCGAACGGCTTTGATGTTTACCTCTTCGACGCCCTGCGTCCGACCCCCGAACTGAGCTTCGCCATCCGCGAGTTGAAGTGCCATTCGGGCGTGGTCATCACGGCCTCACACAACCCCAAGGAGTACAACGGCTACAAGGCCTACTGGACCGACGGTGCGCAGGTCACCCCGCCGCACGACAAGAACATCATCGCCGAGGTGGAGAAGATCACTGACATCGATATGGTCCTCATGGGCAAGAACCCCGAGAACATCCATATTCTCGACGAGAAGTTCGACGAGATCTACCTGAATCGCATCCACGAGTTGTCGCTTTCGCCCGAGAGTATCCGGAAGTACCACGACATGAAGATCGTCTACTCGCCGATGCACGGCGCGGGCGTGCGGCTGGTTCCGGCGTCGCTCAAGAAGTTCGGCTTCACGAACGTGATCATGGTCAAGGAGCAGGCCGTTATCGACGGCAACTTCCCGACCGTTGAGTCGCCGAACCCCGAGGAGCGCAAGACGATGTCGATGGCCATCGAACTGGCTGCCAAGGAAGGGGCTGATCTGGTACTGGCCACGGACCCCGATTCGGACCGTATCGGCGTGGCGCTGCGCAACAAGAAGGGCGAGTACGTGCTGCTGAACGGCAACCAGACGCTGGTTCTGCTGATGAGCTACCAGCTGACGCGCTGGGCCGAGCGTGGCGAACTGAACGGCAACCAGTATGTCGTCAAGACGATCGTGACGTCGCAGATGGCCAACGCCGTGGCCGAGCACTTCGGCGTGAAGTGCTACGACTGCCTCACGGGCTTCAAGTACATCGCCAAGATCATCCGCGAGAACGAAGGCAAGGCGAAGTACATCGGCGGCGGCGAGGAGTCGTTCGGCTACCTGGGCGGCGACTACGTGCGAGACAAGGATGCCGTATCGGCCTGCTCGCTGGCGGCCGAGGCCGCAGCCTGGGCCATGGATACGATGGGGCTGACGCTCTACGAGTGGCTGCAGGAGCTCTACGTGAAGTACGGCTTCTACCGTGAGGGGCTTGTCTCGGTGGTCCGCAAGGGCAAGGAGGGGGCCGAAGAGATCCAGCAGATGATGGTGAACTTCCGTTCGAACCCGCCGAAGACGATTCTGGGCTCGCCGGTGGTGAAGATCAACGATTTCCAGACGCTGGAGACGACCGACGTGAAGACGGGCGTGAAGACGCCGATCGAGCAGGATCGCAGCAACGTGCTGCAGTGGTTCACCGAGGACGGCACGAAGGTCTCGGTACGCCCGTCGGGTACGGAGCCGAAGATCAAGTTCTACTTCGGAGTGAAGGCTCCGCTGGCATCGGTTGCCGACTACGACAAGGTGCTTTCCGAGCTGGATGCCAGGATCGAGGGCATCAAGAAGGATCTCCATCTGGAGTAATCCGCGAGGCGGAGAAAAGAGAGGGGCTTTCCGTGAGGAAAGCCCCTCTCTTTAGAACTCCGCTGCCGGTCCTGCCGCCGGACTCGATCCGGGCAAGCGGCAGTCGGCTCATCTTGCACCTGCACGACCCGGTACCAACTGCCGGTCCTGCCGCCGGACCCAATCCGGGCAAGCGGCATTCGGCTCATCTTGCACCTGTACGCCCTGGTACCGGCACGCCCCGGCCCGGGTCTTTGCCGCCCCTCGCCTACTGCTTTTGGAGTTTTTCGTTGTGGAGGTGACGTTCGCTGTCGCGTGCGGTTTTCTTGGCGAAGTTGGCCTCGACGGCGGCCGTAAGGTCTACGCCCGTCTGGTTGGCCAGACAGACCAGCACCCACAGCACGTCGGCCATCTCGTCGGCCAGATTGGCCTTCTCGCCCGCCTTGAACGATTGGTCGCCGTAGGTGCGGGCCATGACGCGGGCCAACTCCCCCACCTCCTCCGTGAGGCAGGCCATGTTCGTGAGTTCCGAAAAGTAGCGTACGCCGTATTGTTTGATCCAGGCGTCGACCCGTTCCTGCAGTTCCTTGATTTCCATAACCGTATATCGCTTTTTTGTGTTTGATCAGAAAGCTCCGGCAATACCGGAGAGACCAATGGGACCGGCAAGACCTGTGAGACCCATGTGAGGCCAGCCGCAGAGTGCCTCTCCTCTCCCTCCCCTCCCGGACCGGCCGGCGGTCAGTTGACCCGGATGAGATTCAGCCCGTCACGCAGCGGGACGATGACATTCTCCACGCGGGGATCCTCGACCACCAGGCGGTTGAACTCCATGAGGGCCTGCGTGTGGCGGTCGCCGTGGGCGACGGGTTCGACGACCTTCCCCGACCAGAGGATGTTGTCGGCAATGAGGACCGAACCGCTGTGCACCAGCTTCGGGGAGCCGTTGTCGCCCATCAGCATGCGGTAGTAGTCGGGATATTCGCGCTTGTCGCCGTCGATGAAGACCAGATCGTAGACCTCGCCCAGCCGGGGAGCCACGTCGAGGGCCGATCCGATGTGGAAACGGATCTTGCGGCCGTGGGGCGAGCGGTCGAACCACGATTGGGTGAACTCTTCGAGTTCGTCGTCGACCTCGATGGTGTCCAACCGGGCTTCGTCGTCCAGACCTGCGGCCATCGAGAGGGCCGAATAGCCCGTGAAGGTGCCGATTTCGAGCACCCGCCGCGGACGGATCATCCGCACGAGCATCTCCAGCAGCCGGCCCTGAATGTGGCCCGACAGCATGCGGGGGGCCACGGCCCGCAGATTGGTTTCACGGTCCAGTTCGTGCAGCAGCTCCTCCTCGGGAGCCGAATGTTCGTGTACGTATCGTTCGAGAGCCTCCATAATTATCTGTATATGAGCCGCGACATCTTTGAGAAGAGCTCCTCGGCCACCTCGGTCAACTGCGAGGCCGTCAGGGCCCGGATCTTGGCGTAGACCTGCTCCATGGTGTCGACCTCGTCGTGGCAGAGCAGGCTTTTGCCGGCGCTGAGCATGTAGCTTTCGTTGCTTTCGCTCGAGATGGCCAGCTGGGCGATGAACTGCTTCTTGGCCATCGAGAGCTGACGGGGCGAAAGGGGCGTGGTGCGCAGTTTGTGCAACTGCTCCTCGATGAGTTCGATGCACTGCGGGGCATTGGCGTGCTCCGAGCTGAAGTAGATGGCCACGATCCCCGTGTCGCCGTAGGGGGTGTAGGAGGCCTCGATGTTGTACGACAACCCGTGGCGTTCGCGGATGACCATGTTGAGCAGCGAGTTGGCGCTCGGTCCGCCGAGGATGTTGACCAGCAGGGCCAGGGGCAGTCGTCGCTCGTCGGCGATGTCGTAGGCGCGGCAGCCGATGATGCAGTGGGTCTGGTGGGTGTGGCGTGCGACGCTCTTCTCGAAGGGGGTACATGGGGTTGGGGCTACCCTTTCGCCGCGGCACAGGGTCGATGCCTCGCCGCCGAAGTAACGTGCCGCGACGGCCTCGGCCACCCGGGGCGAGAAGTTGCCGATTGACGAGAAGACCATGCGGTCGGTGGTATGCATGCGCCGCGTGAAGGCGCGGATCGCCTCTCCGTCGTAGCGGGCCAGGGCGACCTTGCGGCCCAGGATGTTGTGACCGAGCTGCGAACCCTCGAACAGCAGATCCTCGAAGGTGTCGTAGATCTGGTCGGCGGGCGAATCCTTGTAGGTGTTGATTTCGTCGACGATCACCTCTTTTTCGCGCTCCAGCTCGCGGTCGGGGAAGGTCGAGTGGAAGGCGATGTCGGCGATCAGTTCGGCGGCCTTGGCGAAGTCGCCGCGGAGCGTCGTGGCGTGGATTGTCGTATCCTCCTTGGTGGTGAAGGCGTTCAGCTCGCCGCCGAGGTTTTCGAGGCGGCAGTTGACCTGCCAGGCGCGGCGGCGTTCGGTTCCCTTGAAGAAGGCGTGTTCGGTGAAGTGGGCCAGCCCGTACTCCGAGGGGAGTTCGTCGCGGCTTCCGGCGCCGATGACCAGCGCGCAGTGGGCCACCGATCCGTGGACCTGGCGGTGGATGCCGCGGATTCCGTTGGGCAGCGTGTAGGTATGGAATTCCATCATGAAAGTTCGCTATGCGTGTCATTGCGACGCGCGGCCGGGGCGGGGACTACCCTGCTCCTCCCGGCCCGGGCGTCAGTGTTCGATGTGGCGGCGGAGGAACTCGCCGGTGTGGCTTCCGGGGCAGTGGATCAGCTCGCGGGGCGTCCCCTCGAAGACGACACGCCCGCCCGCCTCGCCGGCCTCGGGCCCCAGGTCGACGACCCAGTCGGCACACTTGATGATGTCCATGTTGTGTTCGACGATGACGATCGTGTGTCCGCGTTCGATCAGGGCGTTGAACGCCGCCAGCAGCTTCGAGATGTCGTGGAAGTGCAGGCCGGTGGTGGGTTCGTCGAAGATGAACATGACGCCGCCCTGCGCGGCATCCTTGGTCAGGAACGAAGCCAGTTTGACGCGCTGGCTCTCGCCGCCCGAGAGGGTCGACGACGACTGCCCGAGCTTGATGTAGCCCAGCCCGACATCCTGCAGCGGCTGCAGCCGCTCGACGATCCGCCGGCAGGTGGCGTTGCGCAGATCCTCGCCGAAGAAGGCGATGGCTTCGTCGACGGTCATTTCGAGCACGTCGTAAATCGACTTGTCGCGGTACTTGACCTCGAGGATTTCGTCGCGGAAACGCTTTCCGCCGCAGGCCTCGCAGACCAGTTCGACGTCGGCCATGAACTGCATCGAGACCTTGATGACCCCTTCGCCCTGACACTCCTCGCAGCGGCCTCCGGCGACGTTGAACGAGAATGCCGCCGGTCCGAGGCCGTTGTGTTGGGCATAGGGCTGGTCGGCGAACAGCTTGCGGATCTCGTCGTAGGCCTTGATGTAGGTGACGGGATTCGAGCGCGAGGATTTGCCGATGGGGTTCTGGTCGACCATCTCGATCGACTTGAGGAGCCGCACGTCGCCCTCCAGCCCGTCGAAGTCGCCGGGTTTCAGCCCCGTGTCGTAGAGCATGCGCCGCAGCGCCGGGTAGAGAATCCCCTTGGCCAGCGACGACTTGCCCGAGCCGCTGACTCCGGTGATGCAGGTCATCACGCCGAGCGGGATGCGCACGTCGATGTTTTTGAGGTTGTTTTCGCGGGCGCCGCGGATGGTGATCCACTGGCTCCAGCCGCGGACGCTCTCCGGGACGGGGATCTGACGGCGTCCCGTGAGGTAGTCGGCCGTCAGGCTGCGGTCGCACTTCAGCAGGTCGGACAGCGTGCCGTTGAAGACCACCTGCCCGCCGTTGTAACCGGCCCCGGGGCCGATGTCGACGATCCAGTCGGCGGCGCGGATCACCTCCTCCTCGTGTTCGACGACGATCACCGTGTTGCCCAGATCGCGCAGCTGCTTCAGCACGCCGATCAGGCGGTTCGTGTCGCGGGGGTGCAGACCGATCGAGGGTTCGTCGAGGATGTACATCGAGCCGGTGAGGTTGCTGCCGAGCGACGTGGAGAGGTTGATGCGCTGGCTCTCGCCGCCCGAGAGGGTCGACGACAGCCGGTCGAGGGTCAGATAGCCGAGCCCCACGTCCGAGAGGTACTGCAGGCGGTTGCGGATCTCGACCAGAATGCGCGCGGCGGTCTTCGTGTCGTGTTCGTCGAGCTGCAGCGCGGCGAAGAAGCCGATCAGTTCGTCGACGGGCATGCGCACCAGATCGGCGATCGTTCGGCCGCCGACCTTGACGTAGAGGGCCTCCTTGCGCAGGCGCGAACCGCCGCACTCGGGACAGACGGTCTTGCCCGTGTAGCGGGCCTTCATCACGCGGAACTGAATCTTCCTCCGCTCGGAGTCAATGTACTGGAAGAATTCGTCCAGACCGTGGAAATATTGGTTTCCGCGCCACAGCAGCCGCTTTTGGGCGAGGGTCAGCTCGTGGAACGGCGTATGGATCGGGAAGTTGAATTTCGAAGCGTTGTCGATGAGCTGCTGTTTCCAGCGGCGCATCGTCTCGCCGCGCCAGCAGGCGATGGCATCCTCGTAGATGGTCTTGCTCTTGTCGGGGATGACCAGATCCTCGTCGATGCCGATCACCTTGCCGTAACCCTCGCAGCGGGGGCAGGCCCCCAGCGGGTTGTTGAAGCTGAAGAGGTGCTCGGTCGGGGGTTCGAACTCGATGCCGTCGGCCTCGAATCGCGACGAAAAGCTCTTCAGTCCCTCGTCGGTGATCGTCTCGCAGACTCCGTCGCCGTAGGAGAAGGCCCTTGCCACGGAGTCGCGCACACGGGTCGGGGTCTCCTCGTCGTTGTGCACACGCAGCCGGTCGACGATCAGATGGATTGACTCGGGCTTCGTGTCGGGGCCGATTTCGGGCAGCAGCTCCTCGATGAGTTTCGTTTCGCCCTCCACGTAGACGCGCATGAAGCCGTCCGAAAGCAGTAGCGTGAGCTTCTCGATGATCCCCTGCCCCTTCGTCAGCACCAGCGGAGCGGCGATGATGACCCGCTCTCCGTCGTGGGCCAGAAGGTATTCGGCCACGTCGTCCGTCGAGTAGCAGCGCACCTCCTGCCCCGAGACGGGCGAGAAGGTGTGGCCCGCGCGGGCGAACAACAGTTTCAGATAGTCGTAGATCTCGGTTGTCGTGCCGACGGTCGAGCGGGGGTTGCGCGTATTGACCTTCTGCTCGATGGCGATGGCCGGGGCAATCCCCTCAATAATGTCGACATCCGGCTTGTTGATCTTTCCGAGGAACTGCCGGGCATAGGCCGAGAGGCTCTCCACGTAGCGGCGCTGCCCCTCGGCAAAGATCGTGTCGAAGGCCAGGGTCGATTTTCCGGATCCCGACAGACCGGTGATGACGACCAGTTTTTCGTGCGGGATCTCGAGCGAGATGTTGCGCAGGTTGTGGACCCGCGCCCCCTTGATATATATGCAGTTTTCGTGTTTTTCCATATCGGTTCGGCCCAATGCAGCGGCCGTTTCAGCAATCTGTTTTCTGTGTGTTGTTTCATCCGGCGATGCTCCGGCCTCTGTCGTTTTCACGCCCGGGCCCCGTCTTTCACGTTCATCCTCCGTCTTTCTCACGCCCGGGTTCCGCCGGTTCCCACGCCCGGCCCGTCGTTTCTGCCTTCTCTATTCCCCTCCGCCGTTTTCACGCCCGGTCGCGGAGTGATCCGCCGGCCTTGCGGAGCCGCTCTTCGAGACGGTCGGCCAGAGTTTCGCGGATCGTGAGCCGCATGGTGCAGAGGTTGTCGAATTCCTGTGCTTCGATGCGGGGCTGCAGCTCCTTGACCACGCGCATGATGTCGTTCATCGCCACATAGGGAAAATCGACCGTCACCGTGCGGTCCACCGTCCGTTCGACGATCCGGGCGGCCTCGATGGCTGCGGCGGCCGACTCCCGGTAGGCGGCAATCAACCCCGGTACGCCGAGTTTCGTGCCGCCGAAGTAGCGAACCACAACGATCAGACAGTCCGTCAGGTCGTTCGACAGCAGCTGCCCGAGGATCGGTTTTCCGGCCGTCCCCGAGGGTTCGCCGTCGTCGTTGGCGCGGAACGCCTCACCCCGGGGACCCAGACGCCAGGCGTAACAGTGGTGCGTGGCGTCGAAGAAGCGTTTGCGCAGCGCGTCGAGGTGGTGTCGGATCTCCTCCTCCGAGCGGACGGGGAAGATCCACGACAGGAACTTGCTGCTCCGTTCGCGGCAGGCGGCCTCGGCCTCCCGGGCCACGGTGCGGTAGAGATCGTCGGCCTCCATTGCCTATCGCACTTTCCGGAAGAGGCGCTCCCAGCGGATGTTCGACGGGAACTTTCGGTTGGCGTCGAGCGACAGCCAGACGAACGAGGCCTTGCCGACGATGTGGTCCTCGGGGACGAATCCCCAGAAGCGCGAGTCGGCCGAATTGTGGCGGTTGTCGCCCATCATCCAGTAGTAATCCATGGCGAAGGTGTACTGCGAGGCGGGGGCTCCGTCGATGCGGATCACGCTGTCGCGCACTTCGAGCTCATGCCCTTCGTAGGCCTCGATGATGCGGCGGTACAAGGGCAGGTTTTCGGTCGTAAGCTCGACCGTGGCGCCCTTCTTCGGGATCCAGATCGGACCGTAGTTGTCCTGGCTCCAGCGGGCGTCGTCCCACTGCGGGAAGACGTCGGTCGAGGGCGAGTAGATGTATTTGCGTATGGAGATGACGTTGCTCGAGGCCTCGATCTTGCGGGCGGCCTCGTCGGTCAGCGACATGTAGTAGGCCGCACCGTTTCCGCTGTACTCCGTGATGCCGAGGTTGTCCAGTGCATACTGCGTGAAGGGGGCGTTGGTCTGTACGATGTAGGAGCTTTGCAGTCCGGGTATGGGCTCCTGGGCCGTGCCGTTGACATAGACCTGTCCGTCGCGGATCACGAGCGAATCGCCGGGCAGCGCCACGCAGCGCTTGATGTAGTTTTCGCGCTTGTCCACCGGGCGGCTGATGACCGTGTACTTTTCGTTGAGGCGTTTGCGTCCCTCCTCCTTGCCGAACGACTCCTCGAATCCGCGCAACACGTCGTAGTAGGTCACCGACTGGTTTTCGAGCAGCACGGTGTCGCCGGCCGGGAAGTTGAAGACCACCACGTCGTTGCGGCGGATGGGCTTGAGACCCTTCAGGCGGTGATAGGGCCACTTGATGGCCTCGGAAAAGGACTTTTTGGTCTGCGAGAAGGGCATCGTGTGGTGGACGAACGGGAACGACAGCGGCGTGTTGGGCATTTGGGGTCCGTAGGAGACCTTGCTCACGTAGAGGTAGTCGCCCACCAGGAGTGACTTCTCCATCGACGAGGTGGGGATCACATACATCTGGAAGATGAAGATGTGCACGAGCGAAGCGACGACCGTGGCGAAGATGATGGCGTTGACCCACTCGTAGACAGTCTTGTACACCTTGTTTTTCTGACACAACTCCGCATTGCGGTGCCAGACGTAGCGGTAGAAGAGCTTCGAGATGTAGAGGTCGTAGATGATCGGCAGTCCGAGGAGCAGCCAGAGGTTTCCGGTCCAGACGACGAACCAGAGGGTATAAAGCAGGGCCGAAAAGGTGAATCCGACCCACTTGTTACCGAAAAAAGCCTTGATTTTTTGCATCTTGTAGCGATTGTTTCAACTATTTCAACAGGTCGTCCATGCCGTAGACGCCCCGCTTTCCGCAGAGGAATTCGGCGGCGACGACCGCACCCTGGGCCAGCGTGCGGCGGTTCTTGATTTCGTGGCACAGTTCGAGACGATCGTCCTCCGACTCGTAGGTCACGGTGTGGATGCCCGGGACCATACCCTCGCGTACCGAACGGATCTCGATGCAGTCGGCCGGCGTATCTTTGCTGTGCTCGACGCGGTTCGTTGTGTGTTCGATGCCGGGGGCGTAGTTCACCCAGCCGGATTTGCCCGGGAGGTTCTCGATGATCCCCTCGGCCAGCGTGATGGCCGTACCGCTCGGGGCATCCTTCTTCTGGGTGTGGTGCACCTCCTCGATGCGGACGCTGTACCCGCCTCCGACACGCCCCACAAGAGCGGCCAGCTGGCGGTTGAGGCGGAACATCAGATTCACGCCCAGGCAGTAGTTCGAGGCGTAGAACATCGCTCCGCCGCGTTTGCGGCAGAGATCCTGCAGTTCGGCCAGACGGTCGGTCCAGCCCGTGGTGCCGCTCACGACGGCCACGCCGCACTCCAGACAGGTGCGGATATTGTCGTAGGCCGTGGCCGGGGTGGTGAACTCCAGCGCCACGTCGACCCCTGCGAGGTGTGCGGCATCCAGTTCACCGACATTCGCCTGATCGACGATCAGCCGGACCTCGTGTCCCCGTTCGCGGAGGATTCGTTCGATTTCGCGGCCCATCTTGCCGTATCCGATGATTGCAGCCTTCATAGTGTCTCGTTCGAAAAATTCGGTTCCGACAAAGATACGAATAAATTTGCAAACTGAACGTCGCGGGCGGTGTTTATCGTATGCCGCGGGGCGGGATCTTTTTCCGGCAGGGCGCTTTGCGTCAAAAACGCCGCCGGAGGTTTGTCGTGGTCCGCGACTTTCGCTATCTTTGTCGGAAAAATACCTCCCATGCGTTATTTCATCGAACTCCGCTATCTGGGGGCCGCCTACTGCGGGTGGCAGCGGCAACCCGACCAGCCGTCGGTGCAGCAGACCCTCGAACGGGCCCTGACAACGTTGCTGCGCGAACCGGTTGAGGTGACCGGGGCGGGCCGCACCGATACGGGGGTCAATGCCTCTTATTATGTGGCGCATTTCGACCTCGGCCGGCCGATCGACCATCCCGAACAGGTGGTCTACAAGGCGAATTTCCTGCTTCCGGGCGACATTTCGGTCTGGAGCCTTACGCCCGTGGCCGACGATGCCCACGCCCGCTTCCACGCCTGCGAGCGCGAGTACCGCTACTATATCGAACCGCACAAAAACCCCTTCACGCGTCATCTGACGTGGCAGTACTACGTGCCGCTGGACCTCGAGCGGATGAACCGTGCGGCGGCCCTGCTGCTCGAGTTCGAGGATTTCACCTCGTTTGCCAAGCTCAATTCGAACAACAAGACCAATATCTGCCACGTGCGACAGGCCTGCTGGACGGTCGACGAACGGGGTGTGCTGTGCTTCACGATCCGCGCGGACCGCTTCCTGCGCAACATGGTACGGTCGATCGTCGGGACGCTGGTCGACGTGGGCCGGGGGCGTTATACGCCGGAGGATTTTCGTGCGATTGTTGCCAGCCGCGACCTTTCGCGGTCGAGTGCCGGGGCTCCGGCGCAGGGGCTCTTCCTGAGCGACGTGCGCTACCCTGCCGAGATCTTCGCCGGCTTAAGAAGCCGGTTCTAGGGGCGCCGGTCCAAGAGACCGGTTTTAAGGGCGGCCGGGCCTTACCGGGCTTCAGAGCAAATAACCGCTCCCGCCCCTCCGGATTTCAGCACCAAACGGCTGTTCCCGAACCTCCGAATACCAATACCCCCCCCCACAAATACACAAGAGCCACCCCGACAAAGGGTGGCTCCTGTATTTATATAGGGATAGGGACAAGCGGTTTCCCGCCGGCCTTCGTCAGAGATGAATGGCAGCTCCGAGGGCCGCTTCGGCTGCCTCCATCACCCCTTCGTTCATCGTCGGATGGGCGTGGATCGTGCGGGCGATCTGGTGGGCCGTGGCGCCCAGACGGCGGGCCAGGGTCGGTTCGGCCAGCATCTCCGTCACGGAGGCGCCGACCAGATGGGCTCCCAGCAGGTGATCCTCCTCGTCGAAGATCAGCTTCACGAATCCGTCGCGATCCCCCGCAGCCGTGGCCTTGCCCGAGGCCGTGAAGGGGAAGCGGCCGATCTTAATTGCCAGACCGCGTTCGACGGCCTGCTGCTCGGTCATGCCCACCGATGCTACCTCGGGCTGCGTGAAGACGCACAACGGGATGGTCGAGTAGTCGACCGGTTCGGGTGCAAGGCCGCAGATGGCCTCCACGCAGCAGATGCCCTCGGCCGAGGCCACATGGGCCAGCGCCGGTCCCGGCACGATGTCGCCGATGGCGTAGATGCCCGGGACGTTGGTCCGGTAGAAGGGGTCAACCTTGATTTTGCCGTGCTCGACCTCGACACCCAGCTCCTCGAGGCCGATCCCCTCGATGTTCGGCTGAATGCCCACGGCCGACAGCACGACATCGGCCGAGAGGGTCTCGGACCCCTTCCTGCCCTCGATCTCCACGTCGCAACGCCCCTCGGCGTTGACGCTCACCCGCTTGACGGTCGTGCCGACGAGCACCGCGGCGCGCATCTTGCGGAAGGCGCGCTCCATGGCCTTCGAAACCTCCTCGTCCTCGAGGGGCATCATCCGCGGAAGATACTCGATGACCGTTACCTTGACGCCCAGCGCGGCGTAGAACCAGGCCAGCTCGCTGCCGATGGCTCCCGAACCGACGACGATCATCGTCTCGGGCAGCCGGGTCATGGCCAGCGCCTGCCGCGAGGTGATCACCCGCTCGCCGTCGACGGGCATGAAGGGCATCTCGCGCGGACGGGCGCCGGTGGCCAGGATGATGTGGTCGGCCTCATACTCCGTGCCGTCGACGTCGACCCGGCCCGGTGCCGTGAGGCGGCCGAAGCCCGCAATCAGGTCGATGCCGTTCTTCTTGAGCAGGAACTGTACGCCGCGCGACATGGTTTCGGCCACGGTGCGCGAGCGGGCGACGATCTTTTCGAGATTCGGGCGGACCGTGCCGTCGATCTCGAGTCCGTACTGTTCGGCGTGGCTGCAGTAGCCGAAGACCTGGGCGCTTTTCAGCAGCGCCTTGGTAGGGATACAGCCCCAGTTGAGGCAGACGCCGCCCACATCGGCCCGCTCCACGAGGGCCACCTTGCGGCCCAGTTGCGCGGCCCGGATGGCGGCCACATATCCGCCGGGGCCGCTGCCGACGATCAGAATGTCGTATTTCATCTTTGTTCGTTTAAGGTTCAAGGTCGATTTCGGAGGCTATTTGCGGACGCGCAGCACCTCGCCGTTATCGGCGGCCACGGCCCGTTTCCACTTTTCGTTGTAGCCCGGGAACTGGATCCGGTCGGGAATCTGACGGCCGTTTCCGTTGTCGACGAAGTGGGCCGCCGAGCCGTCGCCGTCGAGGAACGACAGCACGTCGCCGTGTTCGCTCTTGACGTTGCCGTCCATGTACTTGACCAGCAGATAGCCGTTCAGCCGCTGCCAGCGGTCGAACAATTCCTGGGCCGTTACGACGCTCACCTCGGTGAGGTAGTTGCGGCGGGCCTCCGCCGACATCTTGCCGATGCAGGCCGGCAGGTTCTCCATCTCCTCGAGGCGGGTATTTTCCCACTGGTCGGTGACCTTGCGGATATCGGCCGAGATCATGTCGTAGCGCATGTAGGCGAAGTTCGTGGTGCGGTTGAAGAGCCAGAAGGCCGACGTGGACGAATATTCGAGCATCGAGCCGTTGCCCTCGCGGAAGCACTCGGGCACCTCCTGCGCCGAGCAGAAGATCGGCGTCAGACACGACGTGGCGGCATCGTCGACCCCGAACCACAGAATGCCCGTATCGGCCGGACGGTCCGCACGGGCCTGGCCGACGAACCAGAAACCGGTCTGCTGCGTGGCCGTGGCGCGCTCGTTGAGATACTCCACGCCGTCGACTTCGAACGTCATCGGACGCCAGCGGTAGGGACAGTTGTGGCCGCCGGCACCGAGATCCTTCGTCATGTCCATCGGGGTTCCTTCGTAGTGGTCGCGCATGCAGTCGAAGAGCTGTTTGGGCGAGACCTTGTGTGCGGGTTTCACCCACAGCGGCAGCCGCTTCTGGAGGTTGTAGCCCATGGCGTAGTCCTCGTATTCGTCCATGCCGTCGGCCACCGTGCGGAAGAAGGCCCACACGCGGGCGTCACAGCTGCGTACGGTGCTGAAATCGGCCGGGCAGTAGGCGTCGGCGAAGCTGAACTCCTCGTCCGTGCCGTCGAAGTAGCCCATTTCGCGGGCGAACTCCACCACGTCGGGGGCATAGAGACAGTTTTCGGGGTCATCTTTCGGGAAGGTGGTGATGCGGGCTTGGTTGGCGTGTCCCGAGACGTAGCCGTCGGGGATGCGGCGGGCCACCCAGACGATGCCGCGGCGGGCGTTGTCCCCCTTGCCGTCGTCCTTGTAGCCCTTGCCGATGAGCTCCATGATCCAGGCTTCGTTCGGATCGGCGATCGAGAACGACTCGCCGCTCGAGGCGTAGCCCCAGGTATTGGCCAGTTCGGCAATTACGCCGATGGCCTCGCGGGCCGTGCGGGCGCGCTGCAGGGCGATGTAGATCAGCGAACCGTAGTCGATGCGGCCCGTGGTGTCGACGAGCTCTTCGCGGCCGCCGTAGGTCGTTTCGCCGATGATGAGCGAGTGTTCGTTCATGTTGCCCACGGTGGACCACGTCTGGCGGATCTGCGGGATGTCGCACAGATAGCGGCCCGTATCCCATTCGTAGACGGGCAGCATGGCGCCTTTTGCGTGTTTGCCGCCGGGGGTGTGGTAGAGGGCGCCGTAGAGGGCGTGCGAATCGGCCGCATAGGTCACCATGACCGAACCGTCGGTCGAGGCGCCCCGCGTGACGATGAAGTTGGTGCAGGCCGACACCGCGCCGCAGGTGGCCACGGCGGCGAAGGCTGCAAGCATCAATCGGAATTTTTTCATGTTTTTTCGGGTTTAGCTCGGTAAAGATACGAAAAGTCGGGCGCCGGGACAAATCAAAACACACTTTTCGATGTGTCGGTGTTCGCGCGGCGCCGGGCGATCAAAGATAGAAAAAAGCGGCGAAAACCTTGCATAACCCGGCTCAAAATCCGATCTTTGTGATCGAGCCCCGCCGTCCGGCAAGGCGACGGAGTCCTGTCCGGCGTGTGTAAATCCCTGAAAATCCCTGAAAACGAACATGTGGAAAATTACGATAGGTGTGCTGTTGTGCGCTCTGCTTGCAGGGTGCGGCCTGAAGGTGGAGCATCCGGCCGAAGAGCTGGTGACGGAGGTCGAGATGCCCGCGGGCGAACGCTTCACCCCGGGTGACGAGGTGACGGTCCGAGCCGTCGGCTTCGAGGCCGCGGACGAGATCTGGTTCGATATTGCCTGGACCGATGGCACGGAGGATTTTGCCCCGAACGGTACGGCCCGGGGCCTCCGGGGAACGGTGACCGGCCGCACCGACACGTCGATCAGCTTTCTCGTTCCGGGGCACTACCCTCCTGCAACGGTCTCCGTGCTGCTCTTCCGCAACGGGGTCTTCCAGACGCTGGGGACGATTCGCACCGACGACGGTGTCCGTCACGAAATCTCGCTCCATACCCTTTCGGAGACCCCCGGCGGCGGAACCATCGTGGCCCGTTATCCGATGTACGGATCGGCCGACCTGCGGGATGAGGAGTTCCCGACCGATCTGACGCTGGAGTGCGTCGTCGGCCGCTTCGGCCCGGGCACGGCCTGCGGCATAGCCGACGGACAACTCGTCGAATTGGATCTGGTGACCCGTCAGACGGAGATTCAGGGCGAAGGGTGCCTGCTCACGGGGGCGGTCTCCGAATCGACCGTAGCCGGGCTTTTCGTCCGCGACGACAGGCTCTGCCTCTCCGGCGGTTCCCTCCCCCGCGCATGGCAGCTGCCCGAAGGGGTCACCGTCGACCGCATCGTCCGCCAGCCCTTTGCCTTTGCATTCAACGCCCTGCTGCTTGCCGTGCGCAACGACGACGGTACGCTCTCGCCGCTCGTCCTGCCGTTATCGGGTACGCGGGCGCTGCTCGGTCCGGCCGTCGAGTCGAAGACGCTGCTCCCCTACTGGATGATGAAGCCCGCTACAGACAATCCCTCGCAATGGGAGCGTGTGGGCGGCTATGCCGTGCTGCATGACGATCTCACCTGGTTTCAGCCGCTCGATCCGACGACCCTCGAATTGGCGCCGACCCTCGGGGAGGCCGACCTTCTGGTCGAGGGACGGGTGCTGTCGATGACCCAGTGCATGCTTCCGGCCGAAGCGGGCGATGCCGATCCGCAGCCTGCGGTCCGGATCGGCGTGCTGACCGACACCGACGGTCGGCACGAGGTCTGGGTCTACGATCCGCAACGGGCCTCGGGATCGCTCGTGCTGGGGGATGTCGACCTCTTTGCCGTCCGCGGGATCTTTTTCGCGCGTTAACGCCGGTCCGAACTCCCTTGCTGATGCGGCAGGAACGTGCCCTCCGATGCTTCCGATGCTGTCGTACGGAGATCTTGCCGCTGTCGGACGGTGTATTCCGACTCTTTGCGGCAAAGCAGCCCTCGCACCCCAAAGTGGCGGGAGGTTGGACGGTGACTGAAAGTCCGAGGCGCGCTTTTTTTTCGGCCGAGGCGATCCGTCCTGCCGGATTTTTGCCTAATTTTACGTCGAAAATAACACTACCATGTCGGAAATCGCAACCCATCTGGCACATATCCGCGAAACCCTCCCGGCGGGGGTGACGCTTGTTGCCGTATCGAAAACCCACCCTGCGGAGATGATCCGCGAGGCCTACGAAGCCGGTCAGCGCATCTTCGGCGAAAGCCGCCCCCAGGAACTGCGCGAGAAGTACGAGACGCTGCCCCGGGATGTCGAGTGGCACATGATCGGCCACCTGCAGACCAACAAGATCAAATACATCGCGCCGTTCGTGGCGATGATTCAGTCGGTGGACAGCGCACGGCTGGTTGAGGCCATCCAGAAGGAGGCGGCCAAGTGCGGCCGCGTGATCGACATCCTGCTCGAGATCCACGTCGCCGCCGAGGAGACCAAGACGGGCTGGGATCCGGCCGAACTGCACGACTACCTCGCCACGAACCCCTTTGCCGCGCTGCCCAACCTGCGCGTGCGCGGCGTGATGGGCATCGCCACCAACACCGACGACGAGGCGGTCATCCGCCGCGATTTCGATGCGCTGCGCCACTGCTTCGAGGAGCTGCGTCCGCACTTCGGCGAGGCGTTCGACACCCTCTCGATGGGCATGTCGCACGACTACCGGCTGGCCGTTGCGTGCGGTTCGACGATGGTGCGTGTCGGCTCGTCGATCTTCGGCGAACGCGACTATTCGAAATGATTCGTTTCAGAACCGTACCCGAAGCGGAAAGCGGCCCGTATCGGCTGCTCTGAACCGGCGCGGAGCCGGTGATTCACCGCCGTCGCCCGCCTCTCGAACAACGTAACTTATTTTATATGCATATGAAGATCGGATTTATCGGATTCGGAAACATGGCCCAGGCACTGGCCCGCGGACTGGTGCGCGGCGGAGCCGTCGAGGCCGCCTGCATCGGGGCCTGCGCCCGCGATCGGGCCAAACTGCAACGCAATACGGAGCCTCAGGGCTTCCGGGCCTTCGACACGGCGGCCGAGGTGGCGGAGTTCGCCGACGTGGTCATCATCGCCGTGAAACCCTATCAGGTCGAGGGGGTTGTTACGCCGATTCGTGAGACGTTGAAGCGGAAGATCGTCGTTTCGGTGGCTGCCGGGGTGACGTTCGACGACTACGAGCAGATGCTCGCCCCCGGTACGGCCCATCTGAGCACGTGTCCCAATACGCCGGTGGCCGTCTGCGAGGGGATCGTCGTCTTCGAACGCCGCCACTCGCTCTCGCCCGAACAGCTGGCTTCGCTCGAGGAGCTCTTCTCGCACGTCGGATTGGTGCTGTCGGTCGAGACCTCGCTGCTGGGGGTGGCCGGGACGATCTGCGGCTGCAGTCCGGCCTTCGTGGCGATGTTCATCGAGGCCTTGGCCGATGCGGCGCTCAAGTACGGTATTCCGCGTGCCGATGCCTATCGGATGGTGAGCCAGATGATCGTCGGCACGGGCAAGCTGCAACTTGAGACGGGACAGCATCCCGGCGTAATGAAGGATGCCGTCTGCTCGCCGGGCGGTACGACGATCGTGGGTGTAGGGGAACTCGAACGCGAGGGCTTCCGCGGATCGGTCATCGCGGCCATCGACGCCATTCTGGGCTGACCACGCCCTCCTTCCGGCTGCGGCTCCGACCTGCGGCGCAACCGGAAAAGAGAGAGGAACCTTCTCCCCTCCCCGCTTTTTAGGCAGGTTTTCGGGACGCTATCCCGTTATCAGACCTCCGGAATTTGTCTCCGCTTCCATCGCTTCAGACCGGGAGCGTCCATTTGCTGCTGAAACCCAGCAAGGTCCGGCTGCCTCTAAAACCCACCTCTTAGGTGGGCCGGCCCATAGAACCGGTCTTTTAGACCGTTAGCGGACGCGCAGCGTGCGGCCGATGCGCAGGATGGTGGTCGACTTGATGCCGTTCAGACGGCAGATGTTCGACACCGTGGTACCGTAGCGGCGGGCTATGGCACCGAGCGTATCGCCCGAACGGATCTTGTGATAACGCATGGCGGCCTTTTCGGCAGCCTCCTTCTTGTCCTGCTCCTCGTTGGCGATCTCGTCGTCGAAATCCTGCCCGGCGTTGGAATTGATGTTGAAGAAGGACTTCTTCAGCAGGAACGTTTCGCGGCAGAGCATGCCGTTCTTGAAGTCGATCAGCCGTTCGGGGTCGAAGGCCTGTCCGTAGTAGCGGGTCTCGAAGTGGAGGTGCGGACCGGTCGAACGGCCCGTCGAACCGCCCTTGCCGATGACGTGGCCCGCCTCGACCCAGTCGCCGGGTTGGACCAGACGCTCCGAGAGGTGGCCGTAATAGGTCTCCAGTCCGTTGTCATGGCGGATGATGACCAGATTGCCGTAGCCGCGCACATATTGCGAGATGCGCACCCGTCCGCAGAAGGTCGCATAGACCGGTTCGCCCATCTTGAGCGGCAGATCGACACCCTGGTGGCGGCGTCCGCGGCGCGGTCCGTACTTGCCGCGGGGATTCACCGCCCCCTTGTAGGGATAGTGGTAGCTCTTCGTCGAGTCGATCAGGTCGATGACCACCGACTGCGGCAGCGAAGCGATGCTGACATCCTTGTAGGGAAAGAGCGAGACCGTGTCCCAATACTTTTCGAAGATCGTGCTGTCCTTGGCCACGGCGCGGTTGCGGACGTATTTCCAGGTGTTGTTGCCGTAGAGGATGACGTAGAGGGCGTCGTTTCCGGAGTTGAGCGTGTCGAGGACGGTCAGTCCGTTGGTGTCGAACGTCGATTCGATCTCCTTGCGGCGCAGGCGCAGCTGCAGGTTGGCCACCGAATCGGCCGCCGCTTGCTGGGGATCGATCTGGGCGGTCGGAGACGATGCCGTACGGGCCGCACGGGCCTCGAGCTGCGCCTGCATGTTGTCGAGCAGCGTCTGCAGCGAGTCGATGGCGACGCTCTGCACGTCGGAGACGTGGCGCAGCGAGTCGGCTTCGGCCATCGCTTCGACGGTCTGTTCGAGGAGTTTGACCCGTGAGGGACGGGGTGATCGGGCGTCGGCCGTTGCGGCCAGCGAGAGGGCTGCCAGCGGCAGCAGGTATTGTTTCATCTTCTTCATACGTTGCATTTTCGGTTGGACCGCTCCGGACGGGCGCAGCGGCCGTTCACTTTTCGATTGCCGGGATTCTTCCGCCCGACTTTTCAAGGGGTTTCCCCCGGGGACTCTCTTCGGGGAGCGCTTTGCTCTTCCCGATTGGCCACTCCCCCGGCATTTATTTTTTTTTTTCCCCCCCCCTCCGGATTCTGTCAGCCCCGTTTGATCAACTCTTCGGCGGCCTCGAGCTGGTGGTAGAACTCCTCGCCGAAGCGGCGGATGATCGGTTCGCGCAGCGCCTTGTAGACCGGGATTCCCAGTTTGGCGCCGCATTTGCGGGCCGGGGCACAGACCGACCAGCGGTGGTAGTTCAGGCCGAGTGTGCCGTTCGAGAAGCGCATGACGCGGATTGGATAGAGGTGGCACGAGATCGGTTTGCGGAACGCGGTCTTGCCCTCCATCCAGGCCTTCTCGATGGCGCACAGCGTCACGCCGTTCTCCTGACAGGCGTAGGCGCACTGGGCGTCGTTGACGAGCGGCGTGGTCCGATCGCCCTCTTCGTCGAGGACCATGAAGCCCTGCCGTTCGACGGCCTCCACCCCTTCGCCCGTCATGTAGGGACGGTAGTTCGGGTATTCGCGGCGGAGGATCTCCTCTTCGTCCTCCTCCAGCGGGGCTCCGGCGTTGCCTTCGACGCAGCAGATCCCCTTGCACTGCACCAGATCGCACGCAAAGCATTCGCGCAGCAGATCGACGCTTAGGATCTTGTCATCAATCTCGATCATTTGCGGCACGTATCGGCGATAATCAGATCATACAGTTCGCCGAGCGACATGCCCATCTGTCGGGCCTGCTTCGGGACGATGCTTCCGGCGCTCATGCCCGGAATCGAGTTCAGCTCGATGAAGTAGGGCTTGCCTTCGGGGGTGACGATGAAATCGACCCGCACGACGCCCGAGCAGCGGCATGCGCGGTAGGCTTCGCGCGTCATGCGGTTCAGCTCGGCGCGCACCTCATCCGGGATCGGTGCCGGGGTGATCTCCTCGGAGCGTCCGGCCGTGTATTTGGCCTCGTAGTCGAAGAAGTCGTTCTTGGGAACGATCTCCGTGATGGGGAAGATATACTCCTTTTCACGGGTGACGAGGATGCCGCACCCCATCTCACGGCCCGTGATGCACTCCTCGATGAGAATCTCGCCGCCCTGGGCGAAGGCGGCCTCGATGGCGGCGGGAAGCTCCGCGGCCGTGTGGACCTTCGTCACGCCGAACGACGAACCGTTGGCATTGGGCTTCACGAAGAGCGGGAGTCCCAGATCGGCGACAATGGCCTCGGCATCCCACGCCTCGCCGCGGCGCAGGAAGTGTTCGCGGGCCAGATTGACGCGTCCGGCCAGCGTGCGCTTGGTGGTGATCTTGTCGAAGGTGACGACCGACGAGACCATCGAGCACGACGAATAGGGAATACCCATCATGTCGAGATAGCCCTGCAGACGGCCGTCCTCGCCCGGGGTGCCGTGGATGAGAATCAGCGCGTAGTCGAAAATCTTGTGTTCGCCGTCGATCGTAATCGAGAAATCGTTCTTGTCGACCTGCCACTGTCGGCCGTCGGGCGTCGTGTGGTGCCAGTCGCGGTGATGGAGGTCGATGACCGTGATATCGTATTTCGTGTGATCGAGCGCCGCTTCGATCTGTGCGGCACTTTGCAGGGCGATCTCCCGCTCGGGAGAGTCGCCGCCCGCCAGGAGGGCGATCTTCAGTCGTGTCATTTTCAGGGGTTGTAGATGTCTTTGTATCGGAATTCGAAAATCTCCTGCACCATCTGGGCAAACTGCCGGGCCTCGACGTGGTTGGCGTCGATGCGCAGCACGGCGTTGAAGTCGTTCAGCGCCGGGCCCCACTCGCTCAGGCGGTAATGGAGCTTGCCGCGTTCGAGCAGCAGTTCGATGTCGTCGGGGCGTGCGGCGAGTTGTGTGGTGAGGACCGCGATGCGGGTTGCGGGGCTCCAGAGCCCCTTCTTGTGGATGTATTCGAGGACCTTCGGGGCGAGCATCGCCGAGACATCCTCGCCGCGCGTGATGCGGTCGCGGATCCCGGTCGAGGCGATGTCGAGCAGCGGGGCTTCGTCGAGCAGTGTGATGCGTCCCTCGAAGCCCGAGACGCTCTCGCTGCCGCGCCGCGGATAGACGTAGACCGGGTATTCGAGGATTCGGTCGTACTCCTTCCAGCCGTCGAGGCGGGCGATCTGGTCGCTGCCCATCAGGATCGAGAACTCCATCTCCGCCCCGCAGTTCTCCTGCAGATAGCGCAGCGTGTCGATCGTATAGGAGGGTTTCGGCAGCAGCATCTCCACTACCGAAGGTTTGATCCGTTCGGGATATTTCGATGCGGCGCAGGCGATCTCGGCCATCTCGAAGCGGTCGAGTTCGGGGGCCAGCGCCTCCTCCTGCTTGTAGGGGCTCTGGGGCGAGACGATCAGCGCCACCTCGTCGCACAGCCCGCGGTCCAGCACATACTCCGCCAGGGCGATGTGGCCCTTGTGGATCGGGTTGAATGACCCGAAATAGAGCATTTCGCGTTTCATGGCTATCGGGCAAAGAATTCGTCGAGAATGGCGCACGCTCCGGCCACGGCCTCGTCCAGACGGTCGTTGACCACCACATGGTCGAACTCCGGGGCCTTTGTCAGTTCGAACTCGGCCTTGGCCACACGGCGTTCGATGGCCTCGGGGGCATCCGTGCCGCGTGCGACGAGCCGCCGGCGCAGCTCCTCGACCGAGGGGGCCTTGATGAAGATCGAGCAGGCATCCCGACCGAAGATCCGCTTGAGGTTGATGCCGCCCAGGACGTCGACGTCGAAGACGATCACGTGACCCTTCTCCCAGATGCGCTCCACTTCGCTGCGCAGCGTGCCGTAGCAGGTGCCCTTGTAGACCTCCTGCCACTCGACGAAGCGCCCCTCGCTGACGGCCCGTGCGAACTCCTCGGGCGAGAGGAAGTAGTAGTCCATGCCGTTGCGCTCCTCACCGCGCGGGGCGCGGCTCGTGGCCGAGATCGAGAATTCGAGCTGCGGATAGCGGCGGAGCAGCTCCCGGACGATGGTTGTCTTGCCCGAGCCGCTCGGGGCCGAAAATATGATGACTTTTCCCATTAGAGTATGTTCAATACCTGCTCCTTGATCTTCTCCAGTTCGTCCTTCATCTTGACGACGAGGATCTGGATGTTCGTCTCGTTGGCCTTCGAGCCCATGGTGTTGATCTCGCGGCCCATCTCCTGGGCGATGAATCCCAGCTTGCGGCCCACGGCCTCCTCCGAGGCGGCCACCTCGCGGAAATAGCGGCAGTGGTTGGTCAGACGCACCTTCTCCTCGGTGATGTCGAGCTTCTCGAGGTAGAAGATCATCTCCTGTTCGAGGCGGTTGCGGTCGACCTCGACGGGGAGTTTCGAGAGGTTGTCCAGAATGCGCGTACGGATGGTCTCCGTACGGGCCTGTTCGAAGGGGATGACCTCGTTCTTGTACTGTTCGATCAGATCGACGCGGCGCAGCAGGTCGGCGATGAGCGTGGCCCCCTCCTGCGAGCGGAAGGCGTCGAGCCGCGCGGCGGCCTCTTCGACGGCCTTGAGCAGCACGGCGTGCTCCTCGTCGGAGATCGTCTCGGCCTCCGTCGAAACCACCTCGGGCAGCCGCATGAGTGTCTGCATCGCCGCGGCATCCCACCCTGCCGTGCTGCAGTCCAGTCCGGCACCGGCGGCCGCCTCGCGCAGCTGTCGGGCATAGGCGGCGAAGACTTCGCGGTTGATGCGGGCCGAGGTTTCGACGCTCTGGCTCTCGATCGAGACGAAAAGGTCGATCTTTCCGCGCTGGAGCCGCTGCTGGATCAGATTGCGGATTTCGTATTCCGACTGCCGGTAGAGGGCCGGGAGCCTCAGGGCGAGGTCCAACTGCTTGGAATTCAGCGATCGGATCTCGACGGTGATCTTCTTATTCTGGATTTCGGCCTCGGCTTTTCCGAAACCGGTCATGGATTTGATCATAGGTCAGCCTTGCTTGATTCAGGCAACAAAAGTAGTAAAAACAAATCAAAAAGGCGACGATTCGCCCGGCGGAATGAAATTTATTTGGCGATCTTTGGTTTTTCTAATTTATTTTTATTTATATTTGTGTTATAAAATTAACAGACTGAAATCCGAACAACCAAATCTCATAACAATTATTATGAAAAAGCACAATTTCAATGCGGGACCGTCCATTCTTGCGGACGAAGTGATCGAAAAAGCAGCCAAAGCCGTACTCGATTTCAACGGATCGGGACTTTCGATTCTTTCGATTTCGCACCGCACGAAGGACTTTGACGCCGTGATGGCCGAGGCCGACGCGCTTTTCCGAGAGCTGCTCCACATTCCGGACAACTACAAGATCATCTACCTGGGCGGAGGTGCGAGCACCTATTTTTATGAGATTCCCGCCAACTTCCTGGGCAAGAAGGCCGGCTACGTCAATACGGGCGTCTGGTCGAAGAAGGCCATCAAGGAGGCCAAACGCTACGGCGAAGTGGAGGTCATCGCCTCGTCCGAGGACCGCAACTTCACCTATATCCCCAAGGGATTCACCATCCCCGAGGATCTCGACTACCTGCACATCACCTCGAACAATACGATCTACGGTACGGAGTACCACGAGGATCTGACCTCGCCCGTGCCCCTGATCGCCGACATGTCGTCCGACATCCTGTCGCGTCCGGTCGACGTGACGAAATACGCCATGATCTACGGCGGTGCGCAGAAGAACCTGGCTCCGGCCGGCGTGGCCTTCGGCATCATCCGCGAGGATATGCTCGACCGCATTGTGCGTGACCTGCCGACGATGATGTCCTACCGCACGCACGTCGAGAACAACTCGATGTTCAACACGCCTCCCGTCTTCCCGATCTACGTGCTGATGGAGACGCTGCGCTGGCTGAAGTCGATCGGCGGCGTTCCCGAAATCTACCGCCGCAACCGGGAGAAGGCCGCCCTGCTCTACGACGAGATCGACCGCAACCCGTTGTTCCGCGGTACGGTCGAGAAGGAGGACCGCTCGCTGATGAATATCTGCTTCGTCATGCAGGAGGGCTACGAGGATCTGGCTCCCGAATTCCTCGAGTTCACCAAGAGCCGCGACATTGTCGGCATCAAGGGTCACCGTCTGGTGGGCGGCTTCCGTGCCTCGTGCTACAACGCCCTGCCGATCGAGAGTGTCCGCGTGCTGGTGGAGTGCATGCAGGAGTTTGCCGCAAAACACGCCAAATAGCCGACGCCGATGCCTCTTGTCACACGCGTCCCGACCGGATACGACACCCTCACGGGCGAAGTGAAGGCCTGGGATTATCAGGAAATGTTGAACAACGAAATTTTGAAACCCATGAAGATACTGGTAGCTACGGAGAAGCCTTTTGCCAAGAAGGCGGTCGACGGCATCCGCGAGATCGTCGAAATGGCCGGTTATGAACTGGCGCTCCTCGAAAAATACACGGACAAGGCACAGTTGCTGGAGGCCGTGGCCACGGCCGATGCGCTGATCGTGCGCAGCGACAAGGTCACCGCCGAGGTGATCGCCGCCGCTCCCCGTCTGCAGATTGTCGTGCGGGCCGGCGCGGGCTACGACAACGTCGATCTGGCCGCCGCCACCGCACGCGGCATCGTGGTGATGAACACCCCGGGGCAGAATTCGAACGCCGTGGCTGAACTGGCCATCGCCATGATGATCTATATGGCCCGCAACCGCTTTACGCCCGGTACGGGCTCGGAGATCCAGGGCAAGACGCTCGGCATCCATGCCTACGGCCATGTCGGCCGGCTGGTGGGTCGAAAAGGCAAGGCGCTGGGAATGAACGTCGTAGCCTACGATCCGTTCCTGACCGATCCGGAGGTCTTCGCGGCCGACGGCGTCGAGCAGGTGGCTTCGGTCGAGGAGCTCTACAAGCGGGCCGACTACCTCTCGCTGCACATCCCCGCCACGGAGCAGACCAAGGGCTCGATCGGCTATGGGCTGCTGATGTCGATGCCCAAGGGTGCCACGCTGGTCAATACGGCCCGCAAGGAGGTGATCGACGAGGCCGGGCTGATGCAGGCGCTGACCGAACGCGAGGATCTGAAGTACATCACCGACATCGCCGCCGGCAACCAGGCCGAGCTGGACGAGAAGTTCGGCAAACGGGTCTTCGCCACGGCGAAGAAGATGGGTGCCGAGACGGCCGAGGCCAACATCAACGCCGGACTGGCCGCCGCAAACCAGATTGTCGATTTTCTGAAGAACGGCAACCGGAGGTTCCAGGTCAATAAATGACCGGGCCGCGCGGAACGTTGAGAAAGGCGGGTGCGACGTGTACGGACCCGCCTTTCTTACCTTGAACGATGAACAACCTGAAACAATAACCGACAAAGAGAAACTATGGTACGTATCAAACCGTTCCGGGCGGTCCGACCGCCCAAGGAGCATGCCGCCGAGGTGGCGTCGCGTCCGTACGACGTGCTGAATTCGGCCGAAGCGAAGGCCGAAGCGACGGAGCGCTCGCTGCTGCATATCATCAAACCCGAGATCGATTTCGAACCCATTGCCGACGAGCATTCGCAGGAGGTCTACGACAAGGCCGTGGAGAATTTCCGCGCCTGGCAGAAGAAGGGATGGCTGCAGCAGGATCCCGAGGAGTACTATTATATCTATGCGCAGACGATGGAGGGCCGCACGCAGTACGGACTGGCCATGTGCTGCCATTTCGAGGACTACCTCTCGGGGGCCATCAAGAAGCACGAGCTGACGCGCCCCGACAAGGAGGAGGATCGCATGATCCACGTGCGCAACCAGCAGGCCAACATCGAGCCGGTCTTCTTCGCCTACCCCGACAATGCGGAGATTGATGCCATCGTTGCGGACGTGGTTGCGCACAATGCCCCGGAGTACGACTTTACGGCGGCCGACGGTTTCGGCCACAAGCTGTGGGTGATCCGCGACCGCAAGACCAACGACCGCATCACGGAGATCTTTGCCGGGATTCCGGCGCTCTACGTGGCTGACGGCCACCACCGTACGGCTGCTGCCGCCCGCGTGGGCGCCGAGTGCCGCGCGAAGAATCCCAACCATACGGGCACGGAAGAGTACTGCTACTTCCTGGCCGTGACGTTCCCGGCCAGCCAGCTGCGGATCATCGACTACAACCGCGTGGTGAAGGATCTCAACGGCCTGACTCCCGCGGAGCTCATCGAGCGGCTCAAGGAGTCGTTCGAGGTCGAGGACAAGGGAACGGAGGAGTACCGTCCGACGGGGCTGCACAACTTTTCGATGTACCTCGAGGGGCACTGGTGGAGCCTGACGGCCAAGCCGGGCACGTACGACGACAACGACCCGATCGGGGTGCTGGATGTGACCGTACTGTCGAATCTGGTGCTGGACCGGATCCTCGGGATCAAGGATCTGCGCACCTCGAAGCGGATCGACTTCGTGGGCGGTATCCGGGGGCTGGGCGAGCTGAAGCGCCGGGTCGACAGCGGCGAGATGAAGGTGGCCTTTGCGCTCTACCCCGTCTCGATGCAGCAGCTGATCAACATCGCCGACACGGGCAACATCATGCCGCCGAAGACAACGTGGTTCGAGCCGAAACTGCGTTCGGGCATGGTGATCCACTCGTTCGCCGAGGAGAAGACCAAATAGCAGCCGGCGGATCGGTTGTCCGGTCCGTAGTCGAGAGAAAAGGGGTGATACGGTTGAGGCCGGATCTCCCCTTTTTTTGCTCATGACCTTACGGACGTGGCAGCCGCAACGACGGGATTCCTCGTCGTGTTTATCGGCGGCTCGCTGGTCTTTGTGGTCTGGGCCATTTTCTTCCTGATGTGGTTTTGCTCGGCGGGAACTCCCGGCGAAAACCCCTGTGGCCCCGATCCCATACAGACGGAGGACTGATGCGAAAAACACGATTCCGGCTCGGATCCCCGCCCACCGGCTGGGAGGATGCTGAAAGCACAATTATATTACGAATCGGCGAGAATTTATAACGAAAATAAAAGTGGGCACGGAAAATTTCGTATATTTGTAAGCAACTTAACAATACTATCGATGTTATGGCAAAGATCAAAGGAACTATCGTCGTTGACAGAGAGCGCTGTAAGGGGTGCGGAGTTTGCGCCTCGGTGTGCCCGTGCAATGTTCTTGCCCTGTCGGCGGAGGTGAACAGTAAAGGCTACCAGGTGGCCTGGATGGCGAATCCCGATGCGTGCACGGGCTGCGCTTCGTGTGCGGTGATTTGCCCTGACAGCGTCATCACGGTTTATCGTCAAAAATTCGAATAAGCGATGGCAGAGAAGGAAGTAAAACTGATGAAAGGCAACGAAGTGATCGCCTATGCGGCGATTCGCTACGGTTGCGACGGATATTTCGGCTATCCGATCACCCCGCAGTCCGAGGTGATGGAGACCCTCATGGAGCTCAAACCGTGGGAGACAACCGGTATGGTGGTGCTCCAGGCCGAATCGGAAGTCTCGTCAATCAATATGGTATATGGTGGCGCCGCCACGGGCAAACGGGTCATGACTTCGTCGTCGAGCCCCGGTATCAGCCTCATGTCCGAGGGGCTGAGCTACCTGGCCGGTGCGGAGCTGCCCTGCCTGGTGATCAACTGCCAGCGCGGTGGCCCGGGTCTGGGTACGATCCAGCCTTCGCAGGGCGACTATTTCCAGGCTGTCAAGGGTGGCGGCCACGGTGACTACCACCTGATCGTCTTCGCCCCGAACTCCGTGCAGGAGATGCACGACCACGTGGCCGAAGCCTTCGATCTGGCCTTCAAGTACCGCAACCCGGCCATGATCCTGGCCGACGGCGCCATCGGTCAGATGATGGAGAAGGTGGTGCTGGCTCCGCAGCGTCCGCGTCGTACGGACGAGGAGATCAAGGCCGAGTGCCGCTCGTGGGCAACCTACGGCAAACCGGCCGACCGTCCGCGCAACATCGCCACGTCGCTCGAACTGCAGTCGGAGAAGATGGAGATCATCAACAAGCGGCTGCAGGAGAAATACAAGGCGCTGGAGGAGAACGAGGTGCGCTACGAAGCCATCGAGTGCGACGATGCGGAATACGTCATCGTGGCCTTCGGATCGTCGGCCCGCATCTGCTCGGCGACGGTCGAGATGGCCCGTGCCGAGGGGCTGAAGGTGGGTCTGCTGCGCCCGATCACGCTCTACCCCTTCCCGACCAAACAGCTCGCCGAACTGGCCGCACGCGGCGTGAAGGGCTTCCTGTCGGCCGAACTCAATGCCGGACAGATGGTCGAGGACGTGCGTCTGGCGGTCAACGGCAAGGCTCCCGTGGAGCACTACGGACGTCAGGGCGGCATGATGTTCACCCCCGACGAGGTGCTTCAGGCCCTGAAGGAAAAACTGATTAAAAAGTAGAAACGATGGCAGAGGTTGAAATCAAACAGGAGAATCTGGTTTACGCAAAACCGAAACTCATCACCGATAATGTCATGCACTATTGCCCGGGCTGCAGCCACGGCACGGTGCACAAACTCGTCGCCGAGGTGATCGACGAAATGGGCCTCGCAGACCGTACGGTGGGCATTTCGCCCGTAGGCTGCTCGGTCTTCGCCTACAATTACATTGATATCGACTGGATCGAGGCCGCCCACGGACGTGCACTGGCCATCGCTTCGGCCGTGAAGCGCCTGTGGCCGAACAACATGGTCTTCACCTATCAGGGCGACGGCGACTTGTCGGCCATCGGTACGGCGGAGTCGATCCATGCGGCGGCGCGCGGCGAGAATGTCGTGGCCATCTACATCAACAATGCCATCTACGGCATGACGGGCGGCCAGATGGCGCCGACGACGCTGCTGGGCATGAAGACCTCGACGACCCCCTATGGACGAGATCCCCGTCTGAACGGCTATCCGTATAAGATTGCCGAGATGATGGCCCACTTGGACGGTGCGACCTACATCACGCGTCAGAGCGTCCACACGGCGGCCAACGTGCGCAAGTGCAAGCGTGCGATCCGCAAGGCGTTCGAGAATGCGATGGCCGGGAACGGCTTCTCGCTGGTGGAGGTCGTGGCGACCTGCAACAGCGGCTGGAAACTCTCGCCCGTGGCCTCGAACCGCTGGCTGGAGGAGAACATGCTGCCCTACTACCCGCTGGGTGATATCAAGGATGTAAAAAAGGAGGAGTAGACAATGAAAGAGACATTGATCATAGCAGGATTCGGAGGACAGGGAGTCCTCTCGATGGGCAAGATTCTGGCCTATTCGGGCGTGATGCAGGACTATGAGGTTACGTGGATGCCCTCCTACGGTCCGGAGATGCGCGGCGGAACGGCCAACGTGACGGTGATTCTTTCCGACCGGAAGATCTCCTCGCCGATTGCGCACGAGTACGATACGGCGATCATTCTGAACCAGCAGTCGATGGAGAAGTTCGAACCGCTGGTCAAGCCGGGCGGTGTGCTGATCTACGATACGAACGGGATTTCGCGCCATCCGGTCCGCACGGACATTTCGGTCTATTCGATCGATGCCACGGCCGAGTGTGCGAAGATGGGTCAGGCGAAGTTGTTCAATACGATGATTCTGGGCGGCTATCTGAAGGTTCGTCCGATCGTCGAGATGGAGAACGTGATGATCGGTCTGAAGAAGTCGCTACCGGAGCGGGCATGGAAGATGCTTCCGCAGAACGAGGAGGCAATCCGCCACGGCGGCGAGATCATTCACAAGATCCGGTAATCCGGTAAACGTCAAATTGAAAATACCCGAATCGATTATAATCGATTCGGGTATTTTTTGTAAAGAGAGGGAACGAAACGGAGATCGTTCCGGCATTCGCGGGGGATTTTATTCCTCGTCTTTGGGAACCAGCATGAAGAAACTGCTTATTTCCTGTTGATCAAGAGCCTGGCGGACATTGAACCGTTTTACCTGAGCCTCGTACCCCGATTTCATCACTTTGATTTCAATTTGTACGTTTCGGGCATTCTCGTAGGTAAGTCCCAGAATGTTGAAGGCGCGGGTCTCCTCATAAGGAGTCGTCATCAGATAAGTTTCATTTGTATTCTTTACCTCTGCCGGGACGCTTGAGAGCACACGATAGAATACTCTGGCCCCTTGGGGATCGGAATCGATTGCCCATCGGATGATGGTTTGTTCGAGAGAGGTCTGTCCCGGTGTATCACGGCTGACTCTTTCTTTGGCTGCTCCCTCGGGGATGGTAGGGTCCTGCGTATAGGGGGTCGGAGTGAGTCGGCAGGACAATTCTGAGGGGTAGGCCTTTTTGCCGTCGAACTGCTTTTGCTTGACAACGAGCAGCTTCCCGTCCTCATATCCTTTTTTCTTGAAAGTGACGGTAAATGATTTTCCGCCCGGAGTTTTGATCATGGTTGGCGTCTTCTGGTTGGTCGGCATTCCGTTGATGAAGACTTCGGCATTGGCCGGTTCCGAGTTGATAACGATTCGTTTTTGGGCGGAAGTGGACTCTGTGGCAAGAAGAAGTCCGAGGAGAGACAGTGAGGTAAGAAGAAGATTTTTCATGTTCTTTCAAGTTAAGCCGTGTCCCTGCGGCAGTTGTTGGGTCAGAAGTGAAGATATAAAAAACGTGGGACAAAACTTTTATCTGCTTTTCGAGGTTCTGGAATACCTGTGCTGCCAAATAAAGAGTAAAGCCCACGTAGAAACGTGAGCGTTTACGCCTTACTCCTGGCAGCTTGTGAAATTTTCCAGATTTCGAAAAGCAAGAGATAAAGCTAACGCTTTTTATATGTATGTACCGGCGCTTTTCGTGCGGGGACGGTACGGGGTTTTTCAAAGAAAAGGGACGATTGTTTTATTTAACCATAGGCATAAACATTTTGTTTTCGACAAATATATCCATTTTTTGTCATTTCTCAAATTTGTACTGCTGCACGTCGCGCCAGCCGAGAAGCAGGTCGTGCACCGAAAGGCGCTTCTTGCCGGCGATCTGCAGCTCCCCGAGGCGGATCCAGCCGTCGGCACACGCCACGCGGATGAAGCTCCGCCCGTCGCTTTCGACCGTGCCGCAGGCAATCTCCGCGTGGTCTGCCGCCTCGAACTTCGCCGCGAAGATCTTGGCCGTCAGCGCCTCTTCGCCCGAACCCTCGCGGTACATCGCCGTCCAGGCGGCCGGATAGGGCGACAATCCGCGGATGAAGTCGACGATGCGCTTGCCGGGCTGCGTCCAGTCGATGCGGCAATCCTCCTTGAAGATCTTCGGCGCCGGATGCAACGTCGATTCGTCGATCCCCTCCTGCTCGATCGGTTGGATGTCTCCGGCCGCGATGCGTTCGACGGTCTCCAGCACCAGACCGGTTCCGATCTGCATCAGCCGGTCGTACATCGTGCCGATGGTATCCTCTTCGCCGATCGGCACGCGGATCTGCCCGATGATGGCCCCCTTGTCGATCTCGTGGTTCAAGAGGAAGGTCGTGACGCCGGTTTCGCGCTCGCCGTTGATGATGGCCCAGTTGATCGGGGCTGCACCGCGGTATTGCGGCAGCAGCGAGGCGTGGAGATTGAAGGTTCCCAGCCGGGGCATGGCCCAGACCACCTCGGGCAGCATGCGGAAGGCGATGACGATCCCCAGATCGGGCTTCCAGGCCTGCAGGGCCTCGATGAATTCCGGATCGCGCAGCTTGACGGGCTGCAGCACGGGCAACCCCAGCTCGCGTGCGGCGATCTTCACGTCGCTTTCGTGCAGCCGCTGACCGCGGCCGGCGGGTTTGTCGGGCGTCGTGACGACCCCCACGACGTGGTAGCCACCGGCGACCAGTGCCCGCAGCGAGGGTACGGCAAACTCGGGCGTACCCATGAAGACGATGCGCAACTCCTTGCCGCTCATATACTACTCCTTTTTCAGCCCCAGCGTATGGTGCATGCGCTCCTGCTTGGTTTCGAGATAGTGTTCGTTGTAGGGGTTCGGGGCGATGACGATCGGGACGATCTCGTCGATGCAGAGTCCGTAGCCCTCCAGCCCGGCGCGTTTGAGCGGGTTGTTGGTCATCAGCCGCATGTGGCGGATGCCCAGTTCGCGGATGATGCTGGCACCGACGCCGTAGTCGCGCTCATCGGCCTTGAAGCCGAGCTTGAGGTTGGCGTCGACCGTATCGAATCCCTCGTCCTGGAGTTTGTAGGCGTGGATCTTGTTGCAGAGTCCGATGCCGCGTCCCTCCTGGTTGAGGTAGATGACGGCACCCTTGCCCTCCTTCTCGATCATCTGCATGGCGCGGTGCAACTGCTCGCCGCAGTCGCAACGGTACGATCCGAAGATGTCGCCCGTGGCGCACGACGAGTGGACGCGCACCAGCACGGGTTCGTCCTCCGTCCATTCACCCTTGGTCAGGGCGACGTGCTCCAGTCCGTTGGATTTCTGGCGGAAGGGCGTGATTTTGAAATCGCCCCATTCGGTAGGCAGCGGTACGGTAACCCCCTTTTCGATGATCGACTCCTGCTTCAACCGGTAGGCGATCAGCGAGGCGATCGAGATGATCTTCAGTCCGAACTTTCGGGCCTTCTCCTGCAACTGGGGCATGCGGGCCATCGTGCCGTCCTCGTTCATGATCTCGATCAGCGCTCCGGCGGGCTGCAGCCCGGCCAGACGGGCCAGGTCGACCGCCGCCTCGGTGTGGCCCGGACGGCGCAGGACGCCCTTTTCACGGGCGCGCAGCGGGTTGATGTGTCCCGGGCGTCCCAGGTCGGTGGGTTTGGTCGAGGGGTCGGCCAGCGCACGGATCGTGGCGGCGCGGTCGTGGATCGAAACCCCCGTGGTGCAGTCGTGGCCCAGCAGGTCGACCGTCACGGTGAAGGGCGTTCCCAGCAGCGAGGTGTTGTTCTCCTCCATCATGTTGAGGCCCAGCTCCTCGCAGCGCTTCTCGGAGAGCGGGGCGCAGAGGACGCCGCGACCCTCCTTGAGCATGAAGTTGACGATTTCGGGGGTGATTTTCTCCGCGGCGATGATGAAGTCACCCTCGTTTTCGCGGTCCTCGTCATCGACAACGATGACGATTTTACCGTTGCGGAAGTCCTCGATGACCTCCTCCACACTGTTCAGTATCGTCTCTTTAGCCATTGCGTTTATTGCGTTTTTTGATTTTTATCCGATTTTTCCATTTTCCGAATCTCGGTCCCAGCCAACCCTCCACGCGATCCTTCATGGCCTTGACCTTGCCGGCATACCAGTCGGTGTCGAGCAGTGCGGAGTCATTCGTGGCCTTGTAGGTGAGGTAGACGGCGATGGGTGTGAGGATGAACGTGGAGATCCACATGCCGTAGATGGCATCCCACGTACCCTCCTTGGCCATCTTCTCGCCCGTGAGGCTGATGACGTAGTAAATCACGAAGAAGATCACCGACACGACCACCGGAAGTCCCAGACCGCCGCGTCGGATGATGGCTCCGAGCGGTGCGCCGATCAGGAAGAAGATCAGGATCGACACCGGGAGCGAGATTTTGCGGTGCCACTCGATTTTCGAGCGGTACAACTGGTTGAGGGCCTCCTTGGCCGTCGATTCGTCGAAGGCGAACATGTTGCGGGAGTTCTTGGCCAGCGTGCGGGCCTGGTCCCAGACCTTCTCCTTTTCGCGGGTCGGGAGCCCGGGCAGAGAATCCGTGGCCAGCAGGTCGCGGAAATGGCTCTTGTCGATCTTCAGACTGTCGGCTACGGGCAGCACCGTATTGTCGCGCACGAAGATCTGCTCCTTGAGCAGCGGTTCGTAGGAGGTTGTCGTGGCGTCGTTGACGCGGATTTCGAGCGAATCGATGTCGTGCTGCAGTTCGTGGATGTTCTTGGTCTGGGCGTTGGAGAACATGTCGGCGTCGGAGCGTCCCATGGCGAAGCCGTCCATCGGGATGACCTGCTTCTGCAGGTCGAACGTATGGTGGCGCAGGACGCTCTTGGTGAACCACTGGCTGTTGCGGGTCTGCTCGTAGGTCTGGCCGTGGAAGAGCGTCACGAGCAGGTACTTCTTGTCGTCCGACAGGCGGATGTAGCCCGAATCGGCGACGATGGTGTTCATGTTTCCGTTCGAGGCGCGGTTGTCGTAGATCAGCACGTCGGTCAGCAGATGGGTCTCGGGGTCCTGGTGTCCGACGCGGATCGACATGTTGTCGATGCCGTTGAAGAAGAGTCCGTCCTGGAATTCGAGGCTCTGCTTCTGCTGGCGGATGTCGTAGATGATGCTGAACATCTTCTTGTTGGAGTACGGCACCAGGTTGTTCGAGATGAAGAAGCTGCCCACGGCGACGATTCCCACGACGATGATCAGCGGCTGGGTGATCCGGACGAGCGACATGCCGGCCGACTTCATGGCCAGCAGTTCGTAGTTTTCGCCCAGGTTTCCCATGGTCATGATGGCGGCCAGCAGCATCGAGAGGGGCAGCCCCATGGGGATCATGTTGGCCATGGCGTAGGACATCAGTTCGATGATGATTCCGGCGCTGAGGCCCTTTCCGACCAACTCGTCGATGTATCGCCACACGAAGTTCATCATCAGCACGAACATGACGATGAAGAACGTGAGGACCATGGGGCCCAGATAGGCTTTCAGGACGAGTTTATGAATGGTCTTCATGCGCGTGAAGCGGTTTTTTCTGCGACAAAGATACGAGTTTTACCGAAACGAGTGCCACGGTGAGCACAAATATTATGGCGGCGCCGGGCGGGACCTCGAGGTGGTAGCTGAGAATCAGGCCGGCGACGTTCCCGGCGACGGCGACGATCGGGGCCGTGAGGGCGATCGTCCGGTACGAGCGGGCCAGGGTGTTGACGATCACCACGGGCATCGTGAGCAGCGAGATGAGCAGGACGATGCCCATGATGCGGATCGAGAGGACGATGGCCGTGGCCACCAGGGCGGCCATGACGTAGGAGATCACACGGGTGGGGATGTTGCGCGAGCGGGCGAAGTCGCGGTCGAAGGCGACGTACATCACGGGGCGCAGCCACAGCAGGGCCCCGATCAGGATCAGGGCCGTGAGCAGGGCCAGGGCCCGGACGTCGGTATCGGTGACGGTGATGATGCTGCCGAAGAGGTAGGCGGCCAGGTCGCCCGACGTGTATCCGGGACGCAGGCTCATGAACAGGGCGCCGACGGCCATGCCGATGGACCAGATGATGCCGATGGCGGAGTCTTCGCGGATGCGGCCGCGCGAGCCGGCCCACTCGATGCCCAGGGCCGAGAGTACGGCGAAGATCCAGGCGCCGACGATGGGGTTCGTGCCGGCCCAGAAAGCGATGCCCAGACCGCCGAACGAGGCATGGGTGATGCCTCCGGCCAGGAAGACCATGCGGCGGCAGACGACGTATGTACCGATCAGTCCGCACGTTATGCCCGAGAGGATGCAGGCCGCGAGTGCGTTCGAGAGGTAGCCGTATTGGAAGACGTCGCTGAAAAACTCCATTTTTGGTTTATATAGCGTGCAAATTTACGCTTTTTTATCGGAAAAGCCTCCTTCTTTCGGAGGGATTTCGTAATTTCGTGCCGTAAAAAAGGAATTCATGCAACCTCGAAGAGTCAATTTTCATACGTTGGGCTGCAAGCTCAACTTTTCGGAGACATCGACCTTGGCGCGGGAGTTCGAGCAGGGGGGCTTCGTGCGTGTGGCGCCGACGGCCGAGGCGGACATCTGCGTGATCAACAGCTGTTCGGTGACCGAGCATGCCGACAAGAAGTGCCGCAATCTGATCCGCAAGCTCCACCGCCGCAACCCCGATGCGATCATCGCCGTAACGGGGTGCTACGCCCAGTTGAAACCGCAGGAAATCGCCGATATAGAAGGTGTTGATATCGTGTTGAGCAACAATGATAAGGGGGATTTATATAAACGGGTGGTTGAACTGTCGGGCAAGGGCCGTGCACAGGTCTACAGCTGCGATACCGATTCGCTGACGTCGTTCTTTGCGGCCTTCTCGAGCGGCGACCGCACGCGGGCCTTCCTCAAGGTGCAGGACGGCTGCGACTACTGCTGCTCCTACTGTACGATCCACTACGCCCGCGGCGCGAGCCGCAACATGCCCATCGCCGATCTGGTCGAGGAGGCGCGGCGGATTGCCGCCGGCGGTCAGCGCGAGATCGTCCTCACGGGGGTCAATACGGGTGATTTCGGCCGTACGACGGGCGAACGCTTCATCGACCTGCTGCGGGCGCTGGTCGAGGTCGAGGGGATCGACCGTTTCCGCATCTCCTCGATCGAGCCCAACCTGCTGACCGATGAGATCATCGACTTCTGCGCTCACAATCCCAAGATGATGCACCACTTCCACATTCCGCTGCAGAGCGGTTCGGACCGCATCCTGGGGCTGATGCGCCGCCGCTACACCTCGGCACGCTTTGCCGACCGCATCGCCTCGGTGCGGCGCGTGATGCCCGACGCCTTCATCGGCATCGACGTCATCGTCGGCTTTCCCGGCGAGACGGAGGCCGATTTCCGCACGACGTACGACTTCCTGGCCGATCTGAAGCCCGCCTTTCTGCACATCTTCCCCTTCTCGGAGCGTCCCGGCACGCCGGCCGTCGATCTGCCCGGCAAGGTACAGCCGTCGGTGGCCACGCGCCGTGTGGCCGAACTCGAGGAGCTCTGCAACCGGCTCCACGGCGAATTCTGCGCCCGGGCCGTCGGTACCGAGGACGAGGTGCTCTTCGAAAGCACGCGCCGCGGCGGCATGATGTTCGGCTTCACGGGCAACTACCGCCGCGTGAAGGCCCCCTACGACCGTTCGCGCGTCAATACGATCTGCCGCGTGGCCCTCGGCGAGATGGATGCCGCGCACGATCTCGAAGGACGGATTCTCGACCCCGCAGAGGCGTAGATGGCGGGCCCGGGGCAAAAATCTCCCGCGAGATTGGCTTTTGCGCCCGACTTTTCGTATCTTTGCCGGAAAGTAAGATCCTGTTAAAGTTATGACCGGTTTGCGTAAACGGGTGACGGTTGGTTTTCTGAGCATCGTCTGCCTGCTGTTTTTTTCCGGGATGGTCTCGTTGCTCGAACTGGGCCATCTGAGCCGCGATACGGGCGAAATCCTCAAGGCCAATGCCCGTAACATCGAGCTGGCCAAGGAGATGCTCGATGCCGCTCACGAACAGAACATGGCCCTGATCCGCCTGTCGGTCTTCGGCGACCGGTCGCGCGACAGCGTCTGCCGCGCCTGCATGGACCGGCTGGAGAATACGCTGCTCGTGGCCCAGAACGAAGCCCTCGACAAGACGTTCCTCGATTCGCTGGCCTTCGCCACCACCGAGATGCGTATCGTCACGGACAACTACCTGGCCTTCGGCGATTTGCGACAGAGGGACTCCCTGGCGGCCGTACATGGCCCGGCTTCCGCCGCAAACCGCCCCGATTCGCTGGGTATCAAGTGGTACAACGAGGAGTACGAGGCCCTCTACGGCCGGCTGACCGATGCCATCAAGAACTACATGACCTCGACGCAGAGCTCGCTGGCGCCGCGTGCCGAGCAGATGAAGAAGAATGCCTACCGGGCCGTGACTCCGGTGCTGATCTCCGTGGCGGTGATGATCGCCATCGTGCTGATGCTCTTCTATTTCATGTTGCTCTACTGCGTCACGCCCATCGAACGCATGAACAGGAGTCTGGGCGACTGGCTCTCATTCCGCATCCCGTTCAACGTCAAGGGCGACCTGAAGGACGAGGTCCTCGAACTCAAGGAGCGCATCGAAACGCTCATCAACCAGTCGAAACAACCCAAAGCCTGATCCGCGATGCGTGTCGAAGTGGTACTGCGATATATCGGTGTCGTGATGCTGTTCATCGCGATGTTCATGCTGCTCTCGGCGGGAATCTCCTATGTGAGCGGCGTGGACTCGGCCTTCTATCCCCTGCTGCTCTCCTCGCTGCTGACGGCCCTGCTGGGGGCCTTCCCGCTGATCTTTGTCGGCCCCTGCACGCAGATCACCAACAAGGAGGGTTTCTGCATCGTCGTCGGAGCCTGGCTGGTGGCCTGCGTGGTGTCGATGTTCCCCTACCTGATCTGGGGCGGGGAGTTCACGTTGGTCAACGCCTGGTTCGAGAGTGTTTCGGGGTTGACGACCACCGGCTCGACCGTTCTGAACGACGTCGAGGCACTGCCCCGCGGACTGCAGTTCTGGCGCTTCTCGACCACGTGGATCGGCGGTATGGGCGTGGTGATGTTCGCCCTGGTGATCCTCCCCTCGATGGGCCGCAGCAAGATGATGCTTTCGAACGTCGAACTCTCGGCCATGGCCCGCGACAACTACCGCTACCGTTCGCAGATCATCGTCCAGATCCTGCTGGTGGTCTACGTCGGACTGACCGTCGTGTCGACGCTGCTGCTGAAACTGGCCGGCATGAACTGGTTCGATGCCCTGTGCCACGCCATGTCGGCTTGCGCCACGAGCGGATTCTCGACCAAGAACGCCAGCGTGGCCTACTTCAACAGTCCGGCCATCGATACGATCCTGATCTTCGTGATGGCCATTGCGGGCATCCACTTCGGACTGATCTACGCTACGGTGACCGGCAAACGCAACAATCTGTTCCGCTCGGAGGTGACGCGCTGGTATCTGGGCATGCTGCTCGCGGGTGGCGTGCTGATCGCCGTGAGCCTCTATGCAGCGGATGTCTACCCCACGCTCTCGGCCTCGTTCCGCCACGGCATGTTCCAGTTCGTTTCGCTAGTCTCGACGTCGGGCTACGCCACCGCCGATTCGAATACGTGGACTCCGTTTGCCGTCATTCTGCTGATCTTCGGCTCGATCGTCTGCGCCTGTGCGGGCTCCACGGCCGGAGGTATCAAGGTCAACCGAATGGTGTTGGCCGGCAAGATGCTGCGCGCAAAACTCAAACTGCAGCAACACCCCAATGCCATCATCCGTATCCGGTTGGACGGAACCATTCAGGACAATGAGATGCTGTATACGGTGATGATCTATATTGTCGCCTATCTGATGTTCATCCTCGCCGGAACGATCTTCGGCACGCTGCTTGGGGTCGATCTGACGACGAGTTTCACGGGTTCGGTCGCCTCGATAGGCAACGTCGGACCGGGATTCGGCCAGGTGGGCTCGATGGACAACTTCTCGGCGCTGCCCTCGGCCTTCAAGGTTTCGAATACGCTGCTGATGCTGCTGGGGCGTCTGGAGATTTTCGGTCTTATACAGATCTTTTTGATTAAATGGTGGAGATGATCCGAAGTATGTTTCGCAAGACTTTTACCTATATGTTTGCGGCGCTGCTGCTCTCATCGGGGGTATTGCTGGCACAGCAGCCCGCCGTCGAGGCCCGCATTGCCGGTCTGGAGAACAATGCCGAGTACATGTCGCTGCTGGGCGAGGATGCCCGGTTGCAGCAGCGCGAGGATTCGATCGTGAATGCCGTGGCGCAACTGAGGCGTCAGCTGCGCGAGGATCCGGCACGCCGCCAGGAGTATTCGCAGCAGATCCTGCAGCTCGAAAGCCGGATCTTCGAGATCCGCAATGCGAAGGGCCGGCTGATCGACCGCATCAATACGATCGAACAGGAGTGGGTGCTGGCCAATCTGAACGGCGGCGTGCCGTCGGCGAACACCGCCGCGGAGAATCCGGCCGTGACGGTGCCCGATTCGCTGAAGGTGCGCAATCTGGTTGACAACCTCTACTTCCGCGAACATCTGGCCGAGGCCGATTACACGGCGCTGCGCCGCTCCCAGCAGCTCGAACCCCGCGCCCGGGAGTATGTCGACCGTTTCATGGCCAACTACGCCACGCTCCGCGATCTGGCCGAAACCTACGCCGCGGTGCAGACCGAACAGGAGGCCATGGAGATCTACGGACGGCTGAAGACCCTGCAGGGGGTGAACCGCGTCTTGTCGGATTCGCTCTCCGAGGTGTGGAACTACATCTTCGACAACAAGAACTACGCCTACGGTTATCTGCTCGATGAACTGGGCCAGGAGGAGATCCTCTCGCGCGAGGAGAAGGCTCTTTCGCGGGCGGCCCGCCGGCTCTCGGAGCTGAGCGATTCGACCGAATCGACGGCCGTGACGGACTATCTGCTGCGCAAACGGGTGTTGACCGACTACGAGACGGCGGTGGCCGGTGTCCTGTCGCTCGATGCGGCCCGGGATTCGCTGCGGGGGGTGGCCTCCGTGCTGGCGCAGGCGGACGAACGGCTGCCGCGTATCGCCGTGGCTGAACGCTACTTCCTGGACTACGACAGCGTGGCCTTCTCGTCGACGCCCAAATACACGTACAAGAACCCGATCCCCGAGTGCAAGGTCTACGCCAACGGCACGATCTACCGCATCCTGCTCGGAACGTTCAATACGAAGCGCGCCGCCGCGACCTTCCGCGGGGCCTATCCGCTGTTCTATCTGATCAACGACGACGGCAAGTGGTGCTACTATACGGGCGGTTTCGCCACGCTGGAGGAGGCGCAGGCGGCCCAGAAGGTGTTGAAGGAGCACGGTTTCGTGCGTCCGGAGATCGTGGTCTGGACCGACGGCGCGGAGCGGAACCTCTCGCGCGACCCCGAGGCGCAGAACCTCGCCTACCGGGTCGAGATCACCGGAACGGAGGCCCTCTCGGATGCCGTCAAGCAGGCCATCGCCGAGACGGCCGCCGGGCACGAACTCTCGCGCGTGGGTCAGCAGCTGTTCGTCGTCGGCGGGTTCAACGACCGCGCCGTGGCCGACCGTCTGGCCGATGCCGTCCGTCAGTTGGACCCCGCACTCGAAATTAAAGTGGTCGAAATGCCCAATCCGTGAGAATTTTTTGCTATCTTTAACTCCATAAAATCCCTCGAAGCGCTTTATGGAACTCTTCTACATCATTCTGCTCGTCTTCTTTGGCCTGCTCTTCCTGCTGGCCGAACTGGTGCTGCTGCCCGGAGTCTCGATCGGCGCCATCCTGTCGCTGGTCTGCTACGGAAGCTCGATCTATCTGGCATTCAGGGATTACGGTACGACGGGCGGCGTGGTGGTCATCGCGGTTGTGCTGCTGTTGTCGCTTCTGGTGGTCGTCGTATCGCTGCGCGCCCGGACGTGGCAGCGCTTCTCGCTGCGGCAGGAGATCCGCTCGTCGAGCATGTCCGTGCTGCCGGCCGACGAACTGCAGGTCGGTGACCGCGGGCGCACCCTCTCGCGCCTCTCGCCGATGGGCAAGGTCGAGATCGGCGGCCGCACCTACGAGGCCAAATCCACCGGAGCCTACGTCGATCCGCAGCGCGAGGTCGAGGTCGTGGGCTTCGAGAATTTCAGTGTCATTGTCAAACCCCTCCCATAAAACACGTAACGTATGAATCTTCAGCTTGGACTGATCGCCTTGATCGTCGTCGTGAGCCTCTTTGCCATCTGGCTCATCTTCTATTTTATTCCCGTGGGACTGTGGTTCTCGGCGCTGGTGTCGGGCGTGCGGATCAGTCTGCTGCAACTGGTGCTGATGCGCTGGCGCAAGGTGCCCCCTTCGATCATCGTCTCGTCGATGATCGAGAGCACGAAGGCCGGTCTGACGCTCAACCCCAACGAGCTGGAGGCCCACTATCTGGCCGGCGGCAACGTCACGAACGTCGTCCATGCACTGGTCTCGGCCCAGAAGGCCAACATCCTGCTCGACTTCAAGATGGCCACGGCTATCGATCTGGCGGGACGCGACGTCTTCGAGGCGGTGCAGATGTCGGTCAATCCGAAGGTGATCAACACGCCGCCGGTGGCCGCCGTGGCCAAGGACGGCATTCAGCTCATCGCCAAGGCCCGCGTCACGGTGCGTGCGAACATCAAACAGCTGGTCGGCGGTGCCGGTGAGGAGACCGTGCTGGCGCGTGTGGGCGAAGGCATTGTCTCGTCGATCGGTTCGGCCGCCACGCACAAGATTGTCCTCGAAAATCCCGATTCGATCTCGCGCGTGGTGCTCGAGAAGGGGCTCGATGCCGGTACGGCCTTCGAAATCCTCTCGATCGACATCGCCGACATCGACGTGGGCAAGAACATCGGCGCCCAGCTGCAGATGGACCAGGCCCAGGCCGACAAGAACATCGCCCAGGCCAAGGCCGAGGAGCGGCGTGCCATGGCCGTGGCTCTGGAGCAGGAGAACCGTGCCAAGGCCCAGGAGGCCCGTGCGAAGGTGATTCTGGCCGAAGCCGAGGTGCCGCTGGCCATGGCCGAGGCGTTCCGCAACGGAAACCTCGGAATCATGGACTATTACCGCATGAAGAACATGATGGCCGATACGCAGATGCGTGAGACCATCGCCCGGCCGGAGAAGAAATAGACGGCTTTGTTGACGGAATGGTATCGGGGCGCTGCGGCGCCCCTTTTTTGAATTCGGGACCCGAACAGCAAACACAATGATGAAGCGAATCCTTTTTCTGGCGGCAGCCCTTCTGATCGGGGTGGCCGCCGAGGCTGCGCGGATTGATACCGTGGCGGTCTTCAGCACCAAAATGCAACGTGAAATTCCGACCGTGGTGGTCCTTCCCGATGTGGCCGGCGAGGGGCATCGCCTCCCGACGCTCTATCTGCTGCACGGTTACGGCGGATCGCACCTCTCGTGGCTCGGAATCACCGACCTGCCGCGTCTGGCCGACGGTTTCGGTATGATTCTGGTCTGCCCCGACGGCGCAAACAGCTGGTACTGGGACAGTCCGCTTGATTCCCGCTCGCAGTTCGAGACCTTCGTCGCGCAGGAGCTGGTCGACTGGATTGATGCCCGCTATCCGACCTTGCCCGTGCGTGAAAAACGGGCCATCACGGGATTGAGCATGGGTGGCCACGGCGCTTGGTGGATTGCACTGCACCATCGGGACCGGTTCGGTGCGGCGGGTTCCACCTCGGGAGGTGTGGATATCCGCCCCTTCCCCGATTCGTGGGAGATGAAGCGGCAGCTGGGCGAAGAGAAGGAGTTCCCCGAACGCTGGCGCGACCACACGGTGATCGAACAGGTCGACAGCCTGAAAAACGGCGATCTGGCCCTGATCTTCGATTGCGGGTACGAGGATTTCTTCTATGAGGTGAATCTGAATCTGCACAAGAAGCTCCTCGATCTGGGCATCGGGCACGACTTTCAGGTGCGACCCGGGACGCACAATGCGGCCTATTGGGCCATTTCGCTCCCCTCGCAGATGCTCTTCTTCTACCGTTATTTCGATCCCCGGGCGCTGAAAAAGTGATCCCCGGAACGGATCCCGGGGAGCACTGAAATCCGGACGGCCCGCTTTCGGCCGTCAAGGTGCACTGCATACGGGCTACGGAACGGGAACGGCCTCCCGTTCGGTGAGCGGTTCGGACGCCTCCTCCGGTGCCGCATCGAGGTGATCCTGCCACTTGATGGAGGCGTGGGTGCCGTCGCAGTAGGGCTTGTTGGCCGACTGGCCGCAGCGGCACAGCACCATGCGGTTGCGGATCTCGTAGGTTTGCCCCGTCTGGCGGCGCAGTGGAATGCCTCCCCGCACCCACAGCCCGCCGCTGGAGCCGATGGCCGGATCCTCGATCAGCCCCAGACTCGGTTCGAAACGAAACTCGTAGGGACGTCCCGAATCGCGGTCCCAGGCCATCAATCGTCCGCCGGGACACATCGAGGCGGCCCGGATAGCCAGGCGGCGCGAAGTCGGATCGCCGGACCGTTCGGTCAGCGTCCAGGCATCTCCCGAGGCGTGGCAGAAGCGCGCGAAGACACAGTATTGCGCATTGTCGCTCATGGCGAGGGTCTCGCCGCGGATCTCCTCCGAATGGGCCAGCAGCGGTTCGTCGCGGGCCGTGAGTGTCGGGTCCCAGCGGGCCGACGTATGGCTTCCGTCGCAATAGGGCTTGTGCTTCGAGGCTCCGCAGCGGCACAGGGCCGTGGGTTCCGAAGCGGTCGGAAAATGACGCCCCGGCAGAAAGTACCAGCTTTCGTATTCGGCATTGAGCATGATGAACTGCGTGGCCAGCGGCGGACGGCCGTAGACCAGATAGGGACCCTTCTCGCTCACGGTGATCGAGTAACGGTCGTCGGCCTGACGGCTTCCGGTTTCAATTTTCGGTGTCGACATATACTATATGCTTTTCGAATTCGTTAGTCCTTCGGCGGCAATAATTGTTCCGGATGCAAAAATCGCCGCTGTCGTGTGGGATTTGTCCCGCTTTTTGGTATCTTTGCAACGGTTTTTGGAATTGAAATTCAGTAAATACACGATGAATATGAAAAGATTCGCCGGGTGGTGTTGTGTGCTGGCCGCCGCCCTCTTCATCTCGTGCGGCAAGGACGATGTGACCGGGTCGCTTGCGTTCGACGAACCCGCCATCTTCTTCTCCGAAGGGGATACCGAGTCCGTGACGGTCCACTTTACGGCCTCGAACCTCGATACCTTCTCCATCTCGAGCAAACCGAGCGGGTGGGACAATGTCGTCGTCAACAGCGCGGCCATGACCGTTACGGTTACTCCGCCGTCGACCTTCGACGAGGAGAATGTCAAAACCGGTACGGTGACGCTGAGCGGTTCGGGGCGCGACGGTGCCGCCGGCAGCGCTTCGATCTTCGTCGGGGTGGTTGCCCGGCAGGATCTCTCGGCGCCGCGGGCCAACAGCTACATCGTCTCCCAGAAGGAGACGAACTACCTGCTTGACGTCATGCACCGTCCCGACGACACTTCGCTGGCAACGGCCTCGGTGGGCGTGGTGTGGCAGAGCGCTTCGAGTCTGATCCAGTATGTGACGCTCGACAACGGCAAGGCCTCGTTCTACGTCGGTGCCGACAGCAACGACGAAACGACGATCAAGTCGGGCAATGCCGTGATCGGTGCCTATGATGCCTCCGGAGCGCTGCTCTGGAGCTGGCACATCTGGGTGACCGCGTACGATCCCTCGGCGACAGCCGGCCAGCGGCTCTTCAACGGGTACACGATGATGGACCGCAACCTCGGAGCGCTGGCTTCGGGCAATGAATCGACGGACGATATCCGCTCTTCGTACGGACTCTATTACCAGTGGGGCCGCAAGGATCCCTTCATCGGTCCGTCGACCTACAACTTTGCCAACGGTACGGCCGCCACGATCTACAACGGCAGCAATGCAAGCCTTTCGGCGACTCCGGTGGAGACGAGTTCCTCGAACGGAACGGAGGATTACGCACGGCTTAATCCGCAGCTCTTCCTGAAGGGGGTCGAGGCGTCGGAGTACGACTGGCTGTGGAGCCACGACGCCGCGCTGTGGACGATTCCCGGCACGGACAAGAGCCTCTATGATCCCTGTCCGGCCGGCTGGCGCGTAGCTCCGGCGGCTGCCTTTGCGGGGCTGACGCCCGAGGCCGCCTCGCTGGAGTGGGCCAATACGAAATACAGCGTGACGCTGGCCAAAGACGGCGTTTCGTCGCTCTTCATGGGGGCCGGACAGCGCACCTATCGCGACGGCAAATTCCAGAACTTCTATTTCACGGATGCCGATCCGAAGAGTACGCGTGCCGACGAGGCCCAGCCCTGGATCGGCCTCTACTGGACGGCCAATGCGTCGATAGCGGAGAATCTCTCCGCAGCCGTCTATTTCCACTACGGCAGTACGGAGGCCGTTGAGGCCTCCTACGACCTGCGGCGTGCCGGTGGACTCCCGGTCCGCTGCGTGAAGGAGGAGCAATTTCGGCCGCAGAGGGGCTCGCAGGTGCGGATACCCCGGCAGCCAGACCCTCAATAGAGCCGGTTCCCGTTTGAGGGGACCGGCCTCTTTTTTCCCGACGCAGAGGCGGAGGAGCGGTTGTGCAATCTGTCAGGGGAATTCCGGCGTCGACCCGGAATTTCGGTACGACACTTGCAAGGATTCTCGAAAATCTTTGCACATGGAAATCAAAACAGGGAAAGGGTCCATTCCGCTCGTCGTGCTGCTGGCCATCTGGTCCGTGTCGGCCATCGCTTCGCTGCCCGGACTGGCCATCTCGCCCATTTTGGGCGATCTGAACAAGGTATTTCCGAAAGTGACCGATCTGGAGATCCAGATGCTGACGTCGCTGCCGTCGCTGCTGATCATCCCCTTCGTGCTGCTGTCGGGCAAACTCTCCGAAGGTCGCGACAAACTGCGGATTCTCGCCGTCGGACTGTCGATCTTCTTTCTGAGCGGCGTGGCCTGCCTCTTCCTGCGCAGCATCGTCAGCCTGATTGTCGCCAGCTGCATCCTCGGCATCGGCGCCGGGATGGTCATCCCCCTCTCCACGGGGCTTGTCGTCGAGTACTTCACGGGCGACCGGCGTGTGCGGCAGCTGGGTTACAGCTCGGCGATCAACAACCTGACGCTCGTCGTAGCCACCGTGGTGACGGGTTATCTGGCCAATGTCGACTGGCACCTCCCCTTTCTGGTCTATACGCTGCCGGGGCTCTCGCTGGTCCTGTCGTTCTTTCTGCGGCGCCGTCCTCCCGAGCCCGAACCCGCCCGGAGCATCCAGCTGCGCAACAAACGCATCGATTGGCGGAAACTTGTCGGCCTGATGCTCTTCTACTTCTTCATCACCTATGCCGTGCTGGCCATCGTCTACTACGCATCGTTCCTGATCGACGATTACCGCATCCGCAGCTCCTTCTCCGGGGTGCTGATCGCATTGTTCTTTCTGGCCATCATGCTGCCGGGACTCTTTGTCGACCGCATCATCCGGCGGCTACGATCGTGGGTCAATTTCGTCGCGCTGCTCTCGGTGGCTGCCGGACTGCTGTGTCTGGGGCTCTTCCGCAGCGAAGCGCTGCTCGTCGTCGGGGCGCTGCTGGCCGGTTACGGCTACGGCATCATGCAGCCCGTCATCTATGACAAGGCCGCTACGATCGCTCCGCCGCGATCGGCTACGCTGGCCCTCTCGTGCGTCATGGCGATGAACTACCTGGCGGTGATGATCTGCCCCTTCGTCGTGGATCTCTTCCGCGATCTCTTCCACACGCACGGCGAACGGTTCCCCTTCCTGTTCAATGCCGTGCTGGTGGCGGTCATGGCCGCCGTGACGTGGATGCGCCGTGCGGACTTTACCCTCGGATTGGGCGAGGAGTACTACCGCGACTGATGCTCCCGGGGGTGGCGACCCGAAAAAGAGAGATCCGGGATGCCAATTTTCTGCCTCTGTTCTCTCTGTTCTCTCTGTTCTCTCTGCTCTCTCTTTCTCTCTGCTCTTCCTGCCCCCCCCCTCTCTTGATCAGTCGCGGTTGAGGAAGAAGATCGGAATGTTGGCCAGGAAGACATCCTTGCCCGAGAGCTGCGGGCGTTTGGCGATCAATTCGCTCAGCAGGATGTCGCCGATGACGTAGTTGCTCTCCTCGCTGATGAACTGCTCGTGGATTTTCGTGAAGTGAAGGATCTGCCGGACGTCGGTTTCGCGGTAGCGGGCGTAGATCTTCAGCTGGATGTCGGTCGTGTATTCGGGCTTCTCGATGTAGTTCATCTTCTTGTACTCGTAGCGGTAGTTGTGCTGCCGGGCCATGATGTCACTCAGGATCGACGAGGCTGTCGGAAGGCTTCCGGCCCCCTTGCCGAACATGAACTGGCGGTCGTAGCACTCGCCGCGGATCACCACGCCGTTGTACTCGTCGTCGACGCTGTAGATGTACTTTGACGGGGTGACGAACTCCGGCATGACGAACATCGTGAAGTGCTCGTCGCTCACCTTGACGACCTGTGCCACCAGTTTGATCTTGACGTTCTTTTCGCGGGCGTAGCGGATATCCGAGTCGTGGATCGTCGAGATGCCATAGGTGAAGATCCGCTCCGGGGCGACGTACGTTCCCAGGGCGTGGACCGTGATGATGACCAGTTTGAAGAGCGAGTCGTAGCCCTCGATGTCGAACGACGGGTCACTCTCGGCAAACCCCAGCGCCTGGGCCTGAGCCAGCGCATGGGCGTAGGAGTCGCGGTGGTCGAAGACCCGCGAGAGGATGTAGTTCGACGAACCGTTCAGAATGCCCTTCACCTCGAGCAGCAGGTCGTTGTCGTAATACTCCTCGAGGTTGCGGATCACGGGGATCGAACCGCACGACGAGGCATCGTAGAGCAGCGCCACGCCGCGCGTCTTCTGAATCTCGATCAGTTCCGGAAGGTGGTGGGCCAGCATCGTCTTGCTGCCCGAAACGACCGGAATGCCGCGCAGCATGGCCCGTTTGACAATCCGGTAGGCCGCCTCGGCATCGTTGATCACCTCGACGACCAGATTCACGTTCTGGTTGTCCAGAATGTCGTCCACCGACGAGGTGAAGAGCTCCGGATCGACTTCGATCTTGCGGGGTTTCTGCGGGTCGCGCACGCAGATCTTCACGATCTCGGCGTGGGCGTTCTTCGATTTGCGCACCACTTCGTAGATGCCCTGTCCGACGACGCCGAATCCGAACAGTCCGATTTTGATTTTCGTCATAGCCGTATCTGTTTTTTGTTTGTTGATCAGAGAGGTTGTATCACGGCTCCGCCTCGAAGGGGCGCAGCAGCGCGTTGAGTTGTTCGTACTCGACCAGAAAGCCGTCGTGACCGAACGGCGAGTCGATCTCTCCGTAACGGCTTCCGGGGATCCGGCGTTGCAGGCGCCGCATCTCGGCCGGGGTGAAGATGATGTCGGTCGTGATCCCGACGATGAGCGTCCGGGCCCGGATCCGCCCGAGGGCCGCCTCTACCCCGCCCCGTGCGTATCCGACGTCGTGCGTGTCGAAGGCGTCGAGGATCACGTGGTACGAATAGGCGTTGTAGCGCCGGCAGAGCTTCTCGCCCTGGTATTGCTGATAGGTACAGGCGCGGTGGTTTTCGGGCGACTCCTCGCGATCCTGCTGCGTGAGGTTGTAGCCTTCGGGGCCGCGGTAGCTCAGCAGTCCCAGGGCCCGGGCCGTGGCCAGCCCCTTCATGCCGGCATCGGGGCGCTCCTGGCCGTAGGTTGCGTCGGCCTCGAGGGCCATGCGCTGCGTCTCGTTGATGGCGATGTTCCAGGGCGAGGCCTTGGCATCGGTGGCGATCAGCACCAGCCGCTCGATCCGTTCCGGCTCCCCGACGGCCCACTCCACGGCCTGGAATCCCCCGACCGAACTCCCCACCAGCAGTGCAATCCGTCCGATGCCGAGTGCGTCGGCCAGCAGGCGGTGGGCCCGCACCATGTCGCGGATCGTGACGTGCGGAAAGCTGCCGTACCAGGGACGGCCCGTCGCCGGATTCACGTGCAGCGGCCCGGTCGTGCCGTAGTGCGAGCCGAGGATGTTGGCACAGACCACGAAGTAACGGTCCGGGTCGAGAAAACGCCCCTGCTCCACCGTGTGAGGCCACCAGTCGGCCACCTCCGAATTGGCCGTCAGCGCATGGCAGACCCATGCGACGTTGTCGCGTGCGGCATTCAGCCGGCCGTAGGTGTGGTAGGCGATGCGCAGTTCGGGCAGCACAGCGCCCGATTCGAGTCGGAAGGGCCCGGGGGCCCGATAGATCGTCGGTTCCATCGTGAGGCGTTTCGGCGTGCGGTTATTCGACGTGGGTGAAGGCCTGCTCGAAGTCCTCGATCAGATCCTCGACATTTTCGAGTCCGACCGAGATGCGCAGCATCGTCGGCGTGACGCCGGCGGCCGCCAGATCGGCCTCGCTCAACTGCTTGTGGGTCGTTGAGGCGGGATGGGTCACTACGGTGATCGAGTCGCCGATCATCGTCATGTTGGCTGCCAGGCGGAGCGACTCGACGAAGCGCACGGTGCTCTCCAGCGTTCCCTGCAGCTCGATGGTGAAGACTGCCGACGACCCGAAACGGTAGTATTTGCGGGCGTTGTCGTGGCTCGGATGGGTGTCGAAACCCACGTAGCTGACCGTGCGCACCTTCGGGTGGAGGCGGCAGAATTCGGCCAGCCGGCGCGTCGATTCGACCTCCTGACGCACGCGCAGCGAGAGGGTCTCCAGACCGATCAGCATCAGGTACGAATCGAACGGCGAGGGGCAGCACCCCATGTCGCGCAAGCCGTCGACGCGACACTTGACGATGAAGGCCGCCGCACCGAACGCCTCGTGGAGATTCAGCCCGTGGTAGCCCTCCGAAGGACCGTCAATCTGCGGGAACTTGCCGTTGGCCCAGTTGTAGTTGCCGCCGTCGACGATCACGCCGCCCATCGACGTCCCGTGGCCGTTGATCCACTTCGTGGCCGAGTCGACGACGATGTTGGCCCCCCACTCGAAGGGATTGCACAGGTAGCCCGCCGCGCCGAACGTATTGTCGACCACCAGCGGCACGTCGCGCCGCCGCGCCAGTTTGCCCAGCGCCTCCAGATCCGGCACGGCACAGGTCGGATTGCCCATGCTCTCGACGTAGAGGGCCTTCGTGCGATCGTCGATCAGTGCCTCGAACGACGCGGGATCCTCGCTCGGAGCGATGCGGCAGTCGATGCCCAGCCGGCGCAGCGTGATGCGGAACTGGTTGTAGGTGCCGCCGTAGAGGAACGGCGAGGTGACGATGTTGTCGCCCTCGCCGGCCAGCGAGAGCACCGTGACCAGAATGGCCGACATGCCCGACGAGACGGCCAGCGCCCCGACGGCACCGTACAGGGCGGCGATGCGCTCCTCGAAGGCTGCCGTCGTGGGGTTCTGCAGCCGGGTGTAGATATTTCCGGCCTCGCTCAGTTCGAAGAGCCGCGCCGCATGGTCGCAGCTGTGGAAACGGTAGGCTGCCGTGGGCCAGATGGCTATTCCGCGCGAACCGGTCGGTTCGTCGGGGTTGAGTCCGGCATGGATCTGCCGGGTCTCGAATCGGTACTTTCGCGTATCCATTTCAATTGACGTTTGATAGCGGTTTTACAAAAAAATCCGACTTTCTTCAAAGCCGGATCATATCGTTTCTGCACACGAAAAGGTTACACCCGGCTTGCTCGGCTGTACATGCACATGACCATCATCATCGTCGAGGAGGTGTCGACGACTTTCTGCGTATATACGCGATATGTGGTTTGTGCCTTCATGCCGCTTTCCGGGTTTCGGATCGTGTTGTTGGTGCAAATATAGAAAAAGATTTTAATAAATGCAACCCGACACAAGAAAAGCCCCGCATTTTTCGTGCGGGGCTTTTCGCGGGTTTCCGTGGCCGGGCTTTCGGCCGGCCCGGGCCGGGTATGGGATTTTCACGCCCGGCGGTCGATCAGCTCGATTCCCTGACGGGTAGCTGCACCGCGCAGTATCGTGCGGCAGAAGAGGCTCAACTCTTCACGCGAGGTGCCGTTCAGCCGCAGGTCGAGCAGCGAGCCCATCAACTGTTCGGTAAAGGCCGCAGCGTCGATCTCGGGCAGCAGCAACTCCTGTTTGCGACAGGAGTCGAGCAGCAGTGAGAGCTCCTTGTGCCAGAATTCGCGGTGTTCGTCGTAGTGCTCGGCGAAGACCACCTTGCGGCGCAGGTCCGACAGAAAGCTGTGATCCACCTTGTAGAGGTTCTCGATGTACTGGTTCATCAACCGGAGGGCCTTCTGCAGGGGATTTCCTCCCCGGCGTTTGCGACAGGCAACGATCTGCTGCTGCTGTTCGTTGCGCATGGCGTCCAGACAGGCGCCGATCAGATCGTTCTTGTCGGTGAACATTTCGTAGAGCGTGCGTTTCGAGATGCCCAGCGTCTGTGCAATCTCATCGACCCGCACGGCACGGATGCCGTTGCGGGAGATGAACTCCTGCGTCGTGCGGATGATCTCTTCCTTGGTCGCTCCCCGCTTCATTACTTCTCCTCCTGGCTTGTAAGGTCACGTCCGCCGCCGAGAGCCTGATAGAGGCTCACGATGCCCTGGATCTCGTCGAACTGATCGGAGATCTGCGACAGCTGGGCCGAGAGCAGCGACTGTTGGGCGGTCAATACCTCGAGGTAGGTCGTCGTGCCGTGCTGCATGAGCAGTTCGGTAGCCTCGACGGCACGCTCGAGCGCCTCGATCTGGGCGATGCGCAGATCGGTCTTGGCGCGGGCCGACTGGCACTGCACCAGTGCGTTGTTGACCTCGGCTCCGGCATTGAGCAGCGCCTGCTGGAATGCCAGACGCGACTCCTCCTGCTGGGCCTTGGCGATCTTCACCTGGGCGCGGTTGGCGTTGGCGTTGAAGATCGGCTGCAGCAGCGATGCGGCGGCCGTCCAGATCAGCTTGCCCGGATCGACAATGATGCCGTTGTTGTTCGTCCAGCCGAGCGTACCGCTCAGCGTGATCGACGGATAGAGCGCCGACCGTGCACTGGCCGTAGCGTAGTAGGACTGCATGAGCGAGTATTCGGCCTGACGGATGTCGGGACGGTTCGAGAGCATCTGCAGGGGCACGCCCACGGCCAGCGTGGCGGGCATCTGCTGTGCCTCCAGAATACCGCGCTCGATCGGGTGCGGAGCCTCGCCCAGCAGCGAGCAGAGGCTGTTTTCGGTCTGCGTGCGCTGGTAGGCCAGATCGTGCAGCGACGCCTCGATCGAGAGCGTGTTGGCCTCGTACTGGGCCACGCCGGCCTCGTTGGTCAGACCCGCATCCTTCATAGCGCGCATCATCTCGACGCTCTGACGCCATTTGGCGGCCGTCTCTTCGGTCACCGTGTACTGGCTGTCGAGCATCAGCAGCGTGTAGTAGAGGTTGGCCACGCTGGCGATGAGCTGCGTCTTGACGGCCTGCTCATACTCCTGGCTCTGCAGGTAGAGTGCCTTGGCCTTGCGTTTGGCGTTGGTCAGACCGTTGAAGATGTCGATCTGCCAGCTGGCCGTCACGGGAATCGTGTAGGTTTTCGTCGGTGTGGCGCCGTCGAAGCTGCTCAGCGAACCCTGGGGGGCGAAGTTGAACGACGGAAGGTAGGCCAGCCGCGCCGATTTGAGCGTGGCTTCGGCCTCCTTGACGCGCCATCCGGCCGATTGCAGGTCGGTGTTGTTCTCCAGAGCCCGCGTGATGAGCGTCTGCAGCTGCGGATCGGTGAACATCTCCTGCCAGCTGATGTCGCCCAGCGTGGTCGAGTCGTTGGTCTCGGCCGTGCCGTACAGTCCGTCGGTCATCACCTCGGGACGGGTGTAGGGCTTGTAGATGCCGCAGCCGGTCATGGCCGCTGCAGCCAGTATGATGATGGCTTTTCTCATGGTTTACTCCTCTTCTTTCTCGTTTTTAACCTCTTCTACTTCGGCGCGTACGGCCCACTGCGGATCGGGATCCAGTTCGAGGGGTTTGATCTTCTCCTGGAGCGTCTCGAAGACGATGAACAGCGTCGGCACGAGGAACAGCAGGGCCAGCGTTCCGACGATCATACCTCCGACGACACCCGAACCCAGCGTCGAGTTGCCGTTGGCACCTACGCCGTGCGACAGTACCAGCGGGATCATACCGAAGACGCAGGTCAGCACGGTCATCAGGATAGGACGCAGACGGACCTTGGCGGCCGAGACGGCGGCCTGCGTGAGGCTCATGCCCGCACGGCGGCGGTCGGCGGCGTACTCCGTGATCAGGATGGCGGTCTTCGACAACAGACCGATCAGCATGATGATACCCGTCTGGAGGTAGATGTTGTTTTCGAGTCCCATGATCTTGGCCAGCAGGAACGAACCCATCAGTCCGCACGGTACGGCCAGAATGACGGCGAACGGCAGCAGGAAGCTCTCGTACAGGGCGCTCAGGAGCAGGTAGATCAGCAGGATGCAGATACTGAAGATGATGATCGTGTTGCTGCCCGTCTGGGCCTCCTCACGCGTGATGCCGTCGAACTCGTAGCCGTAGCCTCGGGGCAGTACCTGGGCGGCAACCTCCTGGATGGCCTTGATGGCGTCACCCGACGAGTAACCGTCGGCGGCCATACCGTTCACGGCGATCGAGTTGTACATGTTGAAGCGGTTGAGCACCTCCGAACTGTAGACACGCGTCAGGTTGACGAACTGACTCAGCGGAGCCATCTCGCCGCTTTCGGTGCGGACGAAGACGTTGTTCAGCGATTCGGTGTCGAGCCGGTATTTCGGGTCGGCCTGGATCGTCACGTAGTACATCTTCGAGAATCGGTTGATGTTCGAGACGTACTGTCCTCCGTAGTATCCCGAGAGGGTCGAGAGAATGGTCGAGGGCGATACGCCGGCGCGTTTGGCCTTGGCGGCGTCGATGTCGACCATGTACTGCGGGAAGTTGATGTTGAAGGTCGAGTAGGCACGGGCGATTTCGGGGCGCTGGTTCAGCGCGGCGATGAACTGCAGGTAGATGTTGTAGAAATCGGTCAGGTCACCGCCCGTCTTGTCTTGAAGGTTCATCGAGAAACCGGTCGACGTACCGTAACCCGAGATCATGGGCGGAGCCACGGCGAAGAGCTGGGCATCCTTGATGTCGGCCGTGCGGGCGTAGATCTGGTTGATGACCGCATTGACGGCATCCTCCTTATCGGGACGCTCGTCCCAGTCCTTCAGCTTGATGATACACATACCGTACGACGTACCCTGACCGGCGATCATGCCGTAACCGGCCGTCTGCATGAAGTCCTTGATCTGCGGGATGCTCCGGACACGTCCGGCGATCTCCTCCATGACCTTGTTGGTTTCGGAGAGGGTCGAACCCGGGGCGGTGGTGACGTTGACCATGATGGTACCCTGGTCCTCGTCGGGCACCAGACCCGTCTTGGTGGAGTCCATCAGCACGATCAGTGCCACAAAGGCCAGGCCGAGCGTCGACCACATGAGCCACTTGTGCTTGATGAAGAGCATCACGCCGTGCTTGTACTTGGCCACCAGGGCGCCGAAGGCGGTGTTGAAGGCCTTGCGGAAGCGGGCTGCGAAGTTGTCGCGCATCTCGCCGTTCTCATCCATATAGGGTCTCAGGATCAGGGCGCAGAGGGCCGGCGAGAGGGTCAGGGCGTTGACGGCCGACAGACCCACGGACACAGCCATCGTGATACCGAACTGCGTGTAGAAGACACCCGACGTACCGCCCATCATCGCCACGGGGATGAACACGGCCATGAAGACGAGCGTCGAGGTAACGATGGCCGACGTGATACCCGACATGGCGTCGATCGTGGCCATGTAGGAGGACTTGTATCCGGCGTCGAAGCGCGCCTGAACGGCCTCGACGACGATGATGGCATCATCGACCACCGTACCGATCGCAAGTACCAGGGCGAAGAGCGTCAGCAGGTTGATCGAGAATCCGGCCACCGACAGGAAGGCGAACGTACCGACCAGGGCCACGATGATCGAGACCGTCGGGATGAGCGTCGAACGGATATCCTGCAGGAAGACGTATACGACGAGGATTACGAGCAGAATGGCCTCGAAGAGGGTCTTGACCACCTCCTTCATCGAGGCGTAGAGGAAGTCGTTGACGCTCTGCAGGTGGGCGATGGCGATGCCTTTGGGCAGCTCCTGCGAGATTTCGTCGAGCAGCGCGTTGACGTCGTTGACGACCTGCGTGGCGTTCGAGCCGGCGGTCTGGAAGACCATGGCGCTGACGCCCGGGTGTCCGTTCGTGTAGCCCTTGAAGGCGTAGGATTCACGGCCGAGTTCGATGTCGGCGATATCCTTCAGACGCAGGATGTTGCCGTCGGCATCCGAGCGGATGACCACCTGCCCGAACTCTTCGGGGGTCTGCATGCGTCCGCGATACTTCATCGTATACTGGAACGTATTGTCGGAGTTCTCACCCAGCGTACCGGTAGCCGATTCGATGTTCTGCTCGGCCAGTGCCGCCGTTACGTCCGACGGGATGAGCTTGTACTGGGCCATGATGTCGGGCTTGAGCCAGACACGCATCGAGTAGTCGGCGCCCAGCGTGAAGGCCTCGCCGACGCCCTGGACACGCAGGATTCGGGGCTCGATATTGATCTTCAGGTAGTTCGACAGGAACGTTTCGTCGTAGCTGTCGTCAGGGCTGTAGAGCGAGAAGATCTTCACCATGGAGGTCTGACGCTTCATGGTGGTCACACCGATCTGCGTTACCTCGGAAGGCAGCTGTCCGGTGGCGGTCGATACCTTGTTCTGTACGTTCACGGCCGCCATGTCGGGGTTGGTTCCCTGGCGGAAGTAGATCGAGATCGAGGCGCTTCCGGCAGCGGCGCTCGAGGTGATGTAGGTCATGTCCTCGACGCCGTTGATGGCCTCCTCGAGGGGCACGACCACCGATTTCTGAATGGTCTCGGCACTGGCTCCCGGATAGGAGGCACGTACCATGACCGTCGGGGGCGCGATGTCGGGGTATTGCTCGATAGGCAGTGTTGCAAGGCCGATGATGCCCGCAATCACGATGACAATGGAGATGACCGACGCCAGTACGGGTCGTTCAATGAAATGTCTGAGTGTCATGGGTTATTCCTCCTTTTCGGTTTGAGTCTGGGCCGAAGCGGCCTTCTGCTCGGTCTGGTTATCGGCGGCGGCAGCCTGCTCCTGGTTCTCTGCGGCGGCAGGAGCTGCGGCAGCCTCTTCGGCGGGAGCAGCCTGAGCGGCGGCCTCGCCCTTCGGACGGATCGGCGTGCCCTCACGCATCAGGCCGACACCCTCGGTGACGATCACATCGCCCGGAACCAGTCCCGACGTGACGATATATTCCTGCCCGTTGGAGATCTTCTCGACGCTGAGCGGGGCCGACGTGGCCTTGCCGTCTACGACCTTGTAGGCGAATACCTTGTCCTGAATCTCAAACGTGGCGGCCTGCGGCACGACGATGCAGTTCTTGAACGAGTTGGTCAGCACGACGTTGCCCGAACCGCCGCTGTGGAGCAGTCCGTCGGGGTTGGGGAATGCGGCGCGCAGCGAAACGCTGCCCGTCGAGGTGTCGATCACACCGCTGATCGACTCCACGCGGCCCTTCTTGTCATACATCGAGCCGTCGTTGAGCTGCAACTCGACATCGGGCATGTTCTTCAGCGTCTGGGCGATCGAGCCGTAGCGGCGCGTGAGGTTGAGCAGCTGGTTTTCGGTCATCGAGAAGTAGACATACATGGTCGAGTTGTCCGAGACGGTGGTCAGCGGCTGGGGCATCGAGGCGCTCACCAGGGCACCGACCCGGTAGGGAAGCGTGCCGACGACGCCGTTCGACGGAGCCTTGACAACCGTATAGGAGAGGTTGTTGGCCGCGTTTACGCGCTGAGCTTCGGCCTGAGCCAGCTGGGCCTTGGCCGTGAGCAGGTTGTTCTCGGCGGTCGAGAGGTCGAACTGCGAGACAACGTTGCGGGCGAAAAGTTCTTTTTTGCTGTCATAGGTAAGTTGGGCCGTGGCCACGCTGGCTTCGGCGGCTGCGACATTGGCCTCGGCGGTCTGCAGGGCGGCCTTGTAGGGGACCTGGTCGATGATGAAGAGGGTCTGCCCCTTCGAGACGTTCTGACCTTCGGTGACGCAGAGTTGCCAGATGGTTCCCGAAACCTGCGGATAGATGTCGATGTCCTGGCGACCGCGGATCGTTGCCGAGTAGTTGGTCGGGATTTCGCGGTCGGTCTGGGCGATGGTCATCACGGCATACTCGCCGGGACCCATGGCCGTCGGAGCCTGCCCACATGCAACGGCAGCCAGGCAAGATGCCCAAACGGCCGCTTTCACGAATGTTTGCTTCATAACTTTCCTTTGCTTTATTGTACTAAAAAACTTTTTCAGGTGCAAAAGTATCTTAAAAACGGTGCCGATGTGCCTTATATTGCGAACAGTGTTGGCATTTTTCGGAACAATAATAGAGGAATTAACTCTTTTTTCACTATTTTTGTTCGAAAAAAGAATTCACATGACCTCAATCAACCCGTTAATCACCTCTGCGGAGGAGCAGTTCATTGTCGGCGAGTCCGATTTTTCCTACTTCGAGCAGAATGCCCACCGCCTCGAGGGGTGTGCCATTCTCTTCTGTCGGGAGGGACATGCGGAGGTGATGGTCGATCAGTGTCAGGGGCGGCTGCAATGCAATTCGACGGTGTTGCTGCTGCCGGGGAGCTATCTGCTTTTTCTGGATCGGACGGAGAATTTTCGTGCCTCGTACTGCACATTTTCGCGGGATCTTTTTCTGGAGGCGGCCTTCCGCCTGGATCCGGGATTTTTCGAGATCGTGCATCGCAATCCCTTCTCGTCGACTCCCCCGCAACGGATTGTCGACGGAACCAATATCTGGTTTCAGATGATGGCCTTCAACTACCGCGACCGGCAGAACATCTACCGCAATACGATTGTCAAGAACCGGCTGCAGAACGTCCTGCTGGAGATCTACGACAAGATGCAGCGTTTTGCTTCGAAGCAGATGCCGGCCGGAGAGTCGACGACACGTCAGACAGAGCTGTTTCAGCGCTTTGCAGCCCTTGTTCACGAATATTGCTCGCAGGAGCGCGAGGTGTCCTTTTATGCCGACCGGCTCTGCATCTCGGCGCGTTATCTGTCGACGATCGTGCGCAGCGTGGCCCATACGTCGGCCAAGGAGTTCATCGACCGCTCGGTGATGCTTGAGATCCGGATGATGCTCCGCTCGACGGATCTTTCGGTGCAGGAGATCGCCTACCGGTTGAAATTCCCCGATCAGTCCTATCTGGGCCGCTTCTTCAAGAAGCACGCCGGGGAGTCCCCCACCGAATACCGCAACGCACGACGGGGATAATCGCATCCTGCTGTGGCGGGTTTTTTGGTCTTCAAGGGGGCGGCTTTGGACCCGAATTTGCCGCATTCCCGGTGGAGTCGTCTAATATATAGGTGACTGGATACAATCGGCGGCGGAACGGACGATTTCTGGAAACCGACATAATGAAAACTTCGATTTTTCGTTTTCAGAACGACGCGACGCCTCGGATGTCGCACCCTGCGTTTGCGGGTGAGACGGATGCGGGGAGGCGTCGATTCGGGACACGGAAAATTCCGGCTAATATTCGAATGCTATGAAAGTCATGCTTTTCGGGACGCAACCTTACGACAAGGAGTCCTTCGAGCGGATCCGTCCGAATTTCGGCTTCGAGGTCTGCTACCATCGCAGCCATCTGAATGCCAACAACGTAGCGTTGGCCAAGGGGGCGGATGTTGTCTGTATCTTCGTCAACGATACGGCCGATGCCGAGACGATCGGCGCCCTCTCGGAGATGGGCGTGCGGCTCATAGCCCTGCGCTGTGCGGGTTTCAACAACGTGGATCTGAAGGCGGCGGCCCGTTACGGGATTCCGGTGGTACGGGTTCCGGCCTATTCGCCGCACGCCGTGGCGGAACACGCCGTGGCACTGATGCTGGCGCTCAACCGCAAGATCCACCGTGCCTACTGGCGCACGCGCGACGGGAACTTCTCGCTGCACGGTCTGATGGGCTTCGACATGTACGGCAAGACGGCCGGCATCATCGGTACGGGCAAGATTGCCCGGGAACTGATCCGCATTCTGAAGGGCTTCGGCATGGAGATTCTGGCCTATGACCTCTACCCCGACGAGGCTTATGCCGCCCGTGAAGGGATCACCTACGTCGGGCTTGAGGAGCTTTACAGCCGTTCGGACATCATCTCGCTCCACTGCCCGCTGACCGACCAGACGCGTTACATGATCGGCGACGTGGCCATTTCGCACATGAAGCCGGGGGTGGTGCTCATCAATACGGGCCGCGGGCAGCTGATCCATACCGAGGCGCTGATCGACGGACTGAAGGAGAAACGCATCGGTGCGGCCGGTCTGGATGTCTACGAAGAGGAGGCGGCCTACTTCTACGAGGATACCTCGGACCGCATTATGGACGACGACGTGCTGGCGCGCCTCCTGTCGTTCAACAACGTGATTGTCACCTCGCATCAGGGATTCTTCACCCGGGAGGCGTTGGACAACATCGCGCGCATTACGATGTTGAACATCCGTGAATTCGAGGCTCACAAGCCCTTGACGAACGAGGTGCGTATCGACGCCGAGTGACCGGTCCCGCGATCGGGAGCACGACGGCCGAGGAGGAGCGGCCCCGTGCCGGATCCGCTCCTCCTGCCGTCTGCGGACCGGTGCGGGCGGACGCGACGGCCGAGGGTGTACGGGGCCGGCAGCCGTGCTGCCGGGAGAATACGTAAAACGGGTAGGCGGATCCGTAATCCGGGTATGGTTCGGAGGGCGGAAAGATGCTACTTTTGTACCGTGAAACTTTCATCCCGAACCTTATGAACGGAATCTGGAACCTCTTATGGACCGCCCTGCTGTTGGTAACGGGCGGATGTGTACAAACGTTACATGCACAGCATATGGAAAAACCTCAGAAAGTCAGCCCGTTTCCCGTGGGTGACAAATTACCGGAACAGTTTTCGAAGTATTTTATCGGTCAGGCCTGGCTGGCACCGCTGACCCGTGAATCGGCGCTTCACGTGCCGGTTTCGAACGTGACCTTCTCGCCCGGATGCCGCAACAACTGGCACAGCCATACCGGCGGTCAGCTGCTGATTGCCGTCGGCGGGCGGGGCTATTATCAGGCCCGGGGCGAGGCGGCCCGGGAGTTGCTGCCGGGTGATATCGTCGAGATCGCACCTGATGTCGAACACTGGCACGGAGCGGCTCCCGACAGCTGGTTCTCGCATCTGGCCGTCGAGTGCAATCCGCAGACCAACGTCAATACGTGGCTCGAACCCGTCGACGACGCGCAGTATGCGGCCGCCACAACCGCTGCAGCCGCCGCTCCGGTCCTCAGCGAGGATGCCCGGCAGCTGCTGGAGCAGTTGTTCCCGGGTGAAACGCCCATTTTGGGCGGTGAAGATCCCGAACTGGCGGAAATTTTTGCTAATTTTGCACTCGGCGAAGTTCCCTCCCACAGCGATCTCGATCTGCGGACGCGCCTGCTCTGTACGCTGGCCTCGGCCGTGGCGCTGGAGAGCCGGACGCTCTTCCGGACGACCCTTGAGGCGGCTCTTCATACGGGCATAACCCCCGTCGAGGTGAAGGAGGTACTCTACCATGCGGTCCCCTACGCCGGAATGGCGCGTGTGGCCGATCTGCTGGAGCTGACCAACGACATACTGCGGGCCCGGGGCGTGAAGCTGCCGCTTGCGCCGCAGGGGACGACTTCGCGCGAGGACCGTTTCGAAAAGGGTCTGGCTGTGCAGCGGACGATCTTCGGTGCCGCGAACATCGACGCCATGCGTGCCGCGGCTCCCGGGGAGGAGCGTCACATTCAGGATTTCCTCTCGGCCAACTGCTTCGGCGACTACATGACCCGCGGCGGGCTGGACGAGCCGATGCGCGAACTGGTGACCTTTTCGATCCTCATCTCGCTCGGCGGCTGCGAACCCCAGGTCAAGGGGCATATCGCCGGCAACGTGCAGGTGGGCAATGACAAGCGCAAACTGCTGGCCGTGGTGACGCAGCTGCTGCCGTGGATCGGTTATCCGCGGACGCTCAACGCCATCGGTTGCCTGAACGAGGTGCTGCCCGGGAAGAAGTAGGCTTCTGCGGAAGGAGGGGGCGCGGAATGCGGTGAATGATCGACGGATGAGCGTGTGCATCCGTCGGAATGAGATAGTGAGATAGAACAAACTGAATACCCATGCTGCGAAAAATCCGGATCGCATTGGCGACCCTCTTCTTCGTTCTGATCACGCTGTTGTTCCTCGACTTTACGGGGAGCATCCACGCGTGGTTCGGTTGGATGGCCCGGATCCAGTTTCTGCCCGCCGTGCTGGCGTTGAACGTCGGGGTGGTGCTCTTTCTGGTGGTGCTGACGCTCCTCTTCGGGCGCATCTACTGTTCGGTGATCTGCCCGCTGGGCGTCCTGCAGGACCTCGTCTCGTGGTTCTCCGGACGGCGGCGCAGGCACCGCAACCGTTTTGTCTACCGGCCGGCCCGGACGTGGCTGCGCTGGACGGTGCTTGTGCTCTTCATCGGGGTGATGGCCGCCGGTCTGGGAAGCATCGGCGCACTGATTGCCCCCTACAGCGCCTACGGACGCATGGTCCAGAGTCTCGTGGCGCCGTTCTACGGTTGGGGCAACAACCTGCTGGCCTGGGCGGCCGAGCGTCTGGACAGCTACGCCTTCTATTCGGTCGATGTCTGGCTGAAGAGCCTCCCGACGCTGCTCGTTGCCGGGGTGACCTTCGTGGTGATCTTCGTGCTGGCGTGGCGTGGCGGACGCACGTGGTGCAATACGGTCTGCCCGGTGGGCACGGTGCTGGGCGAGCTGTCGCGCTTCTCGCTCTTCAAGCCGCGCTTCGACGTGTCGAAGTGCAACGGTTGCAAGCTCTGCGCCCGCAACTGCAAGGCTTCGTGCATTGATCCGGCGGCTCACACGATCGACTACAGCCGCTGTGTGGCCTGCATGGACTGTCTGGAGCACTGCCGCCAGGGGGTCATCTCCTATACGTGGCGGCACTCGGCACCGAAACCGGCCGCCGGAACCGACGCAAAGGGACCGGACCGGAAGAAGAGTCTCTCGCGGTCGACGGCCGCTTCTGTCCAGGTTGTCTCCCCCGCTGCAGCTACGACCGATAGCCCTGTTTCGGCCACGGTTGTCTCCCCCGCTGTCTTTGCAGCCTCTGCTGCCTCGGTGAACGCCCCGGCCTCCCCGGCTTCGGAGAGTTCCGCCGGGGGGAAGGTTTCGCGCCGCGGATTCCTCGGCGTGGTGGGACTGCTGGTGGGTTCGGCCATTCAGGCCCAGGAGAAGAAGGTCGACGGAGGACTGGCCTTTATCGAGAAGAAACGCGCCCCGGAGCGGTCGACGCCGCTCGTACCGCCCGGAGCCCGGAGCCTGCGGGATTTCCTCGCCCACTGCACGGGCTGCCAGCTCTGTGTGACGGTCTGCCCGAATCAGGTGCTGCGACCGTCGGGCGATCTGATGCGGCTGATGAAGCCCGAGATGTCGTACGAACGCGGTTACTGCCGTCCCGAGTGCACGAAGTGCGCGGAGGTCTGCCCGACGGGTGCCATCCGCCTGACGGATCTGGCCGAGAAGTCCTCGATCCAGATCGGCCACTCGGTGTGGATTCCCGAAAACTGCGTGGTGCGGACCGACGGCGTCTCGTGCGGCAACTGCGCCCGCCACTGCCCGGTCGGGGCGATCCACATGGTGCCGAGCGATCCGAATGACCCCCATTCGCTGCACATTCCGACCATCGACGAGGCCCGCTGCATCGGCTGCGGGGCGTGTGAGAACCTCTGCCCGGCCCGACCCTTCAGCGCCATTGTCGTCGAGGGGCATCAACAACACAAAACGCTCTAAACGGTGAAAGAGATGGAGAAGAACAAGATAGACCGCCGCGAATTTCTGAAGACGCTGGGACTCGGTGCGGCCGCCACGACGGCTGCCCTTTACGGATGTGCGCCGAAGAGCGGCAGCGGCACCTCCGCCCCGCAGGGCGAGGTCCCGACCGACCGGATGACCTGTCGCACCAGCTCGTCGACGGGCGACCGGGTCTCGCTGCTGGGTTACGGATGCATGCGCTGGCCGCTGCTCGAGACTCCGGCCGCCGACGGCAACCCGATCGATCAGGAGACGGTCAACACGCTGGTCGACTACGCGCTGGCCCACGGGGTCAACTATTTTGATACGGCGCCCGTCTACCTGCAGGGATTTTCCGAACGTTCGACGGGCATTGCTCTCAAGCGTCATCCGCGCGAGAGTTATTTCGTGGCTACGAAGATGTCGAACTTTTCGAATCCCACGCGCGAAAACTCGCTGGCCATGTACCGGCAGTCGTTCCGCGAGCTGCAGGTCGACTATCTGGACTACTACCTGCTGCACTCGCTGGGCGGCAAGGGAATCGAGACCTTCCGGCAGCGCTTCATCGACAACGGCATGCTGAAGTTCCTGCAGGGCGAGCGTGCCGCGGGACGCATCCGCAATCTGGGTTGGTCGTTCCACGGTTCGAAGGAGCTGTTCGAACACATGATGGCGATGCACGACAGCGGCGAAGCCCATTGGGACTTTGTCCAGATCCAGATGAACTACGTCGACTGGCGCCACGCCTCGGGCCGCAACCTCAATGCCGACTACCTCTACGGCGAACTGGAGAAGCGCAACATTCCGGTCGTCATCATGGAGCCGCTGCTCGGCGGGCGTCTTTCGCGGTTGACCGACCATCTGGTCGCCCGTCTCAAGGAGCAGCGTCCGACGCAGAGTGCCGCATCGTGGGCCTTCCGCTTTGCGGGCTCCTATCCGAAGGTGCTTACGGTGCTGAGCGGCATGACCTACATGGAGCATCTGCAGGACAATATCCGCACCTATTCGCCGCTCGAGGAGCTGACCGAGGCCGAATATGCACTGCTCGAGGAGACAGCCCGCGATCTGCTCCGGTATCCGATGGTTCCCTGCACCGACTGCCAGTACTGCATGCCCTGCCCCTACGGGCTGAATATCCCGGCCATCTTCGCCCATTATAACAAGTGTATCAACGAGGGCAACGTGCCCAAGAGCGCGCAGGATCCCGATTACCAACGGGCCCGGCGGGCCTTTCTGATCGGTTACGACCGTTCGGTGCCGCGGCTGCGTCAGGCCAGCCACTGCATCGGCTGCCGGCAGTGCGTGTCACACTGTCCGCAGACGATCGATATCCCGCAGCAGCTGCACCGCATCGACCATTTTGTCGAGCAGCTCCGGCAGAACAAGCTCTGATTCCCGGAGTCTCTGTTCGTCCGGGCGCAATTCCCGATCCCCAATCCCGACCGAGATCCTCCCGGCCGGGATTTTTGGGGTCCGTCGTCGGGCCGATTTTTTATCCTATGTTAATTTTTCCGCAGGCGGAAGCCCCTATCTTTGTGACCCAAAAACGGAACCTATGAAAGACAGTATCGATTTCGCACGGATGGACATTCCGCAGTTGTTCCGGCGTCTGCTGATCCCGACGGTGCTGGGGATGGTCTTCTCGGTCGCCTTCGTCATCACGGACGGCATCTTCGTCGGCCACGGCATCGGCAGCGACGCTCTGGCGGCGGTCAACATCACCTCGCCGCTCTTCCTCATCAGCACGGGGGTCGGTCTGATGTTCGGTGTCGGGGCGTCGGTCGTGGCGTCGATTCACCTTTCGCACGGTAAGCTCCGCACGGCCCGTATCAACATCACGCAGGCCGTCGTCGTCTCGACGCTGCTGTTGGCCCTCTACAGCAGCGTGATTTCGCTCTTTATGCCCGAGGTGGCGCGGTTGCTGGGCAGTTCCGAGCGGCTGCTGCCGCTGGCCGTCGAGTACATGCGCTGGTTTGTGCCGTTCCTGCCCTTCAGTGCGCTGCTGAGCTCCGGGATGTTCTTCATCCGTCTGGATGGCTCGCCCAACTACGCCATGTTTTGCAACGTCGTGCCGGCCGTCATCAACATCGTGCTGGACTACGTCTTCATCTTCGTCTGCGGCTGGGGCATGCTGGGGGCGGCACTGGCCACAAGTCTGGGGTATGTCGTCGGGGCGGTGATGATTGTCGTCTACCTGAGCCGGCGTCGCTGCCGGGTTCGCTTCTGCCGCGTGAAGACAAGCCGCAAAAGCCTGCGCCTGACGCGTCGCAACGTCGGCTACATGTGTCGGCTGGGGCTGTCGAGCTTCCTCTGCGAGGCGGCCATCGCCACGATGATGTTTTCGGGCAACTACGTCTTCATCCGCTATCTGGGCGAGGACGGCGTGGCGGCCTTCAGCATCGCCTGCTACTTCTTCCCGATCATCTTCATGGTCAACAACGCCATCGGACAGTCGGCCCAGCCCATTCTGAGCTATAACTTCGGCGCCGGGAATCCCGACCGGGTCCGCAGGGCCTTCCACCTGGCGCTGGCTACGGCCGTCGGGTTCGGAGCGTGTGTCTTTCTTGCAACGGCGCTGGCCAGCCGCTGGATCGCGGCGATGTTCATCTCGCCGGAATATCCCGCCTACAGAATAGCCGTCGAGGGGCTTCCGCTCTTTGCCGCCGGATTTGTCTTCTTTGCCGTCAACATCGTCTCGATCATCTATTTCCAGAGTGTCGAGCGACCGCGTCCGGCCATGGCCCTCACGCTGTTGCGCGGCTTCGTCTTTCAGGTGGGATGCTTTTTCGGGCTGCCGCTTGTGGCCGGTATCCCGGGCATCTGGCTGGCCGTACCGCTCTCCGAGGTGCTCACCTTCTGTGTGGTCGTGGCCATCTACGCACGCCGTCCGAAACATCGGGCCGCATAGAAGCGTCACGTCGCATGCGGTTTTGTCGAGCCGGCGGCTTGTCTTCGCGCTGCAGTTTTCCTATCTTTGCGGTATGAATCGTAACGGCAAGGCGCAATGACTCCCTTTCTCGAAAAATTCAGCCGGAAATATCACCTTCCGATCCCGGCCTGCGAAGCGCTACTCGGCCGCATGGAGCGCTGCGAGTACCGCAAGGGCGAGTGCATTGTGCGTCAGGGCGAGCGCAACGGCGATTTCTACCTGGTGAGCCGCGGCGTCTGGCTCGGCCACTATCTGCACGAAGGGAACGACATTGCGCTGTGGTTTGCCGGGGAGGGCGAGGCGATCTTCTCGACGCGCAGTTATGTCGACGACCGTCCCTCGTCGATCACTATCGAGGCGATGTGCGATGCCGAACTCTATGCCCTTCCGCGTCGGGAGCTGGAACTGTTTTTCGGCGAGTCGGTCGAGGCGGCCAATTTCGGACGGCGTCTGTTCGAGGTGCAGTTTCTCGATCTGGAGAACTGGCTGCTGGCCGCCGGCGGTGCCCCGCGGGCCGAAGAGCGTTACAGGGCTCTGATGGAGGAGAATCCCGAACTGCTGCGCGTCGTGCCGCTCAAACACATCGCCTCCTATCTCTGGATCACGCCCCAGTCGCTGAGCCGCATCCGCGCCCGGCTCCATCGCAGGAAGCCGTAGCCGGATGGATGCCGGCGTCGCTTCGGATCCCTTCACACCGGCATGCGAAAAGACCTCCGACCCACAGGTCGGAGGTCTTTTCGTGTTTTCGTAGGGGCTGATTTCCGTAGGGGGCTGATTCGCATCGGTTCGCAGGGATCTTTGCGGCATCGGAGCGGTGTCGGGCAGCTGCGGCTTATCCCCTCCTGCTCCACCCTCCCGGAGATCTATTCCCTTCCGGAGGTTTCCGTGGCGGTTGCAGCGTCATCCGCGGCGGCCGCAGCCTGCTCTCGGAAGACCGTGCGGTCGACATTCCAACCGCCGCCCAGCGCCTTGTAGAGCTCGACCAGCGCCAGGTGTTCGTTGCGCACGGCGTTGCTCTCCTCGATCTGCGCGTCGAAGAATTTCCGCTGGGCGTCCAGTACGTCGATGTAGCGGATCACCCCGTTGATATACTGCAGCTTGGCCAGTACGACATACTGCCGGGCCGCCTCGCGCAGGTTGTACTTCAACTCGGCCGTGCGGCGCATGTTGCGGTAGGCCACCACGGCGTCGTTCACCTCCTGAAAGACCTCCAGTACCTTCTGTTCATAGCCCAGCCGCGCCTGGTCGTAGGCCGCCAGCGCTGCGCGGTACTTCGCCCGCTTGGTGCCGAAGGCAAAGAGCGGCGCCGTGAGATTGGCGGCCATGTAGGTGAAGGGCGATTCGAGCAGCCCCTTGAAGTGGCCGTTCTCCACACCGCCCGTCAGCGTGAAGGTCAGCCGCGGGAAGCGGTCGGCATAGGCAATGCCCACGCCCGCCATCGCCGCGCGCAGTTGCTGCTCGGACTGCCGCACGTCGGGCCGCCGCTGCAGCAGCGTCGACGAAAGCCCGATGGGCAGCGCTTCGGGCATCACGACATTCAGATCCAGTTTGGCCCGTTCGACCCGGTCGGGGAATCCCCCGGCCAGTACCGAGATCTGGTTCTCCTTCTGGGCGATCTGCAGCTCGAGATTCGGAATCAGCGCCGAGGCGCTCGCCAGCTCGACCTTCGCCTGCTGGTAGTTCGTCTCGGAGGTCAGGCCCCCTTCGAAACGCAGCCGCGCCTGTTCGACACTCTCCTCGCGGGTCTCCACCGTACGGTGGACGATCTGCAACTCGTTGTCCAGCGCCACCAGCTCGAAGTAGGCCGTGGCCACCTCGGCCACCAGCGCCATCTGCAGTGCCCGGGCCCCCTCGACCGAGGCCAGATACTCGGCCGCACCCTTGCGTTTGGCCCACCGCAGGCTCCCCCACAGGTCGGCCTCCCAGCTCAGACGCGCCTTGATGCCGATTTCGGGATCGTTCGAGAACTTCGTGTCGGCATAGTCGTTCGTCTCGCGGTTGGCATAGGCCATCCCGTCGACCGACGGCAGACGCGCGGCCTTGCTCACGCGGTAGAGCTCCTCGAGCTGGCGCACGCGGGCGTCGGCCGACTGCAGACTGCGGTTGTGTTCGAGCGTGCGTTCGATCAGCCGGCAGAGCGTCGGGTCGGAGTAGATCTCCCACCAGTTGCGGTCACTGATCGAGAGTGAATCCCGCTCTCCGGCGACGATCTCTTCGGGAACCTCCAGATCGGGCGACTTGCACTTCTTCTGCACCGAACAGCCGGCGGCCGTCGTCAGCAGCCATCCGCACAGGAGGATATATAAGGTAGTTCGTTTCATCGTTTCGACCATTTTTCTTTCACTTTGTAAACCCAGACGAAGAACAACGGCACGAAGACGATGCCGACCGTGATGGCCACCAGCATGCCGAAGAAGACGCCCGTACCGATTCCCTGGCGGCTGGCCGAACCCGGACCGCTGGCGAACACGAGCGGCAGCATGCCCAGAATGAAGGCCAGCGAGGTCATGACGATGGGCCGGAAACGCAGGTGCGCGGCCTGGATGACGGCCGACAACGTGTCGCGACCCTTCTCGACCTCCTCCTTGGCAAATTCGACGATCAGGATGGCGTTCTTGGCCACCAGGCCCACCAGCATCACCAGACCGATCTGGAAGTAGATGTTGTTCTCCAGTCCGCAGGCCCAGTTTCCGAGGTAGGCGCCGATGCCGGCGATGGGCAGCGAGAGGATCACCGCCACGGGGATCAGCCAGCTTTCGTACTGCGCCGCCAGGAAGAGGAAGACGAAGAGGAAGGCCAGCCCCAGTACGTAGCCCGTTTGCCCGCTGACGTGCTTTTCCTGATACGAGAGGCCGCTCCACTCGATGCCGATCGTCGCGGGCAGATGACGCCGGGCGATCTGTTCGAGGATGGCCATCGCCTGTCCCGAACTGTAGCCCTGGGCCGCTTCGCCCGAGATGGTGGCCGAGTTGAACATGTTGAAGCGGCGGATCGTACCCGGTCCCGTGGTGTAGGAGGTCGTGCCGAGGGCCGTGATCGGGATCATGGCCTTGTCGGCACCCCGCACGAAGAACAGTCCGAGGTTCTCACGCTGGGCGCGGTACGGGGCCTCGGCCTGGATGTAGACGCGGTAGATGCGGTTGAACATGTTGAAGTCGTTGACGTAGACCGACCCGGTGAAGGTCTTCACCGTCGAGAAGATGTCGGCCATCGGAACGCCCAGCATCTGGGCCTTGTCGCGGTCGACGTCGAAGTAGAGCTGCGGAATGTCGTTCTGCATCGACGACGAGAGTCCGGTGAGCTCCTTGCGCTGCGAGGCGTAGTGCAGCAACGTGTCGACGGCCCGCTGCAGGTCGTTGTACGAGGCGTCGCCGCGGGCTTCGAGCACCATCTCGAAACCGCCCGAGGCGCCCAGTCCCGGGATGACGGGCGGCGTCGAGAGGTAGGCCTTGCTCTCCGGATAGCGCTCCAGCTCCTTCCGCACGTCACTCATCACCTCGCGGATATCCGAACTCTTGCGCTCCTCCCACGGCTTGAGGATCACGGTCAGCTGGCTGCGCGACTGGTTTGTCCCCACGCGCGGGCTCGAACCCGTGACGTTGAGCACGTACTCCACGTCGGGCAGCGACATCAGGTATGCCATGGCCCGGTCGGTGACCTTGCGCGTGCGTTCGAGCGTAGCCCCCTCGGGGAGCTCCAGTTCGACGGTGAAGTAGCCCTGGTCCTCCTGGGGCATGAAGCTCTGCGGCACGACCTTGTTCAGCAGCCACAGCGCCACGAGTGTCAGCCCGAAGAGGGCGAGCATCCGCTTCGAGTGGCGCACGCCGCCGCGGATCATCTTCTCGTAGAACTTGTTGCCGCGAGCCAGCCAGAGGTTGATGCGGCGGAACAGGCGGTTTTTCTTCTTGCCCGAATCGGGCCGCAGGATCAGGGCGCAGAGGGCCGGCGAGAGGGTCAGGGCCACGAACGTCGAGATCAGCACCGAAACGGCGATCGTGATGGTGAACTGCCGGTACAACTGTCCGGTGATGCCCGACAGGAAGCTCACCGGCACGAATACGGCGCACAGAACGAGCGACGTGGCGATGATGGCGCTGCCCAGCCCCTTCATGGCCTTTTTGGTGGCCTCGTAGGGCGACAGCCCCTCCTCGTCCATCGTGCGTTCGACGGCCTCGACCACCACGATGGCATCGTCGACGACGATACCGATGGCCAGGATCAGACCCAGCAGCGTCATCATGTTGAGCGAGAAGCCGAAGACGAGCATCACGCCGAACGTACCGATCAGCGAGATCGGCACGGCGATCGTCGGGATCAGCGTGGCCCGCCAGTTCTGCAGCGAGAGAAAGACTACGAGGATCACCAGCAGCAGCGCCTCGATGAGCGTATGGTAGACCTCCTTGATCGACTGCGAGATGTAATCCGTCATGTCGAAGGGGATCTCATAGGAGATACCCTCGGGGAAGTTGCGGCTGATCTCCTCCATGGTCTGCTTGACGCGCTGGGCTACCTCCATGGCGTTTGCGCCCGGCAGCATGTTGACGTTCATCACGGCGGCATTTCCGCCGTTGATACCGCTCTCGGTGTTGTACGAAGCGGCTTCGAGCGAGACGCGGGCCACGTCGCGCAGGCGGATGAGCGAGCCGTCGGGGTTGGCGCGGATGACGATCTCCTCGAACTGCCCGACGGACGAGAGACGCCCCTGGGCGATGATCGGCGTGGTGACGTCGAGATCCGTGATGGGCTGCTGGCCCAGCACACCGGCGGCCGATTCGCGGTTCTGGTCCTTGAGGGCCTTCTGCAGGTCCTGGACCGTGAGTCCGAGGTTGGCCAGACGGTCGGGCTGCACCCAGATCTGCATGGCGTAGTAGCGGCTGCCGACGTTCGAGACGCTGCCGACGCCCGGCACGCGCCGCAACATGTCCAGCACGTTCAGCGTGGCGTAGTTCGAGAGGTAGATTTCGTCGAATTTCGGGTCGTTCGACAGCAGCGTGACGGTCATCAGGCGGCTCGAGGCCTGTTTCTCGACCGAGATGCCGTTCTGCACGACCTCGGCCGGCAGACGCGCCTCGGCCTGCTTGACGCGGTTCTGGATCTCGACGGCGGCCAGGTCGGCATCGGTGTCGATGTCGAAGGTCACCGTGGCGGTGAAACTTCCCGAGTTGGAGTTCGTCGACTCCATGTAGAGCATGCCGGGCGTACCGTTCAGCTCCTGTTCGATCGGGGTGGCGACGGCCTGCGTGACGGTCTGGGCGCTGGCGCCCGGGTACGACGCCGAGATCTTGACCACCGGCGGCACGATGTGCGGATACTGGTCGACGGGCAGCAGCACCAGTCCCAGCAGACCCACGATGACGATGACGATCGAGATGACGGTCGAGAATATCGGCCGGTCAATGAAGAAATCGGATTTCATGTGCGGATCAGTTTTCGGGATTCGACACTTCGTCCTTGGCCGTCTCCCTGACCGGAGCGACGGGTTCGACCTTGTCGCCGTGGGTGAGTTTGTGGAATCCCTCGGTGACGATCTTCTCGCCCGGCACCACGCCGCGTTCGACGATCACGCGGTTGCCCAGTTCAGGCCCCAGTTCGACCATGCGGCGTTCGGCCACGCTGTCGGGGCGCACCACGAAGATATAGGCGCCGCCCTTCTCGATGACCACCGACTTGGTGGGGATTACCATGGCGTCCTCCCGCACGTCCAGCAGCAGCCGCACCTTGGTGAACTGTCCCGGGAGCAGGATCCGGTCGGGGTTGGCCATTTCGGCACGCACCGAGAAGGTTCCGGTTTCGGGATCGACCTGCGGATCGGCGAAGTCGACCAGCCCGGGCAGCGGATAGGGCGTGTTGTCGGGGAGTGTGATGGTGACGTAGGGGTTCCACTTGCGGGTGGTATCCTTCTGACCGATATTGACGTTGCGGGCCTTGCTTCTCAGGTAGTCGAGGCCCGTCATGCTGAAGTCGACGCGTACGGTGTCGCTCTTGACGACCGTTGCCAGCAGCGACTTGCCGTTCGGGCTGACGAGCGTACCGATGTCGACGCTGCGTTCGGAGATGTAGCCCGAGATGGGCGAACTGACCGTGGTGTAGCTCAGGGCGGTTTCGGCCTGCGTGAGGTCGGCCTCGCTCATGGCCACGGCGGCCGTGGCGCTCTCGTACGAGGCGACGGCATTGTCCAGGTCGAGCTGGCTGGCGGCATTCTGCTCGTAGAGGGGCTGGATGCGCTGCAGGTCGCGTTCGGCCTTCTGGGCCATGGCCTTGTCCTTGTTCAGCTGGGCCCGGGCCTTGTTGACGCGGGCTTCGTAGACCTTGGGGTCGATGATGAAGAGCGGTTGTCCGCGGCGGACGTAGGTGCCCTCCTCGAAGAGCATCTTCTCGAGGAAGCCCTCGACGCGGGCACGGATTTCGACGAACTGCTGGGCGCGGATGCGTCCGACGTATTCGCCGTAGATTTCGATGTCGTCCGTCCGGACGGGCTCCACCTCGACGACGGGCAGAATGGGCTTGGGCGGTTCGGGGCGGAAGATCCACCAAACACCTCCGGCAATCAGGATGACGCAGAGGCCCAGAATTTCCCACGTTCGCTTGGAGAAGCGGCGGATGCGTCCGCCGGCTTGTTTGCCGAGTTGGAGCGTGCGGCGTCCGGCTTGGGTCGCCTGCTTTACGATTTTCTCGCGTGATAGTTTCATGTTCAATAAAGTTCCGGATGTTTGCCTGGTTTCCGGGAGCCTGCAAAGGTACGAACTTTTTCCATAGGAAACGGATTTTTCGGCCAAATATGATGTTTTGGAAGAACTTTTTCCGCTTTTGGTTCTTTTTGTCGTAAAGTTCGGACCGCAGAGGGCGGGCCGGGGCATGACCCGGAGCGGGATATTGCCGGCCGGCGAGGAGGTGCGGTCGGCCTTCAGGGGTGCGGACGGTCGGCGGGAGGGCGTTACGGCAGCTCTACTCCTTGCCGGGAATGCCTCCCGGAAGCAGTGCGTGGCGGGCGAGAAAATCGTAGAACGGCTGTCGGTAGTTCTCCGAGATGGGGATCCGCTCCCGGTCGAAGAGAATCCGGTTGCGTTCGATCGTGTGGATCTTCGACGGCTGGACGATATACGAGCGGTGGACCCGGATGAAACGGTCGGCCGGAAGCTGCTCCTCGAGGCTCTTCAGACTCAGCAGCGAGACGACCGGATGGGCTTCGCCCTCGACGTGGATCTTCACGTAATCCTTCAGCCCTTCGATATAGAGAATTCTTTCGAGCGGAATCTGCTGCAGGCGATACTCCGTCTTGACGAAGAGGCTCTGCCGGAGATCGTCGCCGAACCTTCCGGCAGGTCCGGTCCCTTGTGTGGCTCTTTGACCGGATCCCTGTGCACCCTCTTGTCCGCCCCCTTGTACGGCAGGCGACTCCCCCGCTGCTCCGGCTGCTCCGGCTGCTCCGGCCGGTGCCGCGGTTCCGACGCTTTGCGACGCTTTGCCGCCGGATTCCGTTTCTGCCGCCGCCGAAAGGCCGGATGCCCCGGCCGGGCTCTCCGCTCCGGAGTGCAGGGACTGTTCGGCGCGGCGTTTCAGATCGAACCACGCGAGCGCCTTGTTTGCCGCCGTCAGGAAGTCGTTATAGCTGATCGGCTTGAGCAGATAATCCATCGCCTGGACCCGGAACCCCTCGACGGCATACTGCGGAAAGGCCGTCGTGAAGATGACGCGCGTCTGCGCGGGCAGCATGCGCGAGAGCTCCATGCCGCTCAGACCGGGCATCTGGATGTCGCAGAAGAGCAGGTCGACCGGCTGCCGGCGCAGGGCCGTGAAGGCCGCCGTGCCGCTCCCGCAGGAGCCGACGAGCTCCAGAAACGGGGTCTTCCGTACGTAACTCTCCATCAGTTCGACGGCCAGCGGCTCGTCGTCGATGACCATGCAGCGCAGTTTCCAGTTCATGATTCCGACAGATTGAGGCACAGCAGTGCCGTGTAGGCGTCGCCCGAACGTCCGTACTCGAAGGTGTATCGTCCCGCATAGAGCATCTCCAGCCGTCGGGAAAGATTTTTCAGTCCGATTCCCGAGCCGCTGCGGTCCGAGGCGCCCGATTTGGGAAAGTAGCTGTTCTTGATGCGGCAGATCAGCTGGTCGCCGATTTCGTGGATGTCGATTGAGATGTAGGAGGGGCGGTCGTTGTCGACGCCGTGCTTGAAGGCGTTCTCCACCAGCGAAATGAACAGCAGCGGTACCACGGGACGCTCGGACGGCGCGTCGGGCAGCGCAAGGAAGAGCTTCACGTGACGCGGCAGACGGATGCGCATCAACTCGATGTAGTCGCGCAGGAAGTTGATCTCCGCCGCCACGGGAACCGTCGGATGACTGCTGTCGTAGAGCACGTAGCGCAGCAGACGGCTCAGATCGTGGACGGCCTGCTGGGCGCGGTCGGTGTCGAGCTGGATGAGCGAGTAGATGTTGTTGAGCGTGTTGAAGAGGAAGTGGGGATTCAACTGGCTCTTGAGGTTCTGGAGCTCGGCCTGCGTATGGCTGTGTTCGAGCTCCTTGCGGGCTGCTTCGGCACGGTACCATCCGCTGGTCATGCGGATGGCCACGCCAACCCCCACCACCAGCAGGTAAAGGGTCAGGTTGCCCGCGAAGAAGCGTACCGTATGCTGCCAGGGGCGTGCCATCGGCGGATGATGCATGTCGGGCGGCAGTACGTAGCGGAAGAGCAGGTGGACCAGGATCATCACCACGGCGATGAACAGCAGGTTGTAGCCCGTAAAGCGGCCGAAGCGGCGTGTGGTCAGATAGCGGTCGATCAGCAGGAAATAGTTCGTGTAGAAGACCGCCATGAACGAGATCGGGACGAGCAGGAAACGTACGTATTGCGGTCCGTTCATCAGTGGCCGGTTGGGACCGGTCAGGAAGAGCGGCATACAGAAGATCACGGCCCAAACCGTGATGTGGACCAGCCACCCGGTGAATTTCGATTGCGATGCGGTCATGGAACAAAGGTAATAAAAATTTCGGTCTGGGAGCGCCCGATTGCTGGTTCGGAAACCTCTTGGCGTATACGCAGCCCCTAAGGCCGGCTTCCTAAGCCGGTTATTCGTAGCGGATGGCTTCGATCGGGTCGAGCATGGCGGCCTTCTGGGCCGGATACCACCCGAAGAAGACTCCCGTGAGGGTGCAGACCGCGAACGAGAGGAAGACACTCCACGGCTGGATGTAGATCGGGAAGGCGGCGATCAGATTCACCGCAATGGCGGCTCCGACGCCCACGATTACGCCGATCAGTCCGCCCGTAACGCTGATCAGAATCGATTCGATGAGGAATTGCGCCAGAATGTCTATCCCCTTGGCGCCGATCGACATGCGGAGGCCTATTTCACGTGTTCGTTCCGTTACCGAGACGTACATGATGTTCATGATGCCGATGCCGCCGACCAGGAGCGAGATGCCCGCCACGGCCGCCAGCAGAACGGTCATCATGTCGGTCGTCGAGGTGAGCATCGAGGCCATCTCCTGCTGCGAACGGATCGAGAAGTCGTCCTCGTCCGAGGGTTTCAGCCGGTGGTTTTCACGCAGGATCTCCGTGATTTCGTCGATGGCCTGGTCGGTGTAGGCCTCGGTCAGCGCCGAGCAGACGATCTCCTGCAGGTGGGTGATGGCCAGAATACGTTTCTGGACGGTTGTGTAGGGGGCGATGATCAGGTCGTCCTGATCCATGCCCATGCTGTTGTAGCCTTTGCTCTCCAGGACACCGACGATCCGGAACGGGATGGTCCCGAAGCGGATGACCTTGCCCACGGGATTCTCCCCGTTGGGGAAGAGTTCGTCGACAACGGTCTTCCCGACCAGGCAGACCTTCGCGGCGGTCTTGATGTCCTGCTCCGAGAAGGTGTCGCCGTCATCGACGCGGTAGCGGCGGATCTCCAGGTAGTCGAGATTCACGCCGTAGACCGTCGTCGGGGTGTTGTTCGATCCGTAGACGGCCTGTCCCGCGCTGTTGACCGACGGCGAGACGTAGGTCACGTAGCGCGTCTTGGTCTGGATGTCCTCCAGATCCTCCAACTTGAGCGACTCCATGTCGTCGGCGCTCAGCTGCACGCCGCCCCGGCGGTCGCCGCCCGGGTGGATCATGATCATGTTCGACCCCATTTCGCTGATCTCGGCCTGGATGCTGCGTTTCGAACCCTGGCCGATGGCCAGCATCGTGATCACGGACGCTACGCCGATGATGATGCCCAGCATCGTCAGAAAGCCGCGCAGCTTGTTGTTGCTCAGTGCCTTGACGGCTATTTTGAAAAGATTCGCGAAGTTCATGGTCTGCTAATAATCCTCCTGTTTCGGCAGCCGGGCCAGCGCCTCGGCCGCACTCAAGATGTGTTCGTTGCGGGTGTCGCCGGTGATATGGCCGTCACGCAGTGTGATGTTGCGGCTGCTGTATTGCGCAATCTCGGGGTTGTGTGTCACGAAGATGATCGTGCGCCCCTCGGCGTGGAGCTGCTGGAAGAGTACCAGCACCTCGAAACTCGTCCGTGTATCGAGGTTTCCGGTGGCTTCGTCCGCCAGGATCACCGCCGGGTTGTTGACCAGCGCCCGCGCGATGGCCACACGCTGCATCTGTCCGCCCGACATCTGGTTGCTCTTGTGCAGGAGCCGGTCGCCCAGCCCCACGGCCTCCAGCGCCGCGATGGCCCGTCGCCGCCGTTCGTCGGCCTTGCACTGCGGATTGTACATCAGCGGCAGTTCGACGTTCTCGATGGCCGTCGTCTTCGGCAGCAGGTTGTAGTTCTGGAAGACGAAGCCGATCTTGCGGTTGCGCAGCGTCGCCCGCTGGTTCTTGTCCATCGTGCGCACCGACACCCCGTCGAGGTAGTATTCGCCCGAGGTCGGCGTGTCGAGGCATCCCAGCGTATTGAGCAGCGTCGACTTGCCCGATCCCGAGGTGCCCATGATCGTCACGAACTCCCCCTCGCGGATCGTGAACGACACGCCGCGCAGGGCGTGGACCGTCTCGTCGCCCACCTGGAAATTGCGCCGGATCTGCTCCAGCCGGATCACCTCCCGCTTCTCATTCCCGTCCATGGCATTTCTCCGTTTTATCCTCGTTCATCTGCGGTTGTGACCCCTATTTCTTCTTTTTGTCCGATCCCGGAGGCGACGGCATGAAGGGACTGCGTTCCGTCGTGGGAGCCTGTGGCTGCCAGGTGACCGCCGTCAGCTCCACGGCTACCGTATCGCCGTCGGTGAGTCCTCCGGTGATCTCCGTCAGATCGCCGCTCGCGGCTCCCGTCGTGACCAGGCACGGCTGCAACTCCCGGCCGCGCATCACCCACACCTCGCGTTTGCCCGGGGCCGAGGTTGCGCTTCCTCCGACGGTCACGCCCACTTCGCCCAGCAATTCCGCATCGGGCACGAAGCGCAGCGCCTTGGTCGGCACGGCCAGCGCCTGCTCCTTCTCGAGCGTATAGATCGTCACGTTGGCCGTCAGCCCCGGTTTGAGCTTCAGGTCGGGGTTGTAGGCCGTGATGACCACCTCGTAGGTGACGACGCTCGATTCGGTCGTCGCCTCGAGCCGCACCTGCTCGACCGTTCCGCTGAACGTGTCGTCGGGATAGGCGTCGACGGTGAACTCCACGCGCTGGCCGTCGGCCACCTGCCCGATATCGGCCTCGTCGACATCGGCGATGACCTGCATCTGCGTCAGGTCGTTGGCGATGGTGAAGAGCGTCGGGGTCTCGAAGCCTGCCGCGACGGTCTGTCCCTCCTCGACGGCCCGGCTGATCACCACACCGTCGATCGGCGAGGTGATGGTCGCGTAGCCCAGGTTGCGCTCGACCTTCACCATGGCCGCCTTGGCCTGGTCGTAGGCCGCCCGCGACTTCTCGTAGAGGTACGTGGCGTCGTCGTACTCCTGGTCGCTCACCAGCGCTTTCTCGTGCAGGGCCTTCGTCCGGGCGTAGTTCTTCGTCTGATAGTCGTACTCGGCCTTGCAGTTGGCCAGTTCGGCCTGTGCCGACTCCAGTTCGGCCTGCAGCGTCACCTTGTCCATCTCGGCGATCAGCTGGCCGGCCTTCACCACGTCGTTGTAGTCGACGTAGAGGCGGTCGATGATGCCCGAGACCTGTGTGCCGACCTCCACCTCGGTGACCGGTTCGACGGTGCCGGTGGCCGTCACCGAATTGCGGATCGTAATGCGGCTCGTCGGCGTGGTCTCCAGCGTGATACCCTCCCCTTTCGAAGGTCGCAGCACCAGCCACAGCACAATGGCTGCGATGACGACCGCCGCCGCAATCAGGATTCTTTTCCGTTTCATCTTATGTTGCTTGTTTTCAGTTGATCGTACGGGTGCCGAGCCCCTGGTAGATGTTCAGCAGCTCGATGTTCAGCAGCGCCATGTACTTGGCCTGCAGCACCTCCTGACGTGAGGAGGCCCATTCGTTCTGTGCCGTGATCAGTTCGACGGTGTTCTTCACGCCGAGGTTGAACTGCTCCTGCGTCAGGTCGAAACTCTCACGGGCATAGCGCTCCTTCTCGGTGGCGGCGCGGTACTGCGACTGGGCCGAAAGGGCGTCCAGGTAGGCCGATTCCACCTCGCGCAGCAGCGTCTTCTGCAGATCCTGCCACGAGAGGCGGCTGTTGGCCTCCTCGAGGCGCGCCTTGTTCACCGCCGTACGGTTGCGGCGGTTCGAGAAGATCGGCACGCTCAGCGTCAGACCGAGATTCTCGTTGAAGCGGTTCCAGATCTGGCTTCCGTTTTCGTATCCGCCGTTGGACATGTGGCCCGTGCCGATGCCGGCGGTAAGTGAAACGGAGGGATAGAACCCGGCCCGGGCCTGCCGAATACCCAGCTCCGCAGATTCGACGGCCAGTTTGCCCCGTTCGATTTCGGGCATGGCCTCCAGTGCCGTTGCATAGATTGCGGCTTTGGCGGGCAGGGACGACAACACCTCACTCTTTTGAATGGCAGGCGCGGTAAGGTTCATCTCCTCCGTTATGTCGAGTTCCAACAGCTGTTTGAGCTGAAGCCGGTAGTTGTCGAGTGTCGAGCAGGCCGTGGTGACCTGATAGAGATCACTCGCATATTGACTTTCGAGTTGTGCCAGATCGACCCGACTGATCGATCCCGCTTTCCAGAGCTCCTCGGCCCGGTCGCGCTGGGCGCGGGAGACTTCGGCCGTATTGCGGGCCACTTCGACCGCCTCGGCGGCATAGAGAGCCTGCAGATAGGCCTGCACGATGGCGATGCGGATGTCGTTCTCGGATTCGGCCACCGTGAGGGCGTCGATGCGGTTCTGCAGTTTCTGCTGGCGGACCGCCGTGCGGAGTTTGCCCCCTTCGTAGAGCGTCAGACCGGCATTCACACCATAGGTTCCCGTATAGGTGTTGCGGTCGGAGACGTTCGTCGAGGGATAGTTCGTGAAACCCTGGGTCGTGGAGGCTGTCAGCGACGGCAGCATGGCGGCTTTGGCCTCTTCGGTGTCTTCGAGCCCCGAGAGGTAGTTGTTGCGGCTCTGTCGGAGCTGGATGTTGTTCTCCAGGGCATAACGCAGACATTCGTTCAGGGTCCAGGTCTTCGTCGTCGAGAGCGTGTCGGAGACCGGTATCGTTGCGGTCGGTTCACCGGTTGTGGTAACGGTGTTGCCGGCATGTTCCGTCGGACGTTCCGCTACTCCGGAGATACTGTCGGTTATCACGACTACGGGGCTGTCGGAGCCCTCACCGGGCGCTGCGGCGGCTATTCCGACTGCCAGCATGAAGCAATATGTCAACACGATTCGTTTCATTCAACTTTTGCCTTTCGGGTTTTGCCTTTCGGGGCTTGTCTCTTGTTCGGTCACAAAACTACATCTCGCGTTGCAGGCGCACAATTAAATTGGACGAAGCGGTGGATTTTGTCGACGAAATGTCTTGTGTGGTCGTTTAACCAATCTCTCGGAGCATCTTTTGCCGGGGGGGGGAAAAAACTTCGTCCGGCATGAAAATAAGGTCTGCAGCTGCCGTGTTCGCAGGGCATGATCTGGACTGAATTGTAAAAAAATTGCAGAATGAGGATGAAAAATTTGGAGATTGACATTTTTTCGTTACCTTTGCACTCGCAATCCGCCAGAGAGCGGTCATGCATGCGGAAATAGCTCAGTTGGTAGAGCGCAACCTTGCCAAGGTTGAGGTCGCGGGTCCGAGTCCCGTTTTCCGCTCCAGAGGGGGCAGAAAAAGGGAGAGCCGTAAGGTTCTCCCTTTTGTTTTGTATGCCGGAGCATGAGGGACTCGGCACATGTGACCTCAAAGCACCCCTCCC
>NZ_NFLR01000020.1:0-45743 GCF_002161005.1 Alistipes sp. An116
CTCGGCCCCCTGCCTGCTCCCCCGGGCCCCCGGGCACCCACTTATTCCTGGGCGGCCTCGGGATCGGCTACGAGAATGCGGCCGCAATACTCGCAGACGATAATCTTCTTGCCCTGACGAATCTCCACCTGACGCTGGGGCGGAATGCGGTTGAAGCAGCCGCCACAGGCATCACGCTTGACCGTCACGACGGCCAAACCGTTGCGGACATTGCGACGAATGCGGTCGTAGGCGGCCAGCAGACGTTCGTCGATCTTGGCCTTGACCTGCTCGCGCTGAGCCTCGTACTCGGCTACCTGCGGGCCGGTTTCGGCCTCGATGCCGTCGAGTTCGGCCTTTTTGGCCGCCAGGTCGGCCGAGCGGTCCTTGGAGAGGTTTTCGGCCTCTTCGAGCTGGAGTTTCTTGGCCTTGATGCCGGCCGCATACTCCTTGAGGCGCTTCTCGGCCAGTTCGATCTCGAGTTCCTGATATTCGATCTCCTTGGAGATGGCATCGAACTCACGGTTGTTACGCACGTTGTTCTGCTGCTCCTTGTAGTTGCCGATCATGATTTTGGCCTGATCCACCTCGCGTTTGCGCTGCTTGGTCAGGGCATTGAGCTCCTCGATCTCCCCGTTGATGTGGTCGATGCGGGTCTTCATTCCGGCCATTTCATCCTCGAGATCCTGGACCTCGAGAGGCAGTTCACCTTTCACCTTGTTGATCTGGTCGATCTTGCTGTCGATCTTCTGCAGCTCGTAGAGTGCGAGGATCTTCTCCTGCATCGAATAATCAACGTCGGCGGTTTTCTTTTGCGTTGCCATATAATGTACTGTATAGTTTAGACTTACACGAGATAATTCACCGGATTGCGCGAGCGTTCACTCTTGCGAACCGCAAAGGTACATAAATTTTTCGACAAAACCTCAAATAATAACTGAATTGCACAATATTCGCTCTCAAAATGACCGACATCCGCCACCATGAGACGCTTGTCGGGGGTCATAAAGTCGTTATACTTGAGATCCGCCGTGATGTAGAGATCGGCCCCGGCCTGCAGGGCATCGCCGATGAGCGAGGCTCCGGCACCCGTGCAGAGGGCCACACGACGCACCGCCGGGATGGCGATATCGCTGTATCGGATGGCACCGCAGCCGAGCCGTTCGCGCACCGTGCCCAGATAAGCGAGGGGCTCCACGGCTTCGGGCAGTTCGCCGACAACGCCGAAACCGACCCCTTCGACCGACGAGGGCTGCAACAGTCGCAGATTCCCGATACCGAGGATCCCGGCCAGACGCCAGCTCATGCCGCCGGGCGCACTGTCGAGATTCGTGTGACAGGCGTAGAGGGCAATGCGGCTGCGGATGGCTCGTTCGACACAGCGCTGCACGGGATCCGCCGAATTGAAGCGTTTCAGAGCGTGGAAGATGATCGGATGGTGCGTGATGATCAGATCGCATCCCGTCTCTTCGGCCTCGTCCAGCACCTCCTCGGTGACATCGACAGCCAGCAGCGCCCGACGTACCTCGTCGTCACTGCGGCCGACCACAAGTCCTGCATTGTCATAGGATTCCTGCCAGCCAAGCGGAGCAAAGCGTTCGATGACATCGGTTATCTCTTTTATTTTCATGGCATTCATAGGTATTTTCAGGTTTCAGGTTTTCGATTCCGGGTGATCGTAAAGCAGGACACGGCGCTGACCGACGGCCTCTGACCGGTGGTCTCGAACCGTTCAGAAAAGTGACTGCTCGTAGAAGGCAAAGAGCTCCTTGTTTTCGGTTTCCTCCTTTTTGCGGCGAGGTTTCCGGGCCGTACGTCGGGTCGGTTGTCCGGGGACGGGTTCGGAAGCGGGTTCAGCAACGGGTTCGGCAACCACGGGTTCGGAGGCGGACTCAGCAACGGGCTCGGCAACCACGGGTTCGGAGGCGGACTCAGCAACGGGCTCGGCGACCACGGGTTCGGCAACCTCGGGTTCGGCGGCTGGCTCTACATCCACCATCTTCGGTTTGCGGAGCCGATCCGCAGACACTCCCCGGCGTCGCGGCTCCTTGCGGGGCATCTCCTCCTCCGGTGCCGCAACGGAAGATTCCTCCTCTTCATCGACAACCTGTCCGTTGTCGGCCTTCAGATCCTCGCGGACCTCAACCAGCAGCGAACGGATCCGTTGCAGATGCTCCATGAGCTGCGTATCCCGTTCGACCGCCGTGGCTGCCCCCTCCTTGCGAAGCACCTTCCGGGCCCCGTCGAGTGTCATGCCGCACTCCTTGACCAGGTGGTAGATCATCTTCAGATGCTCGACATCCTGCGGCGTGAAGAGGCGGTTGCCCTTCTTGTTGCGCTTCGGGCGGAGAATCGGAAACTGCGACTCCCAGTGGCGGAGGAGCGACGTGTTGACGTCGAACATCTCGGCCACTTCGCCCATCGTATAAAAAATCTTTTCGGCCATATCTATTGTTTCATGATTCGCAATGAGTTCGGATAGAGGTTGTTGACCCGCGATCCGATCCGTTTGGCAAAGCCCAGTCCGCGGTCCCGCACACAGATGAGGTTCATCCCCTCGGCCAGTCCGGCTGCCGCAATCTCCTGACGCCGCAGGTAACGCAGCGCCTCCTCCTCCGCCAGTTCTGCCACGGGTACCGCCGTGCGGTTCAGCCCCGGGAAGAAGGCCAACGCCGGATCGGGTTTCAGCACCCCCTTGAAGATCTGCCCGAGGGCCACCCCCGAGCCGATCACCGGCAGCACTTCGGAGAGCGTCCGCACCGCCTCGGCCTGTCCGGCATACCAGGCGTAGCAGGTGTCGCCCGCCATCCCGAAACGCATCGCTTCGGGTTCCGTCAACCAGCGCCACAGCTCCGCCGCGCATTTGCGGTCGACGGGCGTCAGCACCGAACGGCGCGATTTCGGAGTGCGCGTCCGTGCATCGGCTTCGGCCGATTTGCGGGCCACGGCGGCAAAGAACCCCTCGCCGCAAGTCCGATGGGGATAGAAGCGGAAGGTACGGAAGGCCCCTACCCTGCCGCAGCAGATCCCCCACGCCGGGTCGACCTCGACCGGTCCGGTCTCCTCCACCTCCGTTTCGGCCCATGCGAGCATCCGTTCAAGCGACCCCTCGTCCTCCTCGCGGTTGAAGGTGCAGGTGCTGTAGAGCAGCACGCCGCCGGGCTTCAGGGCCCGCCACGCCTCGCGCAGAATCTCGTCCTGACGCGCGGCACAGAGACGCACGTTCGCCTCGCTCCACTCCTCGCGGGCAGCCGGGTCCTTGCGGAACATCCCTTCGCCCGAACAGGGGGCGTCGACCGTCACGGCATCGAACCACGCCTCGAAGCGTCCCAGCGAGGCGGCGTCGCAGCACGTCACGGCCACGTTGCCCGTTCCCCACTTACGCACGTTGTCGGCCAGCACCGAAGCCCGCCGTCGGTCGATCTCGTTGGCCACGACCAGCCCCTCACGTCCGACCAGCGAGGCATAGAGGGTTGTCTTGCCTCCCGGCGCCGCACAGAGATCCAGCACACGGGCCCCCGCGGGGAGCCGGCCGCGCAACAGGTGGCCGACGAATTGCGACGAGGCCTCCTGCACGTAATAGGCCCCGGCGTGGAAATCGGGGTCGAACGTGAACGAGGGGCGTTCACGCAGATACCAGCCGTCAGCGCACCACGGAACCCGTCTCAACAGCGGCAGATGGGGCAAATCCGGCAACAGACGGGCAACAGCATCGGCATCGGCGGAGTCAGTCGGGAGACATAGGGCTGCGGGTGCAGTTGCGGCCGGCAGCTCCGCGGCTTCCGGCCGTTTATCGGCATCTGACCGGCCTCCGGCATCCGGCAGGCCATCGGCATCCGTCGGCATCGCGACACCCGGCAACGTCGCAGTCTCTTGTCGGTTATCGGACGGTGAAGCTCCCGCCGGCCGGCACTTCGACGCATTGAGACGCACCGAGGTCGGGGACTCCGACTCCAGCGCCTCGCACAAGGCCCGACCCTCCTCCACGCCGAGTTCGCGCAGCGTGCGTTCGACGAATCGTTCGGGCAGACTCATCGCTCTTCGCGGGCTTTGAGGGCATCCAACCGCGCGCAGATCCGCTCGAAGACCGCCGGATCCGAAACAAAATCCTCGTGGTCCTTGTCCACGACAAAGACCTCTCCCTCGTAGATCGTGTCGATCCAATGGTTGTATTTGTCGTTCAGACGTTTCAGATAGAGTTCGTCGATATTCATCTCGTACTCGCGGCCCCGTTTGCGGATCTGCGAGATGAGCGTCGGAACGCTCGCCTTGAGGTAGATCAGCAGGTCGGGCTGCGGAATGAGCGACGTCACCAGGCGGAAGATCTTCATGTAGGTCTCGATGTCGCGCGTCGACATCAGTCCCATTTCATGGAGGTTGTCGGCGAAGATGTGAGCATCCTCGTAGATCGTGCGGTCCTGGAAGATCACCCCCGACTTGTTGTCCGAAAGCATGTCCATCGTCTGCTGGATCCGGCTCCCGAGAAACGAGATCTGAAGTTGGAACGCCCAACGGTTCATGTCCTCGTAGAAATCGCCGATATAGGGGTTGTCACACTCCTCCAGATAGCACTTGGCATCGTATCGCTGCGTCAACATCTCGGTCAGCGTCGTCTTCCCGCTCCCGATATTTCCTGCAATGGCTATGTACATGACCGTATCCGTTAATGGTTTGAAAAGAGATAACGTAAAGCGTTATCCTCCCGTTAATATCGTTAATAATTTTTATTACAGCTTCTTGAATGTTATATCATCCGGTACTCCCAGCTCTTTCCGCCTCACTTCAAAGGCCTCTTCATCGAATGCCCCGAATTTGTTTTCCTGCGCCTCCCAGGCCTCCTGCGCGTTATTGACGGGAATGATGTAATATTCGGTTGTATGCCTGTCATAACGCGGTAAGGAAACTCCCATACTGTCCTTCAACGCACGGTACGCCTTGACCAGAATAAAATCATCGTCATATCCCACGGCATAAACACTCGCCCCGGTTATGCCCGTATAAGGTGCATCATCTTCCGGTTGATGATAACACACATCCATATCCTCTTTGGTATCCACTGCGATCAAGTAATAATTCCCAGTAAGATGCCGTTCATAGACAAATCCGCAGCTTTGCATGATCAGGAGCAACAACAAAATGAGGAATGATGAAACCGTTTTCATACGCTCGTTTTATCGGATCTGATGACGCCCAGTTTACGAACGACGACAGGCTCAGTGCCCCTCTTCGCCGCCGATCCCCGCAAACGACTTCACGTCGTCGGCCACCCGGCGGTCGTTCATCAGCCGCGGAACCTTGTTCTTCCCCCGCGCCCGCATCCACGCCAGGAACCCCCCGCGCGGCATGCACAGCAGATGCTGCTTCTCGAGCGTCGTGCGGCGCTTGGCGTCATAGTCCGAATTGACGGCCCGCAGCTCCTCGTCGAGCGCCGCCGCAAACGACTCCATCGAATCGGGTTCGCGGTCGAACTCCACGATCCACTCGTGGGCGCCCCGCTCGCGCAGCGACATGTAGCACGGCGAGACCGTATATTCGCTCACCACGGCTCCCGTCCGGCGGCAGGCGACCGCGAGCGCCCGCTCGGCATTGTCGACAATCAGCTCCTCGCCGAATACGTTGATATACTGACGCGTGCGCCCCGCAAAACGGATCCGGTAGGGGTTCGTCGAGGTGAACTCCACCGTATCGCCGATCTCGTAGCGCCACAGGCCGTTGTTCGACGTGATCAGCACGGCATAAACCTTGCCGCACTCCACCCCCTCGAGCGGAACGATCCGTTCGCCGTCGCGGAACTCGAAGAAGGTCCCGTAATCCAGCATCAGCAGCATGTCGCTGCGCGAAGGATCGTCGGCCAGGGCAAAAAAGCCCTCCGAGGCGTTGTAGGTCTCCATGTAGTGCATCCCGTCGGAGGGGATCAGCTCCTCGAACGAACGCCGGTAGGGGGTGAACTCCACCCCGCCGTGGGCGAACATCTCCAGATCGGGCCAAACCTCCAGCAGATTCCGACGCCCGGTGTACTCCAGCACGCGGCGCATCAGCGCCAGGTTCCACGACGGAACCCCCGCAAAGGCCGTGATGTGCTCGCCCGTACATTCGCGGCAGATCGCCTCGCACTTGGCATCGAAATCGGCAATGATGGCAGTCTCGATGCGCGGTGCCCGGAACCACCCGCTCCAGAACTTCGTCTCGTGGATCAGCAGCGCCGAAAGATCACCCACCAGATTGCGGCCCTCGGCAATGCACGAACCGCCCAGCGTCAGCGTCTTGCCCTCAAGCACCCGGCTGCGCGGGTAGTTGGCCGCATAGACCGTCGCCACGTCGCGCATGCCGAGCGTATGGTTGCGCCACAGCGACTCCCGCGTCACGGGGATGTATTTGCTCCGGTCCGACGTGGTGCCCGACGAGCGGGCAAACAACGAAACCCGGCCCGGCCACGTGACGTTCCACGCCCCGGCACGCATCTGCTCGATATAGGGCTTGAAGGTCTCGTAGTCGAACGTCGCAACCAACGACTCGAACTGCTCCACCGTACGGATATGCCGCAGGTCGTAACGTTCGCCGAACTCCGTCATGCGGCCGCGGCGCAACAGCCGGCGGAACATGCGCATCTGGGTCTCGACCGGATGGCGGCGGAACCGGTCTATCGACCGTTCGCGCTGCGAGAACCACGCTCTGAGTATGCTGTTTCGAAAAGACATTTTCTCCAGTTTTCGGCGGATGACGCCGCGTCGTCCGCATCGGAATGCCCGGCGCCCGTCCGCCTCCCGACCGGTATCTCTCCGTCCCGGGGCACCGCCCCGTCAGTTAAATCAGTTAAAGTAATATCCTATGCGCCCTACCGACGCCGGCATGGCAAAGACCACCACGCGGTCGTAGGGATTGATCTCCATGTTGTCCACGGCGATGAAAACCTTGTCGCCGCGCACAATGCCGCCGATGATCGTATCCTCGGGAAGTCCCAGATCCTTGATCCGGCATTTGGTCGCCGGCGAATTGGGCTTGACGATGAACTCCAACACCTCGGCGTCGCTCCCCGTCAGGCACTTGATCGCCTGCACGTCGGTCGACATCGTGAAGCGAAAGATGTTCGACGCCGTCACCAGCTTCTTGTTGATGATCGTATCGATGCCGATCGACTCCGCCAGGTTGATGTAGTTCAGGTTCTCGACCTCGGCGATCACCTTCTTCACGCCCATCCGCTTGGCCAGCATCGCCGCCAGGATGTTCGTCTCGCTGCGGCCCGTCACCGCCACAAAGGCGTCCATGTTCGACAGGCCCTCCTCCATCATGGCTTCCGTATTGCGACCGTCCTCGTTGATGATCAGCGTCTTGTCCAGCATCTCGGCCAGCCGGTAGGCCTTCTCGGCGTTGTAGTCGATGAGCTTGATGTTGACCTCGTCCTGCAGCTCCGTGGCTACCCGGATGCCGATGCGCGAACCGCCCAGGATCATCATGTTGCGGATCTCGATGTTCGTCTGCCCCGAAAACTCCATCACCTCGTGCACGGCGTCCTGGCGGGCTATCACGTAGATCATGTCGCCCTCCATGAACTCCTCCCCCGCACGCGGGATGATCGTCTGACCGCCCCGCGTGATGGCCACCGTACGGTAGCTCAACGGAGTCTGGTCGTCGGCAAAGCCCGTCAGCACCTGTCCCACCAGCGGCGAGGCCGGCTCCAGGCGGAAGACCACCAGCGAAAGCTTGCCGCTCGAAAAATCCACGTATTCGGTCGTCGAGGTGTGGCCCAGCAGGTTGATCACCTCCCGCGCCGCCACCTTCTCCGGATAGAACAGGTAGTCGATGCCCATGTCGATGAACATCTCCTTGTTGTTGGGCTCGAGATACTCGTTGTTGTCGATGCGCGCGATGGATTTCCGCGCTCCGAGCTTCTTGGCCAGCATCGCCGCCACGATGTTGTCGTTCTCCTCGTGGTTGACGGCGATAAAGAGGTCACACTTGCGGACCGACGCCTTGCGCAACACCGCAAAGGTCGTCGAGTCCCCCTCGACGGTGATCACGTCGGCCAGCGCCCCCACCTCGGCCAACAGCTTCTGATCGCTGTCCACCACCGTGATGTCGTGTCCGCTGCCGCTGAGCATCCGCGCCAGATGGCTGCCCATCTCTCCGGCTCCCGCTATGACGATTTTCATACGTTTTCCGAAATTGTATCCTGCGATCCGTCGCCCGAATCCTTCGGGCAACATTTTTGCAATTTATCTGACAAATATATACATTTGTCCCCGAAAGCCAAAATTTCAAACCACAAAAACTTGACCGCCATGCCCGCCTGGTTAATCGTACTGATCTGCGCCATCGTTGCCGTTGCCTTCTTCGTCGTGGGGATGTCCCTGACGCTGATGATCAAGGGTCACCACATCGACTCGGAGATCTCGACCAACAAGGACATGCAGCGACTGGGAATCAAGTGCGCCGTGCAGGAGACCCGCGAAGCCGACGGTACGGCCGACTGCTCCGACAGCCACTCCCTGGCCGGATGTTCGGGGAACTGCGGCGCTTGCGACATCGAACACAAGGCCGCCAGGTAACCATCTTTCCATCAACGCATACCACAACCTCCGGGGCTCCGCATTCCCGACAGCAGCAGACGCCCGACAATTCCCGGGGCATGGCCGAAGTCCGCACCTCCCGGCAATATCCCGGCCATTCCATCCCCGACAGCACCGCCAGACGTCAGTCAGTCCAACGCCATCGACCCCGACACATTCCGAGAACATTCCGGCTGCCCGACAAATCCCGGCGCCCCTCACGAAAAAAAATCCCGGTCTCCGCACATCGGAAACCGGGACCTTTATATAATTATAATGTCGCCCGCCGGTCCTCAGAAGGGGCAGTACTTCGACCGACAGCAGAACCACGGATTGTGCAGGTCCTCCTCGTTGTAGCGCAGCTCCCGTTCGTCGGGCAGCGACCGCGTGGAGCCCCCCGCCTCCAAGAGAATCAACTCGCCGGCCGCCGTATCCCACTCGTAGGTATGGGTCGTGCGCACGTAGTAGTCGACCCGACCCTCGGCCAGCATGCAGAACTTGTAGGAGCTTCCCTGCTCGACAATCTCCAGATCGGGATAACGTTCGCGGAGCCGCTCGACGGCCTCGTGCGTCTCGCGCGTCTGGTGCGACCGCGAAAGAGCCACCCGCAGGTGGTCGTGGTGCGCCTCACTCTCCAGCGGCAAACGCCTCCATCCGCCTACAATCTCCTCGTACGTATAGTTTGCCCCGGCATCCGGCACCACATGCTCCTTCAGGTAAGACCCCGAGTCGCGCCCGGCAATGTACATCTTCTCGAAATAGGGCACGTAGATCACCGCTCCGATGCAGACGTTGTTCTCCATCAGGGCGATGTTGACCGTGAACTCGTTGTTGCCCTTGATGAACTCCACGGTCCCGTCCAACGGATCCACCAGCCAGTAAAGCTCCCAGTTGCGGCGCTCGTCGTAGCGCATCTCACGACCCTCCTCCGAAAGAATCGGAATACGCGTCGGCCCCAGATACTCGCGGATCGTGCGGTGGGCCAGCCGGTCAGCCAGCGTAATGGGTGTACAGTCGGCCTTGAGGCTGATGTCGTAATCGTCGAAATTCTTGTATACTTGCATGATCGAGGCCCCGGCCCTGACTGCCGCATTGAAAAGCGGAGGCAGCAGATATTGGCGTACCTTGTCGTTTATCATCGTCACTCGCGGTTTTGGATTCCTGACTTCTGTTTCCGTCATTGTCATGGTAAAGGTAGCAAGAATTTATGAGACCCGGAAATTTTTCGGACCCGTCAGCCCCTCTTCCCGTCAAAGAGTACAGATTCGATCCGAAAATCGCCACTCACCCCTCCCGCCAAAACCGTGCCCCGATCCCTCCCGACAATTTTTTTGTCGCCGGCGTTTTGTTTCTCGGAAATTATCCGTATATTTGCCTCCCGAATTCATTCAATTACACGTAGAATGTACGTAATCGTAGAGATCGCAGGTCAGCAATTCAAAGCTGAAAAAGGTCGGAAACTTTATGTTCACCGTCTCCAGGGCGAAGAAAATTCGTCCGTAAGTTTCGACAAGGTCCTGCTCACAGACAATGACGGTCAGGTCAAAGTCGGCGCACCTGTAGTTGAAGGCGCCGCAGTAAAGTGCAAGATCCTCAAGCATCTGAAGGATGACAAGGTTCTGGTCTTCAAAAAGAAACGTCGCACCGGATACCAGAAGTGCAACGGACACCGCCAGTACCTCACCCAGATCCTCGTGGAAGAAATCGTTGCATAAACCTTTAAAAACTGAAGCATCATGGCACACAAAAAAGGTGTAGGTAGTTCGAAGAACGGCCGTGAGTCCGAAAGCAAGCGACTCGGCATCAAATTGTTCGGCGGTCAGTTCGCAAAGGCGGGCAACATCATCGTCCGCCAGCGCGGTACGGTGCACAACGCCGGTGAAAATGTCGGCATGGGCAAAGACCACACGCTCTTCGCTCTCGTGGACGGAACCGTCGAGTTCTGCAAGAAGCGCGAAGGAAGATCCTATGTCAGCGTTACCCCGCTGAGCGAGTAGTCTCCCTCTGTCTGAAGATAACGGTCCTCTTCCGCAAGGAAGAGGACCGTTTTTGGTTATCGCACCCCGCTGCAACTTCGCCTGCGCCCCTTCTCCCCACAAAAAGGGTCCCGCGTCAGTCAAGGACGCGGGACCCTTTTTCGAAACCCGAAACCCAGACCGCTGCAGGTTCGGGTATCGGGAAGAGAGATGGATCGGGACCACAGCGGGCGAATCGGGCCCGAGAGCGAGAGAATCAGACCATTCGCAGACGGCCCCAACCACGGCGGAGGGTTTTGACCACGGCGGAGGGTTTTGACATTGCCGCCAGACCAAACCGCAGCGGGCAGAACGCACCCCACCCCGGACATCCGGCTATTCGGCGGCAGCCTGCGTTCCCTGGAACTCGGCCAGAACCCGATCGCCGTCGAGAAGCTTCAGATCCGAACCCTTAATCTCGAATCCGTTCACCTTCGAGAGCATCTCGACAAACGAAGTCTCGTACTGCAGATCGGGGCAGGCCATCCGCGTCATGCCCAGATCCCCGAACTTCAGGCTCTTGCCATTGAGGATGTAAGGGCCGAAGAAGCGGTTGCAGTTCGTACGTCCGGCCACCAGCGTATCGGCGGCATTGAACATCAGCGTGAAGGCATCCTCCTCGGCCGAAACGGCCGTTGCGGGGATCGACTCCATCTTGGAGAGTTTCCACGAAGTGCCTTCGAGAGGCAGGTTCTCCTGCTGGCAGCAGCAGGCGGTCATCGCCAGAAGCAGCCCGGCGGCTGCAAGAATCTTTTTCATAATCGCTACAATATATTTAGTTCAGGTATTGTTGCTTCCGCTGTCGGAGTTCAAAAGCCGGGCCAAAACAGGATCGGGGCATGGACTCCGCAACCAAGACAAGCATCGCGGCCAGGCCGGAAGAACCGTTCCTCTCCGCATCGCTCATCGGTCTCCGAGGTTCGTGCCACGGTGCAGATCGCCCCGAATACCGTGTGCAAAGATATTCAATATTCTCAACGCCGGCAACGTTGCACGATTGTATTTTTTTTCGTATCTTGTCATCAGAAGACATGACACCCTCCGTCGCAGGGCGTCGGCCGCATCGACTTCCGATCAGGCCGGAGCCGTCACCGAAACATGGACAAAAAGAGATAAAAAACATGAGACACGTTGCACATCTTTTTTTACTGACGCTGGCCGCCCTGCTGTCGGGCTGTGCCTCGCAACGGCGGGCAACCGCCACGGCGGACTCCGGCAACCAAACCTTTCAAACGGCGCTTGCAGCGCTCGAATCGCAGCGGTTTGTCGTCGACATCGACGAGGTCTACACCCGAAAGGGGAAAAGACTGGACACCTACCAGAGCTACGTCCGCATGCAGGGACCGCAACTCGAGGTCAGCTTCGCACCCGACCTCTTCGGGCCGCGGAACTCCCACAGAATGGACCAGATGCGCGCGACCGACGAACAGGGCCGCATCGAAAGAATCGGCACGAAGGCAAACGGAGATGTGCAGTTCCGAATTCACGGCCGCTGGGGATGGCAGCAGCGAAGCCGCTCCTGTCTGGTGACCCTCTTCCACAACTCCGACCGGGTCTTCCTGGAGTTCCGCACCGAACGGGACCGTCCGGAAGGAACCGCCAAAGGGACGCTTCGACCGCTCGACCGCTAAGCACCACGCCCCGTTTCGCACCGAAGGAGGACCGGAGGAGGACCGAAGGTAGGCCGGAGGTGGACCGGAGGTGGGCCGGAGGTAGGCCGGAGCCGAACAGGACTCCGACAGATCCGGTCTGAGGTGGGGCCGGGCTGTGTAATCCGAGAGGGGCTGGGCTATGTAATCCGAGAGGGACCGGGCTGTGTAATCCGAGAGGGGCCGGGCAGAGTAATCCGAGAGGGGCCGGGCTGTGTCGAGTGCCCGGCTGCCGCAGAGCAATCCGAAAGAGGTCCGGACGGGGATGAGAGACGCGACCCGGAAAGGAACGAGCAATCCGGAGCGAAAACAGAACTGCCCGGGAGAGGATTCTGCCGAGGCTTGGCGATCCGGGCGGACAAAATGCCGTCATCCGCGCATTTCGGCCGGCAAGGGCTTTGCATTTGAGGATTTATTTTATAATTTTGCACCGATTTCCCCGTCATCGGGCAAATTGGTCCCGTAGCTCAGTTGGATAGAGCAGCAGATTTCTAATCTGCCGGCCGCGCGTTCGAGCCGCGCCGGGATCACTTTTTTCTCCCATTATTTGGCCAATCTGTTTTTTTTCCCTACATTTGCACGCTTAAATGCCCGAACCGGGTGAGCGTTTTTACTTTAATTAACAAAATTTTATAGCAAATGGCTGTTAAAATTCGTCTGGCACGCCATGGTAAGAAGGGCTACGCCTTCTATCATATCGTTGCCGCAGATAGCAGAGCGCCACGTGATGGTAAATTCATCGAAAAGTTGGGTACCTACAACCCCAACACGAATCCTGCTACGATCGATCTGAACTTCGAGAAAGCTCTGGATTGGTTACTCAAAGGCGCACAACCTACGGATACTTGTCGGGCTATCCTCTCGTACAAGGGCGTACTTTACAAAAAGCACCTGCTGGGTGGCGTTGCCAAGGGTGCATTCTCGGAGACCGAGGCCGAGGCTCGCTTCAACAAGTGGATCGAGGCCAAGAACGGTAAGATCGAGGCCAAGAGCAACAAGATCGCTTCCGACGCCAAGTCGGCCGAAAAGGCCCGTCTGGCTGCCGAAACCAAGATCAAGGAGGAGCGTGCCGCTGCCATCGCCGAGAAGAAGGCCGCTGCCGAAGCTGCTGCCCGTGAGGCCGCAGAGGCCGCTGCCGCCGAGGCTGCCGCTGCCACCGAAGAGGCCGCTCCGGAAGCTCCCGCTGCCGAATAAGCAGGTTTTCTATTCCGATAAGACAGGAGATCACCCGAAGGGGAGATTTCCTGTTTTTTTTGTACTTTTGTCCCAAACTCTTTCGTAATGGCTGCATCCGCTGGACGTATCAACAAACTTTTCGGCACGGACGGGGGCCTCATGCTCTCGCTCTACTCCACGTTCCCCGACAACTTCGACCCTCAGACCATGCCGCTGATGGTCACGATCGACGCCCTGGAGGTGCCGCTCTGGTGCGACCGATTCGAGCGCCGCGGAATCGCTGGCGCTACGGCCTCGTTCGCCGATTTCGACACCGAACGCCGCGCTCAGGAGCTCATCGGTCTCGAATTCCGCGTAGACGATCCCGCCGACGAGCAGGATGACGAATTCTATCTCGAGGATCTCATCGGTTTCGAAGCCGTGGTCGAAGAGGCCGGATCCGAGACGAAACATGCCGGAATCGTCACCGACTTCTACGACAGCGAGATGAATCCCCTGTTCGAGGTGGAGACCGGCGGGCATCAGGTGCTCATCCCCGCCGCCGAGGAGTTCATCGCCCTCATCGACTTCGAGGAACGGCGGATCCACTTCGTCCTACCCGAGGGGCTCTTAAATCTGGAATAACATGGCACGCGTTGTAATCGGTCTTTCGGGCGGCGTCGATTCGTCGGTGGCCGCCTGGCTGCTCAGGCAGCAAGGACACGAGGTTATCGGCCTCTTCATGATCAACTGGCACGACACAACCGGTACGCTCGAGGGCGACTGCCCGTGGCACGACGACCGCCTGTTCGCCGAACTGGTGGCCAAGAAACTCGATATTCCGCTCCATGTCGTCGATCTCTCGGCCGACTACCGCACGCGTGTGGTCGACTACATGTTCGCCGAGTACGAACGCGGCCGCACACCCAATCCCGACGTGCTGTGCAACCGCGAGATCAAATTCGACGTCTTCCTGCGCGAGGCGCTCAAACTGGGGGCCGACTATGTCGCCACGGGCCACTACTGCCGCAAGGAGGAGGAGCTGCTGCCGGACGGACGCATCGTCTACCGGCTGCTGGCCGGTTCGGACCCCAACAAGGATCAGAGCTATTTTCTGTGTCAGCTTTCGCAGGAGCAGTTGAGCCGGGCCCTCTTCCCGGTCGGCGGGCTGCTGAAGCCCGAGGTGCGGCGCATCGCCGCCGAGCAGGGACTTGCCACGGCCAAGCGCAAGGATTCGCAGGGAATCTGCTTCGTCGGAAAGGTCGATCTGCCGGTTTTCCTCCAGCAGAAGCTCGCCTCGAAGCACGGAAACGTCCATGAGATTCTCCCCTCGTGGCCCAAGTATGCCCGCAAACCGGCCATGCCGGCTCCGGACATGGAGCCTTCGGACGAGGAGCTGGCCGCTCTGGCCGAACCGTGGCACTATACGGTGCGCGACGGAAAGAAGATCGGCGAGCACAACGGCGCCCACTTCTACACGATCGGTCAGCGCAAGGGACTCGGAATCGGCGGCCGCAAGGAGTCGTTGTTCATTCTGGCCACGGACACCGTGCAGAATGTGATCTATGTGGGTGAGGGGGACGCCCATCCGGGGTTGTGGCGGCCGGCGCTGCGCATCCTGCCGGGCGACATCCATTGGGTCAACCCCACGCGGGAGATGAAGGTCGGAGAGAGCGCCCGCTTCTCGGTACGCATCCGTTACCGGCAGCCGTTACAGGGGGCACGGCTCTTCATCCGCCGCGAAGGGGCCTATCTGCTCTTCGACGAACCCCAGCGGGGCATCACCCCGGGGCAGTTCGCCGCCTGGTATGACGGCGACGAGCTGGTCGGCTCGGGGGTGATCGACGCATGATCCCCGCAGGCAACTGAGACTCACCGGGCTTCAAACTCTATACGACGTACCCGTCGCCGTACAGAGACTGAAATTCGGGGGGGGGAGGTCGTGTCTCACTGGATTTCAAAAGCAATTGAGCGCAACCAAGCCCAAAAAGAGAGAAGATCTTTCATCTTTCGAAAGGACGCTCAGTGATAACTTAGTATCGGTTGTGTATACACAAGCGTTTCGAAGAATAAGTTGCTTAGTTTTACTTGATAAAACAAGCAACTTGTGATATACCCGATCGACCAATATATTATCGATGCCGTTCGTAAAGAGCGGAAACGCCAGAATATCTCCCAATCCATGCTGGCGTATGGAATCGGTGTATCGAAAAGTTTCATCGGGCAGGTCGAAAGCCCCAAATACGATATCAAATACAATCCCCACCATATCAACGAAATCGCCAAGTTCCTCGGCTGCTCGCCCCGCGATTTCCTCCCCGAAAACCCCCTTTAACCTCTCCGGCCGGTCATGATGCGTCTGCTGTCGATCATCATCGCACTCGTCGCGGCGGGGCTCGCCGCATTCGGACGCCAGCCCGTCGGAATCGCCTTCTACGACGTCGACCGAATCTACGACACCATCCCCGCCCTCTTCTACAATGACGAGGCGTACACACCACAAGGCCGTTACGGCTGGAACTCGGAGCGTTACGAACGCAAGATCCGAAACACGGCCGCTGTCATCGACTCCATGGCGCTGGAGATCGTCGCCCTGTGGGGCGTCGAAAACGAACAGGTCGTCCGCGACCTCTGCTCGGCCTGCCGCGGTGAATACTCCTACCTCCACCGAACACTCAACACGCTCGACGGCATGGACTTTGCCCTGCTGTACTACGGCGACCGCTTCTACCCGGAACGCGCCGAAGTCGGACGTCGCTATCTGCTGGTCATCGGCGAGCTGGACGGGCTGCGCGTAGGGCTGGCGATGTGCGGCGATCGAAGCACGGGACGATGGCTCGCGGAGGATTTGCGCGACAACTATCCCGGGTTGCCGCTCGTGGTCATGGGCCGTGTCGACGGCCAGAAGGCCGCACGCCTCGGGCTGCGCGACGCCATGGCACGTGCCGAAAAAGCCGGACGCGGAAATATCCGCCGCGCGGGACGCTGGGAGATGCGCGACCGGATTCTCGTCGACACGGCATTCAAATGCCCGGCAGGCGATGTCTACATCCGCCGCCAACTGGTTGACCAAAAGAGCGGTAACCCCCTTGGAACCTTCTCCGGAAGCATCTATCGGGGCGGATACGGGTATTCACTGCCCGTGTTTGTATATATCGGCCGCTGAGATTTGTTTTTTCCGGAAAGTTTTGCTATATTCGCAATCCCTCCGGGCAAAAGCCCCTTTTTTACAGGTGGCAAATCGGTTATCACCGCAATTTTTTCGACTTCGGAGGCTCCTTTTTGCGAAAAATTTTTTATATATTTATCATACAATTCAAAAATCTCGAAACTATGGCAGACGTTAAACGAGTCTACACCTTCGGCAACAAAGAGGCCGAAGGAAATGGCAAAATGCGTGAGCTGCTCGGCGGTAAGGGTGCAAACCTCGCCGAGATGAACCTCATCGGCATACCCGTTCCCCCGGGATTCACCATCACTACGGAAGTGTGCACGGAGTACTACAGCCACGGCAAGGAGGCCGTCATCAAACTCCTCAAGCCCGAAGTCGAAAAGGCCATGAAGAATATCGAAAGCCTCACCGGCATGAAGTTCGGCGACAAGGAGATGCCGCTGCTCGTCTCGGTTCGCTCGGGCGCACGCGCCTCGATGCCCGGAATGATGGACACGATTCTCAACCTCGGTATGAACGATCAGGCCGTCGAGGCCGTCGCCAAACGCACCGGCAACCCCCGCTTCGCCTGGGATTCGTACCGCCGTTTCGTCCAGATGTACGGCGACGTCGTGCTCGGCATGAAACCCGCCTCGAAGGAGGATCACGACCCCTTCGAGGAGATTATCGACGCCATGAAGAAAAAACGCGGCGTGAAGAACGACACCGATCTGACAACCGACGACCTGAAGGAGCTCGTCAAGGAGTTCAAGGCCGCCGTCAAGAAGCAGACCGGCGAGGATTTCCCCACAAACCCCTGGAATCAGCTCTGGGGTGCCATCTGCGCCGTGTTCGGCTCGTGGATGAACGAACGCGCCATCCTCTACCGCAAACTCAACAACATTCCCTCGGAATGGGGTACGGCCGTTTCGGTACAGGCCATGGTCTTCGGAAACATGGGAAACAACTCCGCAACGGGTGTCGCCTTCTCGCGTGACGCCGCCACGGGCGAGAACATCTTCAACGGCGAGTATCTGATCAACGCCCAGGGCGAGGATGTCGTGGCCGGTATCCGCACCCCGCAGCAGATCACCATCGAGGGTTCGAAGCGCTGGGCCAAGGCCCAGAACATCTCCGAGGAGGAGCGCAAGAGCAAATACCCCTCGCTCGAGGAGGTGATGCCCGATGTCTACAAGGAGCTCAACGAGATCCAGCACCACCTGGAGCAGTACTTCACCGACATGCAGGACATCGAGTTCACGATCCAGGACGGCAAGCTCTGGATGCTGCAGTGCCGCAACGGCAAGCGTACGGGTGCCGCCATGGTCAAGATCGCCATGGACATGCTGCGCGAAGGGCTGATCGACGAGAAGACCGCCGTGCTGCGCTGCGAACCCGCCAAGCTCGACGAACTGCTCCACCCGGTATTCGACAAGAAGGCCATCGCCTCGGCGCAGGTCATCACGAAGGGTCTGCCCGCTTCGCCCGGCGCCGCCACGGGTCCCGTGGTCTTCTTCGCCGAGGATGCCGAGAAGGTCTTCGCCAAGACCGGTCAGAAGGCCGTGCTGGTGCGCATCGAAACCTCGCCCGAGGATCTGAAGGGTATGCTCGACGCCGCAGGTATTCTGACCGCCCGCGGAGGTATGACCTCGCACGCCGCCGTCGTGGCTCGCGGTATGGGCAAGTGCTGCGTATCGGGTGCCGGTGAGCTGCAGATCGACTACAAGACCCGCACCATTCACGTCAACGGATTCACCGTCAAGGAGGGCGACTGGATCTCGCTCAACGGTTCGACGGGCGAAGTCTATCTGGGTGAGGTAGCCACGAAGGCCGCCGATCTGAGCGGCGACTTCGGCAAGCTCATGGAACTGGCTTCGAAATACGCCGTGCTGAAGGTCCGCGCAAACGCCGACACGCCAAAGGATGCCGCTCAGGCCTTCGAATTCGGCGCCGAGGGTATCGGCCTCTGCCGCACGGAGCACATGTTCTTCGAAGGGGACCGCATCAAGGCCATCCGCGAGATGATCCTGGCCGACGACGAGGCCGGACGACGGGTCGCCCTGGCCAAACTGCTGCCGATGCAGCGCGGCGACTTCGAGGGTCTCTTCAAGGTCATGAAGGGTTATCCCGTCACGGTCCGCCTGCTTGATCCCCCTCTGCACGAGTTCGTGCCCCACGATGAGAAGGGCCAGAAGGAGATGGCCGAGGAGATGGGCGTGCCTCTGCAGAAGATCGTCGAGAAGGTCGAGTCGCTGGCCGAGTTCAACCCCATGCTGGGTCACCGCGGCTGCCGTCTGGGCAACACCTATCCCGAAATCACCGAGATGCAGACCCGCGCCATCATCGAGGCTGCCATGAACGTCCGCGCAACGGGTACGCCCGTTCACGTCGAGATCATGGTCCCGCTGGTCGGAAACCACAAGGAGCTCCGCTACCAGAAGAAGATCATCGACCAGACGGCCGATCAGGTATTCTCCGAGCGCAACGACAAGATCGACTACATGGTCGGCACGATGATCGAAGTACCGCGTGCCGCCGTCACGGCCAACCAGATCGCCGAAGTGGCCGAGTTCTTCTCGTTCGGTACGAACGACCTCACGCAGATGACCCTCGGATTCTCGCGCGACGATATCGGCAAGTTCCTCCCGATCTACCTCGAAAAGGGTATTCTGAAGAACGACCCGTTCCAGATCCTCGACCGCAACGGCGTGGGCCAGCTGATCCGTGAGGCCGTCTTCAAGGGCCGCGGCACGCGTCCGACCCTCAAGTGCGGTATCTGCGGCGAGCACGGCGGTGAGCCCTCGTCGGTGGAGTTCTGTCACTATGCCGGTCTGAACTACGTGAGCTGCTCGCCCTTCCGTGTGCCCATCGCCCGTCTGGCTGCCGCTCACGCTGCCCTCAACCAGAAATAACCGGGGCCGTAGAGGGGGGGGGCTGAGGCCATGAGGAGCCGGGACCAAGTGGAACCGGGGCCATAAGGAGCCGGGGCCAAGTGGAACCGGGGCCATGAGGAGCCAGGGCCATGAGGAGCCGGGGCCAAGTGGAACCGAGGCCAAGTGGAACCGGGGCCATGAGGAGAACAAGCTGAGCCGGGCCGCCCGGAAGGAGGAATCGGACCGAAAAAACGCCCCGAAAAAAGGCTGAACCTGTCGGGAAGAGAAACGGACCGAAGCAAGCCGCCTGAAAGCGGGAAACAGCCTCAACGTGCCGCCTCAGAAAGATGGCCAACCTACCGGATTCTGCCCCAAACAACCCCCTACCCTTCCAAAGATCATTCGTCAAAATCCCGCAGCCTCGGGCTGCGGGATTTTCCGTATGTTGACAAATCCGTCGGATTGGTTGAATTTATTTGCACGACACTCCCTTTTTTGCTATATTTGTCTTGGTAAAGTTTTTGAACGGACGTTTTTAAAATCTCAACGAAACCATGAAAAAGATCCTCCTTTCGGCGATCGCCGCTTTGTGCGTAGCCACGGCAGCTTCGGCTCAGGATGCAGGGAATTGGGCAGTCGGCCCCCGCATGAACATCTACACCAATACAGGAGACGGCATCGTCGGATTGGGCGCATTCGCCCGATACAGCTTCACGGACAACTGGCGCATCGAACCCTCGATAATCGCCTTGCTCCACGACTATTGCTCGATCGATCTCAACGTCGATGTGCAGTATGTATTCGACCTCGGTAGCGGTTGGAAAATCTATCCCGCAGCCGGTCTGACTGCAAACGATATCGGTCGATGGGCTGCCGGTCTGAATCTCGGCGGCGGGTTCGACTACAAGGTCGCTCGCGACTGGGACATCACGGCCGGGCTCAAATGGCAGCCCATGTTCGATGATCTACGCAAAAACCCGGTCACGATCAGTATTGGGGCCGCCTACCGGTTCTGACCAGCCTCTCCTCCAATCCATCCCGGAATGTCATTCATCTGACTTCCGGGATTTTTTCTGCCCCGACCGAATCATCCTGAACAACGGATTGCAGGTTCCGAATGGATGAAATCAAGAGGCTCCGAATGAGGGGGGGGGTGACGGCCGGTCACGAAATTTCATACAACCGCTTTGCGCGTCCCGAGACGATTCTCGACGCAGACGGTGAACCGGCCAACGAGCAGGAGACCATCCGCGTCGTCGAGGAAAACTGGTTCGAACGGTTGAACAGTGTCGGATACAAGGCGGCATTGTGTCTGGTCCGCGGGGAGGAGAACGTCTCGCTGAGCGGCTATGCGCAGGTAAAGAATGCCCTGGTGAAGGGCAGCACCAGCAACTATGTCGTCCGATACGAGGACTCGGATCCCCAGGCCGAAATCACGTGGAGCAACAACCGGTTCTACGGGCGTTTCAAAAACAACCGCTTCGGTCTTACCGCCCTCAAGGTGCGCCCGGACGTCGGCAACGCAGCGGCTGAGATGGATGCCATCGAACAGGCAGCCGGCACCTCCCGGGAATAGGCAGATCCCGTCTTCTGCAGGTACGAAGAACCCCGGCAGCCGTCTTCACGACTGTCGGGGTACTTTTTCGGGGAAAGTCCTCACGCGGAACCGACATCCGAAGCCGATCCGGTAAGATTCAGGAGAATCTCAGAGGATTCGAGAGCAGGCTGTCCAGCACTTCGGAACTATCTGTACCACAGCGCGACGCCTCGCTCAGCCCTCATATCCGGCCTCATATCCGGTCATTGCACCAGGTCCATTCACCGGTCCGGCCCCTACTCGGCCCCTATTCGGTCTCTATTCCACCTCTACTCGGTCCCTACTCCGCCCCTACTCGGCCCCTATTCCGCCCCCTCGTTGATGCGGATCATCTCGAAGATCCGGTAGCCGATCGGCGCATAGCTGCGCCAGGCCGAACGTTTGGCCCGATAGAGCCACGGGCGTCCATCGATATAGAGCGTCACTTCAGGGAGCTGGCGCTCGTCGAAGAAGCCGCACAGCTGCGAAGCGTCGAGATCGAACGTATAGCGATGTTTCCAGCCTCGCTTTTCGGGCTCGAGGTAGAGTCGGCCGACCGGCCCGGAGAGAATTACGCCGCCCGAAACAAAACGCACGGAATCAACCGTCTCGGGACGTGCCATCCGGCACGTGAAGTTCAGCGTCGCCCGTCCTCCACGGTGCTCCTTGTAGGTAAGGTCAAAGGTCAGATCGCCCGCCTCGGGATTCTCGAACAGCGTCACCGGAAGGGTGTGGTAGATCGTGCCGTCGGTCTCGGCCTTCGAGACATAGTGCGAGCGGATCTCCTGCCCCGAAGCCGTCAACAAGGCTCCCCAGCAGCACACAACCGCCAAAAGCCCCCGACCGATCCGACTTCCATCCTCCGGCATCGCAAGCCTCTTCCACACCTTCTGCTCCTTCTGTCCCTTCAGCTCTTTCTGCCCCTTCTGCCCCTTCAGACCCCTCAGCTCCCTCAGCCCCCTCGGCCCTCTCAGCTCCCTCGGCCCCCTCGGCCCCTTCCGGCATTCGGGAAACGGCCCGCCCGGCTGTCGACAATCAGTCACCGTAGACGATGATCGTATAGATGGTATAGAGCCCCACGTAGGACTTCATCTGGTAGTCGACGTGGTGGATACGCGTAATGCCGGCTTCGCGGGCCGCCGTCTGGATGCTGGCATCGCCCAGCGCCACCAGACCTACGTACCCCTTGACCTCGGCCGTGCCGACCTTGCTCGATCCGGCATTGCCCGTAACGGCCATGCCGTCCTTGATATCCGTATAGGCGAAGCCCGAAACGGGCGACTTCACGCAACCCGTCAGCGAAAGGGCTGCCACGGCAAGGGCTGCAAAGAGGAACTTCTTCATGTTATCGCGTTTTGTAGGCACAACGGAACTTTCCCTTGGCCAGATTCAACAGTTTGCTCTTGAGCAGCTGACGACGCAGCGGCGAGATGCGGTCCGTAAAGACCTTGCCCTGGATGTGGTCGTACTCATGCTGGATAACCCATGCCTTGAGCCCCGTGAACTCCTCGTCGTGCTCGACGAAGTCCGTATCCTGGTAGCGCATCCGGATCCGCAGCGAACGCTGCACGTCGGCATAGATCCCCGGAAACGAAAGGCAGCCTTCGTTATAGATCTTCGTCTCCTCGGAGTATTCGTAGATTTCGGCGTTGACGAAGGCCCGCTTGTAGTCGGCACACGACGGGTCCTCCTCGGCCCACGGCGTACAGTCAACCACAAAGAAACGCAGATTCTTGCCCACCTGCGGGGCTGCAAGCCCTACGCCGCCCGCCTCGTCGAGGGTCAGGAACATGTTCTCCTCGAACTTCTTCACGTCGAGCGTCTCGGGCGTGACGGGTGCACACGCCTTGCGAAGCACCTCGTCTCCATAGATCACTATCGGGTAAATCATCGGTTGAATTCCATGTAACTTTGTAAAATAATCGTCGCGGAGATCTTGTCCACCAGCGCCTTGTCACGCCGCGCCATGCGTCCGATGCCGCTCTGGAGCATCGTGCGGTGGGCCAGCACCGAGGTGAAGCGTTCGTCGTGGAAGACCACCTCCTTGTCGGGCCACGCTCGCTGCAGGCGGCGCGCCAGCGGCTCGATGAAGCGCCACGTTTCGGAAGGCGTGCCGTCCATCTGCATGGGTTTGCCCATGACGATGGTCGAGACCTCCTCTCGTGCAAAATAGTCGGCCAGCCAGCGTTCGAGATCCCGCGTCGGAACGGTCTCCAACCCCCCGGCAATCAACCGCAGAGGATCGCTCACAGCGATCCCCGTACGTTTGGTGCCGTAGTCGATGGCCAGAATCCGTCCCATATCGGATGGCGTCGCGCGGCGACTACAGATTCAGTTTCTTGAACAATTTGCGGTAGGAGCACTCCTCGTCGACCAGGGCCGGCAGGGCCTCGATCCTGACGCGTTCCTGCTGCATCGTGTCGCGGTGACGGATCGTCACCGTACCGTCCTCGAGCGTCTGGCCGTCAACCGTCACGCAGAACGGCGTACCGATGGCATCCTGACGGCGGTAGCGTTTGCCGACGGAATCCTTCTCGTCGTAGGCCACGTTGTAGTCGTACTTCAGCAGGTCGACGATCTTCTGCGCCACTTCGGGCATGCCGTCCTTCTTCACAAGCGGCAGGATGGCCACTTTCACCGGTGCCAGTGCGGCCGGGAAACGCAGCACAACACGCGTATCGCCGCCCTCGAGCTGTTCCTCGGTGTAGGCCGCCGACATCACCTGCAGGAACATGCGGTCGACACCGATCGAAGTCTCCACCACGTAGGGTACGTAGCTCTCGCCCGTCTCCGGATCGAAATACTGCATCTTCTTGCCCGAATACTTCTGGTGATTGCCCAGATCGAAGTCCGTACGCGAATGGATGCCCTCGACCTCCTTGAAGCCGAACGGGAAGTTATATTCGATGTCGGTGGCGGCGTTGGCGTAGTGGGCCAGCTTCTCGTGGTCGTGGAAACGGTAGTTGTCGTCGCCGAAGCCCAGCGCACGGTGCCAGGCCATACGCGTGTTGCGCCACTCGTTCCACCACTGCATCTCGGTGCCCGGGCGAACGAAGAACTGCATCTCCATCTGCTCGAACTCGCGCATGCGGAAGATGAACTGACGAGCCACAATCTCGTTGCGGAAGGCCTTGCCGATCTGTGCGATACCGAACGGAATCTTCATGCGGCCGGTCTTCTGCACGTTCAGGAAGTTGACAAAGATGCCCTGGGCCGTCTCCGGGCGCAGGTAGATCGTCGACGAACCTTCGGACGTCGACCCCATCTGCGTCGAGAACATCAGGTTGAACTGACGCACCTCGGTCCAGTTGCGCGTACCCGAGATCGGGCAGGCAATCTCGCAGTCGAGGATGATCTGCCGCAGCCCGGCCAGATCGTTGGCATTCATCGCCTCGGCATAGCGGCGGTGAACCTCGTCACGCTTGGCCTGCGTCTCGGCCACACGCGGCGACGTGGCCCGGTACTTGGCCTCGTCGAAGTCCGCCCCGAAACGCTTGCGCGCCTTTTCGACCTCCTTCTCGATCTTTTCATCCTGCTTGGCGATCCAGTCCTCGATCAGCACGTCGGCACGGTAACGCTTCTTCGAGTCCTTGTTGTCGATCAGCGGGTCGTTGAACGCCGCCACGTGGCCCGATGCCTCCCACGTCTTGGGGTGCATGAAGATCGCCGCGTCGAGCCCCACGATGTTCTCGTGCAGCTTGACCATCGAATCCCACCAGTAGCGCTTGATGTTGTTCTTCAACTCGACACCGTTCTGTCCGTAATCGTAGACCGCACCCAGACCGTCGTAGATCTCGCTCGACGGGAATACGAATCCGTACTCCTTGCAGTGAGCGACCAGCTTCTTGAAAAGTTCTTCCTGAGTCATCGTATTTTGAATTTACTGATTTTCCGATTTGTTCTTCCAAACGACAAAAATACAAAATAAAAAGAAATTGACACCTCCCGCTCCCGATTTATTTCCTATTTGTCACAACGGACGGCCCCGGATCGGGCAAACCGCCGCAAACAACGTCCAATCTCAAGACTCACGATGATGAAAACATGCAGGCCCCTTGCGCTGCTGCTGGTTTCCACGCTGCACTACATCTACCGGATAACAGCTGTTCGCAGATCCGGTGGACGAAGAACGGCACGCAGGAGTTCACCTAAGACGCGAATATCCACAAGCAGACATACGAGTACGAACGGCTCAACCAGCTTCAGACCATCGATCCGGGGCTGATCTTCATCTACGACTCCGACATGCTGCGCAGTCTGGGACTGCTTGGTCCGACGGGCAACATGCTGCCTGTCAAGGTGGTCACGACGCTGACCAATGGCGAGAAGGTGACCGGAAATCTCTCCTACACCTACCACAGTCTCGACAACTGGCAGCGGGGCGAGGAGATCGACGACATGGAGTTCACCCTGCGTAACAACCTCGGCTCGGAGTACCGCTACGTATTGACCTATCTGGGAATCTGAACCGCTCCCGACCACAGTACAAAAAAACGACGGCATCCCTCGATGTCGTCGTTTTTCGCTTTCTCGGGATAACTCCGAAAACAATTTTCTCATGGGGCCGTCCGACCGGAAGTTCCCCTTGCGGGCTGCCGCCCGAATGCCCGCCTAACCCATGGAACGCTATCCCAAGGGCCGCTGTCAGCCGGCCAGTCCCCGTCGGCCTCCGTCTGCTCCTGCCGTCTGCCTCGGTCACGCTCGGCCTGCCCCGTCTGCCTCCGTCTGTCCCTGCCGTCTGCCCCGGTCTCGCTCGGCCTGCCCCGTCTGCTCCTGCCGTCTGCCCCGGTCACGCTCGGCCTGCCCCGTCTGTCCCGGTGGCCCCGGTGGCCAATCATCGAGAACTCCCGGGTATTCCGTCCAACCCGCCCCAAGGCCGGTTATCCGATCAATCCCGCCTCCCGAAACGAAAAGTCCCCGCCGCCGCGGGCTATGATCACGTGATCCAGCAGCCGAATGTCAAACAGTGCAGCCGCCTTGGCAATACGTTCGGTCAGCGCCCGATCCTGCGCACTCGCCTCCGGACTCCCCGAAGGGTGATTGTGAATCAGAATAAGCCGCGTGGCGAGCAACTCAAGGGCCCGTTTGGCGATCAACCGGTGATCGACCACCGTCCCTGTCACCCCGCCCTGACTCACCCGTTGGCGCTCAATGATGCGATTGGATGAAGTGAGATAGACTACCCAGCACTCTTCGTGGGTCAGGCGTTCAAGTTGCGGACGAAACAACCGCACCACATCATCGCTCGTTGCAATGGAGTCGGACTCCCCCGCCCCTTCAGCCGCCACCCTGCGGCCCAACTCGGCGGCCAACAACAGATTTCGGGCCCGCCTAAGCCCCATTCCGCCCACCATGCGCAATCGGGCTTCCGGTTCGCGGGTCATGCGTGCCAACGAACCCCCGTAAGTTGCCAACAACACCTCGGCCAGTTGTTCGTCCTCGATCAGCAACGACAACAACTCCCGGTCGTCGAGAGACTCGACGCCTCGTGAAGTCATCTTGCTGCGTATGTTCTCCATGATTTTTACGGTTTTCTTTCCAGACACCTGTCAGTCCCGCAATTCAGGCATATTCCAAGCTACTCGGTACGGCCCGACCGTGCCCCCGGTACGACTCTCCCGGACTGTAATCCCGGTCAGCTGTCTCTGTCTGCCCCCGGTCAGTCCCCGGCCCCGGGTCAGTGAGAAAGACGATCGACCTTGTCCAGTAACAAGGCGCACTGCTCGTCGGTCAGATACTGCGACACGGAAAAGGCGGCATGCTGTTCGGCCTCCTTCTTCGAATCGCCCGCACCGTGGCCGACCTCCATGTCGTCGACAAGCACCGTGCAGTAGAAGACCGGACGGTTGGCCGACGAGCCCTTTTCGTTCTCCGTACGGAAAAGCACCCGGTGGCGGTTCTTCTGGCACCACTCGATCAGGCGGCTCTTGAAATCGGTCTCCGATTCGGTCAGCTCCTCAAGGTCCAGGCAGCGGTAATAGATGCGGTTGATGAGCAGCCGGTTGACAAAATCGTACCCCTGATCGAGGTAGACGGCTCCCATCATCGCCTCGAAGGCGTCGCCGAAGATGTGTTTCTGGGCAATGCCCGCTCCGCCGTTCGAAATCACGTAGCGGTCCAGGCCCAGCTTCACAGCCAGGGCATTGAGCGACTGCCGCGACACGATTTTCGAGCGCAGCTGGGTCATGAAGCCTTCGTCGCGATCGGGATATTCGATGAAGATATAGTCGGAAGTTACGGCCTCGATCACCGCGTCACCCAGGTATTCGAGGCGTTCATTGTTGATCGCACGGCCGTCTTCCAAAACCAAAGAAGCTGACTTGTGAATCAAAGCCAGCTTGTAAAGTTCGACGTTGTGCGGAATGAATCCGAACAGGTCGTCGACCATTTTGTAATACGCCCGGTCACGCCCGAAATTCCGCCGTAGCGGACGCAAGAGAAAATCAATCACTGCGCGGACGTTTTTTAGGGGGGGGGTTAGAGCTTGCGGAAGATCACCGTCGAGTTGTGACCGCCGAAGCCGAACGTATTGCTCAGACAGCACTTCACGTCACGTTTCTGTGCCTGGTTGAGCGTCAGGTTGAGTTTCGGATCGATCGCCGGATCGAGGTGCTCGCAGTTGATGGTGGGAGGCACGACTCCGTGCGTCATGGCGAAGATGCAGGCCAGCGCCTCAACGGCTCCGGCGGCACCCAGCAGGTGACCCGTCATGGACTTCGTCGACGAGATGTTGACGTTGTAAACGTGGTCGCCCAGAACCTCCGCTACGGCCTTCAGTTCGGGAAGATCGCCGGCAGGGGTCGATGTGCCGTGAACATTCACATAGTCGATATCCTCGGGGCGGATGCCGGCATCCTTGATGGCATCGCGCATGGCCTTGATGGCCCCCTTTCCTTCGGGGTGCGGAGCCGTGAAGTGGTAGGCATCGGCCGAAGCACCGCCGCCGACGATCTCGCAATAGATCTTCGCTCCACGGGCCTTGGCGTGCTCGTACTCCTCGAGAATGAGCGCTCCGGCTCCTTCGCCGATCACGAAGCCGTCACGGTCGGCGTCGAACGGACGCGAAGCGTGCTGCGGATCGTCGTTGCGCGTCGAGAGTGCCTGCATCGAGTTGAATCCCCCGACGGCCGGTTCGTTGACTGCGGCTTCGGAACCGCCGGCAACCATCACGTCGGCCTTGCCGTAACGGATGGTGTCGAAGGCGGCGATCATGCCGTGGTTCGACGAGGCGCAGGCCGATACCGTACAGTAATTCGGGCCCATGAAGCCGTACTTCATGGAGATGAACCCGGCGGCGATATCGGCAATCATGCGGGGAATAAAGAATGGGCTAAACCGCGGGGTTCCTCCCCCTGCGGCATAGCCTAAACACTCATCGAAGAACGATTTGAGTCCTCCGATACCCGAGCTCCAGATCACACCGACCTGCTCCTTGTCGATCGTCTCCAGATCGAGCGCCGAATCCTCCACGGCCTGCGTGGCGGCAATCAGAGCATACTGCGTAAAGAGGTCGTATTTGCGGACCTCCTTGCGGTCGAAATGCTGTGCCGGATCGTAATTTTTTACTTCACAAGCGAATTTGGTCTTAAATTTTTCCGCGTCAAAATGAGTAATGGGTGCGGCACCGCTGACTCCCTTCTCCAGATTGGAAAAATACTCTTCAATATTATTACCGAGCGGATTGATCGTTCCGATGCCCGTAACAACTACTCTTCTTTCCGTCATAAATTCAAGCCTTATTCCGTGAACGTATTTTCTTGGTTAATTATTTCTTGTGCTCCTCGATGTACTTGATGGCGTCACCTACGGTAGCGATCTTCTCAGCGTCCTCATCCGGGATCTGGATATCGAAAGCCTTCTCGAACTCCATGATCAGCTCTACGGTGTCGAGCGAGTCTGCGCCCAGGTGGTTGGTGAAGCTGGCTTCGGGTACTACCTCCGACTCCTTGACACCCAGCTTGTCGACGATGATCTCGACAACTTTTGATTGAACTTCTGACATAATCTTAAGTTTTTAGTTAAACAATTATAGGGAATAGTTTCAATACATTTCCCGGGTAATTTTGCGCAAAAGTAACACTTTTTTTATTACTTTTGACAAAACGGCCCAATTTTTTATTCACAACTTTTTCGACATTTAGCACAAAAACATACACAATAATTTAAGAATCACCGAATTATGAAATTGCTTCTGATCTCGAATTCGACCAATGCCGGCGAAGAATATCTGCGCTATCCGCTGCCCGAAATCGGCCGCTTCCTTGCCGGGATTCACGAAATAGCCTTCGTCCCCTACGCCGCCGTGACCTTCTCCTACGCCGACTACGAAAAAAAGGTCCAGGCCCGTTTCGACGAACTCGGAATCCGCGTCCGCTCGGTCCACCGGACCAAGGACCCCGCTGCGATGATCCGCACGGCCGAAGCCGTCTGCGTCGGCGGCGGAAATACCTTCGCCCTGGCCCGCAAGATGCAGCAGCAGGGGCTCATGAAGGCTATTCTGGGCCGAATCCGCGCCGGAGTGCCCTACGTCGGCTGGTCGGCCGGCAGCAACGTCTGCTGCCCCACGATCTCGACGACGAACGACATGCCCATCGTCCAGCCCGAATCGTTCCGCGCCATCGGAGCCGTCAGGTTCCAGATCAACCCCCACTACCTCGATGCCAACCCCGCGGGCCACGCCGGAGAAACGCGCGAACAGCGTATTCTGGAGTACATCGAAGCCAATCCGCGCCGTTGGGTCGTCGGACTGCGCGAAGGATGCATGCTGCGCCTCGAGCAGGGAAGGCTGGAACTGATCGGCAGCCGTCCGATGCGTGTATTCCGCAAAGGAGTCGAGACCTTCGAGGTCGAACCCGGAGGCGACCTCTCGTTTTTATTATAAATAGGTATCGAAGGGAAGGGGCGTCGTTCTCCACCCCTCAAAAGGCATAAATTCCACCACTGATGAAAGTCATGATCGTCGGACTGGGCCTCATCGGAGGTTCGTTCGCTCTCTCGTTGCGCGACCACGGACTCGCCGACGAGATCCTCGGGGTCGAAAACTCCGAGGAACATGCTGCGGAGGCCCTCCAGCTGGGGTTGGCCGACCGCATCGTTCCGTTCGAAGAGGGAATCGCACAGGCCGACCTCACGGTGCTGGCAACCCCCGTGGACACCATTCCGCTGCTGGCCGTCAAGGCCCTCAACCGCGTCTCGGACCGCCAGGCGGTCATCGACATGGGCTCGATCAAGGGCGAGTTGTGCGAGGTGATCTCGATGCACGCCCGGCGGAGGCGTTTCGTCGCCGTACACCCGATGTGGGGCACGGAGTACAGCGGCCCGAAGGCCGCCCAGCACGGTGCCTTCACTGGCCGTCACGTCGTCTTCTGCGACACGGAACACAGCGATGCCGATGCCCTGCAGACTGTCGAGCGGATCTTCCGCACGCTCCGGTGTCCGGCCATCTACATGAATCCCGAGGAACACGACCTGCATGCGGCCTATGTCTCGCACATCTCCCACGTCTCGTCGTTCGCCCTGGCGCTGACCGTCCTCGAAAAGGAGCTCGAGGAGCGCCACATCTTCGATCTGGCGGGCGGAGGTTTCGAAAGCACCGTGCGGCTGGCCAAGAGTTCCGCCACAACGTGGGTGCCCATCCTGCTGCGCAACAAGTACAACGTCCTGGACGTCCTGCGCGAACACATCCACCAGCTGCAGGTGCTGCGCAAGATGCTCGAGAGAGACGATGCCGAGGGGCTCCGACAGGCCATCGAACGAGCCAACTCCATCCAACGGATCATCCACTGATGATGACGGATCATCCACCGATGACGACGGCCGAAACGGGACGCATCGGCGAAGAGGCCGTGGCCGACTATCTCCGCCGGAAGGGCTTCTCGATCCGGGCGCGGAACTGGCGGCAGGGGCACTACGAACTGGATCTGGTGGCGCTGCGCGACGGGATTCTCCACATCGTCGAGGTCAAGACCCGCCATGCGGGATCGCTCACCCCGCCCCAGGCGGCGGCCACACACCGCAAGTTCCGCGCCGTGAGCCGCGCCGCAGCCGGTTACATCCGCGCCGTCGGGTGGAAGGGCGACGTGCAGTTCGACGTGGCGGCCGTGGAGCTCGACACAGACGGGGGCGTCCGCATCGACTGGATCGAAAGCGCCTGGGAGTACAACTGGTAATTTGGCGTTTAAGACAATTTATACTATCTTTGCCCTGCCAAACGCCTCCGGGAACTCCCGGTGTGACGACCGGCTTGAGAGGTGAAAACGAAAATCAAGAAATTCCTGGAAAAATTCAACACCATAGACTGCTGATGTGGCTCTATAATTTCGGTCTGTTGCTTTACGTTTGGGCAATCCGTCTCGTGGCCCCGCGCCACCGGAAAGCCCACCTTTGGCTCGAAGGACGCAAGGACCTCTTCCGCAGAATGCGGGAAACCATCGACCCCGCGGCGCGTATCGTCTGGATACACGTCGCTTCCCTCGGAGAGTTCGAACAGGGACGCCCCATCATCGAACAACTCCGCAAATTACATCCCGAATACAAGATCCTGCTGACCTTCTTCTCCCCCTCGGGTTACGAAATCCGAAAGGACTACAAGGGCGCCGACTACATCTTCTACCTGCCGCTCGATACCCCGCGGAACGCCCGCCGTTTCCTCGATGCCGCACATCCCGACGTGGCCATCTTCGTCAAATACGAATACTGGTTGAACTTGTTGCGCGAACTCCGCCGCCGGAAGGTCCGCACCTATGTCGTCTCGGCCATCTTCCGCCGCAATTCGGTCTTCTTCCGCCCCTACGGCGGTCTGTGGCGCCAGGCCCTGGAGTCGTTCGACGTGATGTTCGTCCAGAACGAAGAGTCGAAGAAACTCCTCGCCACACTCGGTTTCGACAACGTCCTCGTGGCCGGCGACACACGATTCGACCGTGTGGCCGAAATCGCCCGCGCCGCCAAGCATGTCGATATTGTCGAACGCTTCAAGGGCGAAGACCGCCTCTTCGTGGCCGGATCGACCTGGGGCCCCGACGAAGAGCTGCTGATCCAACTCATGAACGACAACCCCGACGTGAAGTTCGTCATCACCCCCCACGAAATGGACGAGACGCGCATCGCCCGGCTCATAGCCGAAACGCGCGGCGGCGCACTCCGCTACACACAGTGCACCTCGCGAACGGGATACGGAACCCGGCAACTGCTGATCCTCGACACGGTGGGGCTCTTGTCCTCGGTCTACTCCTACGCCACGTGGAGCTACATCGGCGGGGGATTCGGCGTCGGAATCCACAACACGCTCGAGGCCGCAACCTTCGGGCTCCCGATCGCCTTCGGCCCCAACTACCAGAAGTTCAAGGAGGCCCGTGACCTCGTGACGCTCGGTGCGGCCCGTTCGGTGACCTCCTACGAGGAGCTGCGGAGCTGGTTCATTCCCCTGCGTGACAACGAGGAGTTCCTGCAGAAGACCTCCCGCATCGCCAAGGACTACACCACCCGTCATCAAGGGGCCACAAACATCATCGTCAAGACCATCTTCCCGCAATAACCGGAGGGGGGGGGTATTAGGGACCGGAAAGAGGCTGGGCTGCAGAGACCGAAAGGGACCGGCCGGACAGAAAAAGGGCAGCAGAGACCGAAAGGGGCCTCCGGACAAAGGCAGAGTCGCAGAGAGCGGGAGGAGCAGAAAGAGACTGAGCCGCAGAGAGCGGGAGTGCCAAAATAATGTGCCGGAGTGGCAAGTCTGTCTCTCACGGAGAAGAGGAAAAACCGCACCGCATAAAGGCAAACAGGCGGGGCCATCCAATCGGATGGCCCCGCTTTCCATATCCGGAGGATTGTGTCAGGCGACCGTCTCACCTGTCGTTTCTGACACCCCTGACGTCCCTGTCGCCCTTCCTGGTCGTTTCTGGCATCCACAGGTCGTCACTTGTCGCCCCCGGGCTCACGGCCGTTTCTGGCACCCTCTCACGCCTCGGTCGTCTCCGGTCGCCCTCTCGCGCCTCGGACACCTCTGTCGCCCTCTCGCGCCTCGGAACGCCTCGGAACGCACCCCTCCGGTCAACACTTGTGGGTCATAATGTTGAGCACCAGACGGTCGGTCTCGTTCATGCCGTCACGACCGATCTTCGTCAGATTGCGGATACAGCGGTCGACATCCTCTTCGATGATCCCCTCGACGGGCGTCACACACTGCCCGTCCATGGCCATCATCGCCGAAAGAACGGCCGTCGAAACACCGCTCGTGAGCTTCATCGCACAACTCGGCTTCGCACCGTCGCAGATCATACCCGTCAGATTGGCAATCATGTTCTTCACCGCAGCGGCGACCTGGTCGTAACCCCCGCCCATCAGATATACAATGCCGCAGCTCGATCCCGTCGCAGCCACCACGCAGCCGCACAGGGCCGACAGCCGACCCAGACTCTGCTTGATGTAGATCACCGTCAGATGGCTCAACGTCAGCGCCCGGATCGTCTGCTCCTCCGTGGCGCCGGTCTCCCGCGCGTAGACCGCCACGGGCATCGTCGCCGCAATCCCTTGGTTGCCGCTTCCGGAGTTGCTCATTACCGGAATCATCGCCCCGGCCATACGCGCATCGCACGCCGCCGACGTATAGGAGAGAATCCGCGTGAAGATGCTGTCGCCCATCACCCGCTGCTCGCGGTCGCAGCGCAAGGTACGTCCCACGCTGTGGCCGTAATCCCCCGAGAAGGCCTTCTCGGCGGCATTCCAGTTCAGACGCCGCGATTCGAGAATAAAGCGGATCTCGTCGAGCGGCGTGGTCGTGGCAAACTCCCATACTCGGCGCAGCGTCAGCGAAACATCGCCCGACTCCGTCTCCGACGAAGCCCCGCCCCGCTTGTCGAGCTGCACCTCGCCGTCGTGCTCGACATAGACGAACGTCGTATGTCCGCCGGCAATGACGGCCTGCGCCTCGTGGCCTGCCGCCACAACCTCCACTTCGATATAGAGTTTTTCCGAGATACCCTCCTTCAGCTCGATGGTGATGCGTTTCTCTTCGATCATCCGCCGTCCGCGCTCCACCGCCTCGGGCGTCACGTCACGCAGCACCTCCAGTTGATACTCCGAGCGTCCGATCAGCGCCCCGAGCGCCACGGCAATCGGCAGGCCGATCATCCCCGTACCCGGAATGCCGACTCCCATGGCATTCTTCAGGATATTGGCACTCAACCGAACGGCGATCCGTTCGGGCTCGGTGCCCAGCGTTTCCGTCGCACGTGCCACGCACAGCGCTACGGCGATCGGCTCGGTACACCCGATGGCCGGAATGACCTCGCGATGAATCAGATCAATGATTTGCTTGCGTTCAGACTCTGGTAGCATAGACTTTTGGGTTTAGCGAAAACAAAGATACTATTTTTTCCCTATTTTTGCAGCATGAAAGATCCCGAAGATCGCAAATGGAGGGTACTCTCGAGCGAATACCTCTTCCGGCGGCCGTGGCTCACCATACGGCACGAGAGCCTCGAGCTGCCCGACGGGCGCCGTGTGCCTGACTATTACGTCCTCGAATACCCCGACTGGGTCAACGTCACGGCCATCACGCGCGACGGACGCTTTGTCCTGATCGACCAGTACCGCCACGGTCTGGGCGAAACCTCCTACGAGATTCCGGCCGGTTGTGCCGAACCCTCCGACGCCTCGATGCTGGACGCCGCACGGCGCGAGCTGGCCGAAGAGACCGGTTATGGCGGCGGGGAGTGGCGTCTGCTGACAACCGTAGCCCCGAATCCCGCCACGCAGAACAACCTCACCCACTGTTTCCTGGCAACGGGCGTCGAGCGTCTCGGTGATCAGCACCTCGATCCGACCGAAGATCTGCGCGTTCACCTGATGACGCGCGGCGAGGTGCTCGAACTGCTCCGCACCAACCGCATCCGACAGGCACTGATGGCCGCACCGCTGTGGCGCTACTTCGCCGAACACCCCTCGCCCGACGACTCCCGTCCGCCGGCCGGTACGCCGGCCGGAGATGACTCCGCAGAGACCGACACCCAAGCATAACCCATAACCCGTAACACGACACACACCATGCAACCATACGATTCAATCCAGACACTCTTCTTTTCGCCGACGGGAACCACCAAACGGGTGGTCCAGGCCATCGCCCACGGAATCGCCGGCCCGAAATCGGGAACTTCCGCAGCCCCGACCCTCCGAAACCTCGACCTGACCTATACGGAGGCCCCCGCGGCACAGATCGCCCGGAAGGAGGTGACGATTCTGGCCGTTCCGGTCTATGGCGGGCACGTGGCCCCGACGGCCCGACAACGGCTCGAAGGGATTCACGGCGCCGGAGGTCCGGCCGTGGTGGTGGTCGTCTACGGCAACCACGCCTTCGAACACGCCGCCGTGGAGCTGGCCGAACTGGCCCGCCGGCAGGGTTTCGTGCCCATAGCTGCGGCGGCCTTTGTCGGCGAACACTCCTTCTCGTCGACGGCCACGCCCATTGCCGCCGGACGTCCCGATGCGGCGGATCTGGCCGCCGCCGAGGAATTCGGCCACAGGGTGCGGCAAAAGCTCGACCGCGGAGACCTCTCGCCGGTCGATGCCTCCCGGCTGAAGGAGCGTCCTACCCCACTCTTCGCCACGCTGCGTTTCATCGGATTCGCCCTGGGCTACCTCTGCCGACAAAAGCGTAATCCGGTCGTCTATCTGCCGGAGTGCGACGCCGCGCTCTGCACCCACTGCGGGCGTTGTGCGGCCATCTGTCCCGTCGGGGCTATCGCGCGCGGCGACGAAACCCGCACCGACCCCGCACGCTGCATCCGCTGCTGCGCCTGTGTCAAGGGGTGCCCCGTCGGTGCACGCACCTTCTACACCCCCTTTGCCGCCGCGCTGTCTCGCAACTTCGCCCGTCGCAAGGAGCCCGTCACCCTGCTGTAGGGACCAGGAAGAAGCCAATCGAAGGAGCGTAAAAGATTCCCAGAAAATCTCCTAAGAATCCCCTGACAAAAAACGGACGCTCCCTGACGGAAGCGTCCGTTTATCAGATCCAAAGGCGTCGGCTACTCCATGTAACCCACCACCGAGAGGGGTTCCTCGCCCACCTCGATGGTCACCTGCGAGGCCTCGCCCCGCGCATTCTCGTAGCGGAACGTATAGGTGCGATTCTTTTCGAGCAGGATCCGGTAGCCGTCGTTCATGTCCTGCAGCGGCCCCGCCGTGCGTCCTCCGCCCACCTGTTCGGCTCCGCAGAAGACATCAACATTCGCGGCAACACGGCCTTCGGACATCCCTTCAAGAGCCCGGTTGCGGTACATCGTGAAGCGCACCTCGACGTGCGTCTGCCGGGCCCGGCGCAATTCGCTCACCTCCCGGTAGGCGGCCCGATAGCGCGAGGTCACCTCCACGGCGTGCACGTCGTGCGACGACTCGTTCCACACCATCGGGAACCAGTCGCCCGTCGGGTGGAACGACACGGCATAGACGGCATGCTGACGGTCGCCCTCCGTAGCCTGTCCGGCATCGGCCAGAAACCACGCCCGGTCGTAACCCGGAAAGTAGTACTCCGTAAAGTGCCAGGCGTCGTCGAACCATACCTCAGTCCAGCTGTGGTTGCCGCGGTTGTCGTGCCAGGCCGCCGTCCCGACAAAGCGCGCCGGGATACCCACAGCCCGCAGCGCGTCGACCAGCAGCACCGAAAGCCCCGTGCAGGAGGCCATGTGCTGGCGCATCGACTCCGAGGGGCTCTGGTTGGTCTTCTCGCGGCGCGTGTTGTACTCCACGCCGACCCGTTCGACGATGGCCCGGTTGACGGCCTCGGCCGCCTCGCGCAGCGTCCGGCATCCGGCCACGCAGGGCGTGAAGCGGTCGAAAAAGTCGCCGCGCCACGCATCGCGCACCTCGTCAACCACGGCATAGGGCAGCACCTCGTTCAGAAAGAGCGAATCGGGCAGCGCCTTCGTCCAGGGAAACACTTCGCGGGCCTTGCAGGCGTAGGCCACATTCTCGCGCAGCAGGTCGAGGCGCATCGTGTCGCGGTCGCCCTGCGGCATCCAGGCCACCAGCCACGCCATCGCTTCGCGCTCCTCGCGGGGCGTCTCGCGCAGCAGGTGTCGCAGGCTGTCGGCGCGCGGGCACTCGGCCAGCGCCGCATCGAGCAGCGGATCGTACGTTTCGGGAATGCCGCTTCCGTAGCGGCTGCCACCGCAGGCGCACAAACCCAGGCAGGTAATCAGGGTCAGCAGTCGTATCATCGTTCAAGAGCTTTGAGTATTTCCCGGATCTTCGCCTCGTCGGCGCACAGCGTCGCATATTCGGGCACCCCGTCGAGTCCTCCCATCGAGACCTTCGGATTGCGGTAGCGCATGCGGCTCTCGCGCCAGCCCCGGGCACTGAAGTGCAGCGCATCGACCTCCGTTGCGGCCAGCTGCCGCGCATTGGCGGCATTCACGCCGCTGCCGGCCATGATCTCGATGCGCCCCGCGGCCCGCGTGACCAGTTCGCCGAGGGTCGCAATCCCCTCCACGGCCGTATTGCTCCCCCCGGAGGTGAGGATGCGCCGGCATCCGCACGCGATGACCGTCTCAAGCGCCGCCATCGGGTCGCGCGTCATGTCGAAGGCCCGGTGGAAGGTCACCTCCAGCGCTCCGGCCTCGGCCACCAGACATGCCGTGCGCACGCGGTCGACCTCGCCCTCCGGAGTCAGCAGCCCCAGCACCACGCCGTCGGCCCCGCATTCACGGGCGAAGCGGATCTCTTCGGCCATCTGCGCGACCTCGTCATCCGTATAGCAGAAATCGCCGCCTCGCGGGCGGATCATCACCTGGAGGCGGATCCCCTCCACACGACGCGCCCCGCGGATCGAAGCGGCCGAAGGGGTCGTTCCCCCCTCCCACGGCGAAGCACAGAGTTCCACGCGGTCCACCCCCGCACGTGCCGCCGTACGGCACGATTCGACAGAGTAGGCACACAATTCGGTTTTCATCGTTCTTCGTTTTTTCCGAAAGAGGCGGCCGCCACGATGCGGCAACGCCCTCGCATTCATCCTTTCCCGCCCGGTTATCGGAGCACGACGGTGACCGCCATCGGTCCATGGGCGCCGAAAACCAGCGCCTGCTCGATGTCGGCCGTCTTCGAAGGGCCCGACATGAAGCATCCGTAGCCGAAGTCGTCCACCTCGGGACGCACGACGGCCTCCTGCATCGTATCGACCAGCGCATCGCGCGGAATGACGATCATCAGCGACGTGGCGCCGAAGTAGAGCGCCTTGTGGCGGATATCCTGCGCAATCCATACGGCGCCGTTCTCCGCTACGCCGAACGAGCCGCGCACCACGCCCAAATCCACGTCGACCAGTTGGCGCGGATCCTCCACGCGGTCGGGATCCACCGTTGCCGAGGTCACCTCGGGCAGCGTCGAGGCGATGCGCCGCGCCTCGGGGTAGAGGCGGGCGATCAATCCGTCGAGCGTCTCGCCCGGCTCCATCCGTACGGCCGTACCGCCCGCAGCCTCGAGCCGCTCGACAAACGTCTGCTCGCGGTCGGCAAAGCGCTGCGGAACGAAATCCATCGTCGGGCGCGGCCGGACGGCCATGCCGTCCGCCGCCAGACTCTTCAATATCTTCTCCTTGCTGTTCATCTTACTTGTTCGCTTTCTCTTTTTTCCACCAGGCGTTGAAACTCTGCCCCGCAATGGGCGGCAGCGCACGTCCCGGTGCACTCCACGGATTCAGGCCGCTCTCGACCAGCCCCCGGGGCAGCTTCTCGGCCAGGTGTCCCAGCGCAATGCTGCCGTAGAAGCGGTGACGGCCCCCCATGATGAAGTCCATCCCCTTGACGGCCGCCTTCTTCATCGGATCGGCAAGACCCATGCCGTCGAGCCGCTGCCGCCACTCGTAAATCTGCTCCCCGAGGTCAATCTTCGCCGGGCAGACGCCCGAACACGAGTAGCACAGCGAGCAGGCCGAGACGTTGCCGTGGTAGAGTTTCGGCGAGCGCAGCATCCCGAGGTTGATCCCCAGCGGGCCGGGGATGAAGTACGAATAGGAGTAGCCGCCCGAACGCCGGTAGACCGGACAGGTATTCATGCAGGCGCCGCATCGCAGGCACTTGAGCATGTTGCGGTGCGCCTCGTCGGCCAGCCACTCCGAACGGCCGTTGTCGACCAGAATGACATGGATCTGGCGGCCCGGGTCCGGCCGCCGGTAGAGCGACGTGTAGGTCGTCACGGGCTGTCCCGTACCCGAACGCGCCAGCAATCGCGTGAAGACCCCCAGCGCCTCCATGTCGGGAATCACCTTCTCGATGCCCATGATGGCGATGTGCAGATCGGCGAACGAGGTTCCCATGTCGGCATTGCCCTCGTTCGTACAGACGGCCAGCGCCCCGGTCGAAGCCACGGCAAAGTTGACACCCGTCATCGAGACGTCCGCCTCGAGGAACTTCTGCCGCAGGGCGCGCCGTGCGGCATGGGTCAGATAGGTCGGGTCACTGTTGCCCGCCTCGGTCCCCATCTTGCGCTCGAACAGCGCCCCCACCTCCTCTCTGCGCACGGCGATGGCCGGCAGCACGATATGGCTCGGCGGCATGTGCAGCAGCTGCATGATCCGCTCGCCCAGGTCGCTCTCCACGGCCTCGACGCCCCGCGCCTCGAGGTAGGGCGTCAGCCCGCACTCCTCGGCGAGCATCGACTTGCTCTTGACGAGGCACCGTCCGCCGTGGCGGCGGATCAGCTCCCACACCGTTTCGTTCATCTCGGCGGCATCCGCGGCCCAGTGGACCTGCATGCCGTTGGCCGTGGCGTTGCGCTCGAACTCGCAGAGGTAGTCCCCCAGGCGGCTCAGCGTATGCAGCTTGATCTCCGACGAGAGGCGCCGCAACTCCTCCCACTCGGGCACCGTCTCCATCATCCGGTCGCGCTTCTCGCGCACGGCGTACAGCGCCCGGTCGTGCCAGGCCAGCCGTTCGGCATCGGCCACGAATCGTTTGGCGGCTTTGGAATGCGTACTCATGACCTCGAATTGAGAATTTCAACCATGTGGATCGTCCGGATCGGAAGCTTCTCCCGCGTGATGATCCCCTGCATGTGCATCAGGCACGACGAATCGGCCCCCGTGATATACTCCGCTCCGGTGTCGATGTGGCGGCCGACCTTCGCACGGCCCATGGCCACCGAAACCGCGTTCTCCTCGACGGAGAACATTCCGCCGAAGCCGCAGCACTCGTCGCGCCGCTCGGGCTCCACCACGTCGATCCCCTCGACCAGCGACAGCAGGTCGCGCAGCTTCGAGTGGTAGGGAACCTTCTCCTCGCTCGGCGACGAGAGCCCCATGCGCCGCACGCCGTGGCAGGAGTTGTGGAGGCTCACCCGGTGCGGGAAGCGGGCATCGAGCCGCGTCGGGCGCACCACGTCGTGCAGAAACTCGCAGATCTCCCAGATCCGCGCATCGACGCAGGCGTGTTCGCGGTAATCCTTCAGCAGCCGCGGGTAGCCCTCGCGCACGAAAACCACGCAGCTGGCCGACGGCCCTACCACGTAGTCATAACGCGCAAAGAGTTCGTTCATGTGTTCGGCCAGGGCCCGGGCATCCTTCTCGAAGCCCGCATTGGCCATCGGCTGGCCGCAGCAGGTCTGATCCAGGGGGTAGTCCACCTCGCAGCCGACCCGCTGCAGCAGTTCGTACGAGGCGCGACCCACCTCGGGGTAGACCGCATTGATATAACAGGGAATGAACAGTCCGACCTTCATCCGTTCTTGTTGTTCGCTTGTTGTTTGTTATGGGTATGTTCGGTTCTGCGTCCGCCGCGCCGGGGCGCACGAACGCACCGTCAAAGATAGCCGTTTTTTTTCATAGCTGTTCCCCCGCAGGGCACTTTTCCTCGCACGAAGGCGGCTTTTCCGCTCGCCGGAGGGCTCTTCTCCCCGTCGTCCGTCGCACTCTGCCGGGCCCGGCAGCCCCCGAAAGGCGGCCGGCCGGAGAGGGCCAGGCCGCATACGGGCAAAAAAGAGAGCCCCGCTCTCGCAGGGCTCTCAAAGGCCGGGTACCGACGATTATTTGATCTCGATCTGACGAGCCACAGCCGAAGCTTCCGTCTCCTTCTTCTTCGGGAGGTCGATACTCATCACACCGTTCTCCACTTTCGCGGAGATCTTCTCGCGCTCGACATTGTCAGGAAGCAACAGGTTCTGCTGGAACTGCGTGTAGGAAAACTCCCGACGCAGATACGTGCCTTTGTGCTTCTTGTCCTCCTCCTTCTCCTCGCTGTGCTTCTCCATCGAGATGACCAACTCGTTGTCCTCGTTGATATGCACCTTGAAATCCTCCTTGGTCATACCCGGAGCGGCAACTTCGACCTTATACTCGTCGTCATTCTCGATGATGTTCACAGCCGGAGCCGTCGTGTTGCGGCGTTCCATCAAGAAATCGTTGTTCAGCAAATCGTTGAAAATACTCGGCAACCAGTTTTGATTACGTCTTACAGGTACCATAATTAAATCCTCCTTGGTTTATTTTAGTTTAACATTTTTTTCATTCGTCCCCGCCTCTTTCGAAGCGGTTTCACCCCCTATCCGATCAAATCGCGTGCCACGACCAAAAATCCAGAAAATTGTCAGAAATTGTCACACTTCGCCCGATTTTGTGTCAAAAAGTGACAAAAAGTCAGCGACGACGAGGTGACAAAACGCCATGTCCGACCGTCCGGAACACCCGGAACAGGCTTTTTCACCGGTGCGGAGGCTGCACCGCCTCGGAACTTTACGTATCTTTGTCGGAAACGGAATGCGCCTGGCACGGTCCGTCCCCCGAAAATGCCGTCCGCCGGATGGTCGGCGCGCCCTTCGGACAACGGACTTTGGCAGGCACGTCCGACCGAACCTCCGCAAAAGATCGACTCGTCATGGAAAAAACACGCTTCCGAAGCGCCGCTGCCGGCGATATACCCCGCATTCTGGAGATCATCCGCCAGGCCCGGCACCGCATGGCCGCCGCCGGAAGCCAGCAATGGCAGGACGGCTACCCCGCTCTCGACGACATATCCGCCGACGTGGCGCACGCCTGCGGATATGTGCTTTGTCACGCCGGAGAGGCCGCCGGACATCCATTTGCAGAGTCCGGCTCCGGAGAGAACCGCCCGGAAGATGGCAACAGAAAGGAGGAGCCGATCGTCGCCTACGGAGCCATCCTCTTCGACGGCGAGCCCGCTTATGCCGAGATTCGGGGCGCATGGCTCACCGCCGGGCCCTATGTGGTCGTCCACCGGCTGGCCGTGGCCGACGAGGCGCTGGGGCACGGACTGGGGACGGAATTTCTCCGCCATGCCGCCCGTCTGGCCCTTGAGCGCGGCATCCGCGCCTTCCGCATCGACACCAACTTCGACAACCACCGCATGCTGCGCATCCTCGCGCGCAACGGATTCACCCGCTGCGGGACGATCCGCTACCGCAGCGGCCAACGCGAGGCCTTCGAGAAAATTCTCCTTCGGGAAGCAGCCGACTGACAGGCCTCGCAGCACCGGATCACGGGGGGGGGATGGCCGCCGACTCACTCGGCCGCAGCCGGGACGGGGACGACCGAAGAGGGCTGCTGCACGGGGGCCGAGACGATGCTGTCGACGACAAACTTCGTGAAACCGCGCCAGGGAAGCGCCCCGAAATACTCCTTGTAATGCAACTCGACGGTCCGGCCACCGAGGAGCATTAGTTCACGGGCCAGCGCCTCGTCGTCGACCGAAAATTCAAACTCATAGGACTGGATCGTACCGGCCGTCCGGGATCGGATCCCCGACTGGATGAGCTTGCCCTCGTAGGTCTTGAAAAGAACCCCCTTGTAGACGACATAGTTCAGTTCGCCGCTCTTGATCCCTTCGCCAAAGACAAAGTAGAAGCGGAAATAGAAAAAGAGTGCCAGCCCTGCGACAAGCACCGAAAGGGTGATGATCCAAAATTTCTTCATGATCGGCTCCTTGAGGATACGGATACAAAGGTAGCAAATTTCGCGGATCGCAGGGGCACGGACCGGAAAAATAATTCTGCCAAAGGGAGATTCGGCGGCATCGGGAAGGGGTAAAGGCGAAAAAACACGACATTTTTCGAGCAAAAATTTGCAGAATGATTTTTTTTGTATACCTTTGCACCACGATAAAACCGAAAGGCCTAATCGTCGGATGGTGCCATAGCTCAGTTGGTAGAGCAAAGGACTGAAAATCCTTGTGTCGGCGGTTCGATTCCTCCTGGTACCACAAAGAAAATCAACCACTTACAGCAATGTAGGTGGTTTTCTTTTTATCTTTTCCGTAGCGGTTTTATGCACGTTTGAACAGGTTGTTTAAACCGTTGTTTAAACCATGAGTTCCACAATCGAGGTCGTTTGCTACAAGTCCAAAGTATTGGCAAACAATGAATCACCGCTAATGTTACGAATCACGAAAGACCGTAAGTCAAAATATTCCAGCATCGGTATTTCAGTCAATCCCGCATTGTGGGATTTTGAGAAAAACAGACCGCGTAGAAATTGCCCGAATCGCCTGCATATCGAACGCCTTATTGCTGATAAAATAGAAGCCTATCGTGCAAAGATGATTGAATTGCAGGCCGAGAAAAAGGAGTTTACCGCGACATCACTACATGAAAGAGTTGCAGACAAGACTACGAAACGCACCGTTGGCGAGGTGTTTCTATCACAAATCGAGAACTTGAAGCAAACGGGGCGAACGGGCTATGCGCTATCGCACAGAGAGGTCTACAATTCGCTACTGAAATTCAACGGGCATCTGAATATCTACTTTTCAGACATCGACACGGTTTGGTTGAAACGCTATGAAACATGGTTACGGGGACAGGGCTTTTCAGAAAACACAATAGGCCGTAGATTCCGTACTTTACGGGCTGTCTATAATGTAGCCATTGAGGAAAAGTGTGTGAAAGCGGATTATTACCCGTTCAAATCCTACAAGGTTTCCAAATTGCACCAAGCGACGGCAAAGCGAGCCATAAGCAAGGCAGACATCATGCGGATTATCGAATACCGCAGCAATGATTTCTACAAGCAATTTGCGGTCGATTTGTTTGCGTTCGGTTACTTTATGGGCGGGATTAATTTCGTGGATATAGCCTACCTCAAAACAGATAATATTGTAGATGGACGGCTGATTTACATACGGCGTAAGACTCACAAGTTGATTAGGCTGCCTTTGCAGTCCAAAGCGCAGGAGATTATAGAGCGTTACCGAACGGACGGTGCGCTCTTTTTGTTTCCCATTCTTTCAGCGTTTCATAAGACCGAGCAACAGCAACGCAATCGAGTTCACAAAGTAATTTCCAAAGTGAACGAGCGACTGAAAGAGGTGGGAAAAGAGCTGGAAATCCCTATCGACTTAACGACCTATTGTTTGCGGCATAGCTTTGCGACCGTATTGAAACGTGAGGGCGTTAGCTCGTCGATAATTTGCGAATCGCTGGGACATAGTTCTGAAAAGGTCACGCAAATCTACCTCGATTCATTCGAGAACTCGCAAATCGACGAGGCCATGCAACACTTATTGTAAAGGTAAAGGAGGTCGGGAACCAATAATAATCCCGACCTCCACAAACCTTATACAATTGTCATTTTTAACCGAGATACTGTGTCAGCATATCCATAATCAACTGCTCCCGTGCCACGCCTATCATTTTGCGGGGATTCATAATCTGGTCAGCTTGGTCGCGTGTTAAGGCATTGATTTTCTGCTCCATTTCCACCGTGAACTGTTCGAAATCCTCATCGGGATTCTGCTGCTTGATGATAAAGTCGATTAAATATCTGTTCATAAGGAATTTATCCTTAAACTTTCCCTGTGCAGCCTTATACCACCTGCTACTGGAACGAAACCACGTTTCATCCTCAAAGACTTTAGGCAACTGTTTCGTATTAAGACACTCCACCAAGTCTTTAGCTTGCAGAGTGTTCTTGCCGAAACACCACAACGAAATTGTGGAAAGTGGACACGCCTTGCCATGCAGGAACATGGCGAAATCGAACACTTCGTTGGCTTCTTTGAGCATCATGGCAGGTGCGGCCATGTAATCCGATTTTTTCCAAACGGTGGTGCAGATATTCATTTGTGCAATGACCTCCGTAATGGATAATTCAGCATTGAGGGGTTCGCAAATCACAAGGTCATTCAAATCCAACTCTAAATTCTGATAAGCTACCAATCGGTGCTGACCGTCCAATACGGCGTAATACTTTCCTGCATCCTCGTTGGAAATTTCACGCCCTTTCAAATCGACCAGACGGCCACCCATCTGAATTACCTTTTCGCCATCAGTTACCGTGATAGGCGTCAATTGCCCATAGGCTTTCATGGATTTTTCTTTCTGCTTCACGATTTTGACATTTACAGGGCGGTTTCCCTTAACGAATGCAAACTGACGCTGGGCGTCATCCTTTGAAATAACCATCTTTTTCATGGTCTTTACTTACTCTGTCCTTTATGCAGAGGGGCTGATAATGGCTGCAATCCTTGCCCAAAGACTACAGACCGCAAAGAATACCCTTGTGGCAGGGCAAAGGTCTAAATATAATCGTTATATCCTATTAAATAGCAAGTTATCAACGACACACGGGCTGATTCAGATTATATACCAAAAATATCAGTCAATTACTTGACTTTTGGTTAAATATTTTATATCTTTGCAGAGCAATTCAGTAAAGAAACCCACACTACAAATTGAGCAGTTCCTATAAGGGCAGATTCGTCTGCCTTTTCTTTGCGTTGTGTTACCACATTTTTTGAGTGCGAAATGAACATTCCCTTTAATAAGATAGTTTCAGAATCAAAAAATATGGAATCGTTAAAAAGTGCAT
>NZ_NFLR01000021.1:0-43425 GCF_002161005.1 Alistipes sp. An116
CTCTTATCAAGAGATGAATTTCAAGGAGATACTGCATAAATTCCGTACCGAATCATTCACGGAGCGAGAGAAAGGTACAAAATTCGAGCGTCTGATGCGCTCATGGCTGCTGACAGACCCGCGCTACAACGAGCTTGAAAAGGTGTGGCTGTGGGAGGAATTCCCCGGACGCAAGGACTTCGGAGGCACGGACACGGGCATCGACCTCGTGGCCAAGACCGAAATGGGCGATTATTGGGCTATCCAATGCAAGTGCTACGCCGAGGACACCACCATCGACAAGCCTGCCGTCGATTCTTTCCTTGCCACGTCGAGCCGCACGTTCACCGATGAAGTGACGTTCCAGACCGCACGTTTTTCCAATCGCGTGTGGATTTCCACCACGGGGCATTGGGGAAGCAACGCCGAGGAAGCCATCCGCAACCAGGAGCCGCCCGTCACGCGCATCGGACTGACCGACCTCAATTCATCGCCCGTGGACTGGCAGAAGCTGATGGATGGACTGACGGGAAACTCCGCCCTCATGGAGGGCAAGAAGCCGCGCAACCACCAGCTTACTGCCATATCCAAGGCATACGCCCATTATATCACTGGCGGCAACGACCGGGGCAAGCTCATCATGGCCTGCGGCACGGGCAAGACCTACACCTCGCTGCTCATCGCCGAACAGTTGCTGGACGGTAAAGGACTGGTGCTGTTCATGGTTCCGTCCATCGCCCTGCTGGGGCAGTCGCTCAACGCATGGTCGGCAGACGCGAAGAAGTCCATAAAGGCCGTCTGCATCTGTTCGGATTCCAAAGCCTCACGGAAGATTCACAACAAGTACGATGACATGGACGACAGCGTGGTTGACCTTGCCGTGCCTGCGTCCACCAGTCCGCAGTCCATAGCTTCGCAGTTGAAGAAATACCGCAGTCACGACGGGTTGGTAGTCGTGTTTTCCACCTACCAGTCCATTGATGCCGTTTCAGCGGCACAACAGGAGATACTTTCCGAAACAGACGGCGAGTATGGCGTGTTCGACTTCATCATATGTGACGAAGCCCACCGCACCACGGGCGTGAAGTTGTCGGACAAGGACGAGAGCAATTTCACCAAGATACACTCCAACGATAATGTGCAAGGCCGTAAACGGCTTTACATGACCGCCACGCCACGGCTGTATGGGGAATCGGCCAAGATAAAGGCATCGGAAAAGGACTGCATCCTCTGTTCGATGGACGACAAGGCTTTGTACGGGGATGAGTTCTATCGCGTGAATTTCTCCTACGCCGTACAGAACGGACTGCTGACCGACTACAAGGTGCTTGTCCTTACCGTCGGCGAGGATGATGTACCGGAAAACATCAAGCGCGATGTCACCGACACGACCACGGAACTGAACTTTGACGACACGTCCAAGCTCATCGGCGTAATCAACGGACTGTCCAAGATGATACAGGGCGACGACCACCGTACATGGGATGCCGACCCGCACATGATGCGCCGTGCCGTGGCGTTCTGTTCATCCATTGACAGGAGCGCAAGCAGAGTGGGCATCGCTTCCAAATATGTAGCTTCCGTGCTGCCGAAAATATCGGAAAAGTACGACGAGAATCTGGATGCGGAAAGCCTTTCGCATACCGTTTCGATAGCCGCAAGACACATAGACGGTTCGATGAACTCACAGGAGCGCAACGGAATCCTGCAATGGCTGGCGGACGAGCCAGCCAATGACCGGGAGTGCCGTGTGGTGACTAACGTGCGCTGTCTGTCCGAGGGTGTGGACGTGCCGTCGCTCGATGCCGTGCTGTTCCTTTCCGCCCGTAACTCGCAGGTGGACGTGGTGCAGTCGGTAGGCCGCGTGATGCGCACTTTCCACAAGGGACTGCCCGACGAGAAGAAGTACGGGTACATCATCATCCCTATTGTCGTGCCGTCAGATGTTTCGGCGGAGGAAGCACTCGACAACAGCAAGACTTTTGATGTGGTCTGGGAAATCCTGAACGCGCTGCGCTCCCACGACGACCGTTTCAATGCAATGGTAAACAAGATTGCGCTCAACAGGCAGAAACCCAACAAGCAGTCCTATACGCCGTCCGTCACCATCGGCAGGCCGGGGTTGGGCTTTCAGGAGGGAGAGGAAGAAGCGCGGCAGATGGAGAACGCGGAAATCGCCCGACAGTTGGAACTTCGTTTCGGCGAATTGCAGGACGGCATGTATGCCAAGCTCGTGGAGAAGTGCGGCGACCGCCTCTATTGGGAGAACTGGGCCAAGGAAATCGGACTGATTGCGCACAAGTTCATTGAACGCATCTCCCGGCTCATCCAGTCCGGCGTACACAAAAAGGCGTTCAACGAATACCTCAAGGGATTGCAACGTGACCTAAACCCGTCCGTGGATGCAGCACAGGCCATTGAAATGCTGGCACAGCACATCATCACCCGTCCGGTGTTCGATGCGTTGTTTGCCGATTACCAGTTCGTGAACAACAACGCCGTGAGCCGTTCCATGCAGCGCATGATAGACCTCTTGCAAGAGCAGGCTTTCGAGAAAGATACCGAGGTGTTGGACAAGTTCTATCAGTCGGTGAGGACGAATGTGGGCGGCATAGACAATCTGGAGGGCAAGCAGACCATCATCAAGAACCTTTACGAAAAATTCTTCAAAGGCGCGTTTCCGCTCACCGTGGAGAAATTAGGCATCGTCTATACGCCCGTGGAGTGCGTGGACTTCATCATCCATTCTGTAAACGACATACTCAAGGCAGAGTTCAACACTTCACTGACCGAACAGAATGTGCATATCCTCGACCCGTTTGTGGGCACGGGTACATTCATCACGCGGCTGTTGCAGTCCGGCCTTATCCGACCGGAGGACATGGAGCGCAAGTACCTGAATGAAATCCATTGCAATGAAATCGTGCTGCTGGCCTATTATATCGCCGATGTGAACATTGAATCGGTATTCCATGACATTACCCGCCGGAAAACCTACTTGCCGTACAGCGGTATCTGCCTGACGGACACTTTCCAACTGGCGGAGAAGAAGCACAACGAGCTTTTCACGGAGTTCTTCCAAGACAATTCCAAACGGGTGAAGAAGCAGATGGCCACCCATGTAAGGGTGATTGTGGGGAATCCGCCATATTCCATCGGACAAAAATCGGCACATGATGATGCGCAAAATCTTCAATATCCTAATCTTGATAAAAGAATAGCAGATACGTATGTGAAATTTACCGAGGCATCATTGAAAAAATCATTGTATGACAGTTATATTAAGGCTTTCCGCTGGGCTTCTGACCGTATTCCACAGGATGAAGGAGGTGTCGTAGCATTTATTAGTAATGGGGCATGGCTTGATAGCAGTGCAGGTTCTGGTATTCGCCGTTGCTTTGAGGAAGAATTTACTTCCATTTATGTACTGAATCTACGTGGCAATCAGCGCACATCAGGAGAGTTGTCACGCAAGGAAGGTGGAAAAATTTTTGGTAGTGGTTCTCGCACTCCCATAGCAATCACTTTTCTTGTCAAGAATCCTGCAAAGAAAGGCCAAAAAGCAGTTATCCATTACCACGACATAGGTGATTACTTAACACGTGAACAAAAGCTCAGAATGGTAAAGGATTTTCGCTCCATTTCTTCGCTGAAGTTGGATTGGCAGATTATTACGCCTAATGAAAAGGCAGACTGGATTAACCAACGCGATGGCGTTTTCGATAGTTTGATACCTTTGGCTCCAGAAAAGAAAAGAACATGAATGCTCTTTCCCTCTTTTCAAATTACTCAACAGGTGTCATAACTAATCGAGAGTCATGGGTGTATAATTCAAATTTTCAGGCGTTAACAAATAATTGTTTAAGACTTATATCTTTTTATAATTCGGAAACAATCCGTTTTATAAGCGCATTAGGACAGAACAGTAGTCTTGTTGCATCGCATTTTGTAGATAAAGACGAAACTAAAATAAAGTGGGATGAAGCGTTGTTTAAGTATGCACAAAAGGGTAAGGAACTGCAATTTGAACCAAAAACAATAGTTGATGCAATATACCGCCCCTATTTTAAGCAACATCTTTACTTCAATAAAGAACTTAACTGGAGTAGATATTTGATGCCTTCATTTTTCCCAAATGGTTATGATAATATTGCAATATGTGTAAATGGAAGTGCTGGACAAAAAGAGTTTTCTGTCTCGATTACTTCTCACATTGTGGATAGAAGTTCTATTGGTGCTGGTCAATGTTTCCCTCTGTTTTGGTATGAGGAAAACAAGAATTCCCAAAGTTCACTTTTCGATGATGCAGAAACTAACCGTTATATCCGTCGTGACGGAATTACCGACTGGATATTGAAAGAAGTCCGCAATCGCTTCGGAGGTTCACGTGCTATCACCAAAGAACACATCTTCTACTATGTGTATGGACTGCTTCATTCCAAGCAATACCGCGAGCGGTTTGCCGATGACCTTAAAAAGTCATTGCCACGCATCCCCATTGTAGATAACGTGCAGGACTTCATGGCCTTCTATAAAGCCGGAAAAGAACTTGCCGACATACAGTTGAATTACGAACAGGGCATCAACGTGCAAACAACAGGACATGACAGTAATTATACTTTCTTCGCAGAAATGCCAATGTTGGCTCATCGTTTCTTTGGCGTAAAAGTTATTGGCGACATCGACATCTGGCAAAACGAATGGACGGATGAAACCTACCAATACTTCGCCGTGGAGAAAATGAAGTTCGCTAAAGTCCGCGACGAGAATGGCAAACTCGTACCCGACAAGAGCAAAATCATCTACAACGGTCACATCACCATTGAGAACATTCCGCTCAAAGCCTACGAGTACATAGTCAATGGTAAGTCCGCCATAGAGTGGGTCATGGAACGCTATGCCGTCACCATCGACAAGGCATCCCAAATCAAAAACGACCCCAACGACTGGTCAAGAGAACACGAACAACCCCGTTATATTCTCGACCTCCTGCTGTCGGTCATTATCCTCTCTTGTCAGACGGTGGATATAGTAAATTCATTACCTTTGTTGAAGAATGTATATTAAGAAACTTATTTTGAACTTACAATGGAAATAGTAAGAATAGAACCAACTGAAAAAGTAAAACCTTTTTTGAAAGGATTACGCTTACCATCGCAATTTAATGGTAAAATCAATAAAATCGAATTTATTCAATATTGTACTCAAAACGATGCTTGTGTTGGAGCAGAAACATGCAAGCGGTTTCAAGATGTTTATAATACTATTGCAGGAGCACGACTATCTGTCGCTTTAGCTCAAATCAAAGAATTTCCAGAATTTATACAGCAAAACGAATGGGGGTATAATTGGATGCGAAGTCGATATGCAACAGATGCAATTTTGTTATACGAGGCTTCTTTTGACCTGATTTTACAAATACCGTGGATATTCTTTCAAATTTATAAACTAAATGATAGCAGTCTTGATTTGAGAAAAAATTTAGCTTCCATATTAAAAGCTTGTCGTTTGCGGAATCGAGTTGATTCCCAAACTGGAAAAATTGTGGCTTTTGGTTTGGAAGATAATATCAACTCCGAGCTATATTCTCTTCTTAAAGAATTTAACAATAAAAATAATCACATTATTTCCCAATTAGCCAATTACATTAAACACAAACAGTGCATTTCTTTCAAAGAGCTAAAGTTGCAAAATAGTTTTGTCGTATTAGGGAGGAATTATAATTCTGAATCTTCTTTAGTAGAACATTCTTTGGATGAGATAATTGTAATCTTGAAAGGTCATCATATGAAATTGATAAAGTTATGTGAAGACGTACAAAGTTTTTTCCCTTTTTAGAATTAAGGCACTACGCATATTTTTCGAATATCTGATGTGGTGTTGCATAAAAATGCTATGCACACATTAGATGTTACAAAGCATATAATCTATTTGGCAAAGCCAAAATTGAACCAAGTACATTTAACGGAAAAATATTCTGTATTTTGTATAGAAGTCCTGATTTTATTTATTACCTTTGCATCAGTTGATTGACTTATTGGGAATGAGCAGAATGGTGAAGTTCGGTGGTTTCTAAACCATTACCTATTCTCTTTTTGACTGATGATAACTCGCTGATTTACAGTTACATTTTATTTAGTGCAACATTTGTGAACGAGGAGAAGAGAAACATATCCCTTACAAGGTACAGGGACGGGTTATGAAGCGGCGTGCCCATAATCCGGTGCAGTTCCTCGTCCGTGAGATATTTTTGCTCCGGTTTCGGATGCTCCGGTTCGTAGCCGAAGAAGGGGTAGGCGGTGATGATGCCGTCGGCGATGGCTTCGCCGACCACGGTTTTCAGCCGTACTGTGAGGTTAATCACGGTTCCCGGAGCCAGATGGCATTCGGTACGGAGATGCAGGTCATATTTTTCAATGAAGGAAAGATCCAATGCCGTGAACGGAATATCCGATACCTTGTATTGGGACCGGATGAACCTCTCCACATGGTTGTAAGCGTTCCTGTATCCTCCGAGAGTTTTGGCAGTGCGGTTTATCCCGACCCGTTTCTCAAAGTTGCCTATGAACTTCGTGAAATAGCCCAACAAGGTTTCCTGCCCGGAGGCCATGCCGAGCAACCGGTGCTTCACTTCCTCTGCGCTGACCCCGTCACGCACGGCAGACAGCTCCGCATAGATACCAAGTGCCCTTGCCCGTATCTCATCCAGACGGTTGTTTATTTCCTTTGCCGCCACGCTCTTGCCCGCAGCCCGGCCTGCCGCCCACATCTTTTGCGGCACCCTCAGCTTCATGCTGAAAGCCGCTTCCGAGTATTTCCCGATGTTCAGCCTCGCCATCACAGGGCAATACCCGTCGGCATCAGACTCGCTCTTTTTAAGGTAGAACGACACCTTTACATTCTTCTGATTCATAACCTTTTCCTTTCTTTGCAAAATTACCGGATAAAGGTCAAATGAAAGGCATGACGAATATGGCAGAATATGGAAACAAGTCCCATGCGCGAAAGAACCGTCCCGTATTTTTTCTGCTTTGCGAAAAAATGGCTATCTTCGCTAATGCAAAATATACAGGGACAGCGTTCTTTACGGTGATATGGCAGGAGGTTCTGAAGCCCGTTTTGCGTGGATTTTCCTCCCCGAAAAAGGCAACGGATAGGTAGCAATTCATTTTCCTAACCCATCAAAAAACGGCTGATGCACCCCAATGTTGGATATGGAATACAACCGCACATCACCTTTCATTTCCAACTGCTTGCATTATTCTTCCGAATTTCATCCGTATGTGGGCGAGTTTATTTATCTTTGCCCTATGAACGCCTCTCCGGAATACACCTCGCGGGACTACACCGTCTCGCTGCCCGCCGATGAATACATCGCCGTCTATCGCGATGCCCGGCGATTTGCGGCCTGCTGCCGCGCCTGCCCCAACTACGGCCGCAGCTGGGCCTGTCCGCCCTTCGAATTCAACGTCGAAGAGTACCTCTCGGGATACCGCACGGCACTGATCATCGCCACGAAGGTCACGCCGCTACAGAGCGGAATGCTCCTCTCGGAGACCGAACGGCTGCTGCGTCCCGAGCGGGTGCGCCACGAACGGATGCTGCTTGATCTGGAGCAACGCTTCGGCGGCCGTGCCTTTGCCTACGCCGGGCGGTGTCTCTACTGTCCGGAGGGGAGCTGCACGCGGCCGGAAGGCCGGCCGTGCCGCCATCCGGAGTGGGTGAGGCCCTCGCTCGAGGCGTGCGGGTTCGACCTCGGGCGCACGACAGAGGAGCTGATGGGCATTCCGCTGCGGTGGGGCGAAGGCGACCGGATGCCCGAATATCTGACGCTGGTGAGCGGATTCTTCCACAACGCCGGGCAGATCGATCTGACGAAATATCAGCAGGAGCGATGAGCGGAAGAGGAGTGGCAGGGTGGATGCTGATCGTCGCGGCACTCGCGGCCACGACCTGCACGACGCACAGGGAAAAGGCAGAGTGGCAGGTCGACAACTTTCTGGCGGTCGAACACCCCGACAGTGCACGGCGGCTTCTCCGGCAGATCGATCCCGAACGGCTCAGCCGCGACGACCGAGCCCGATGGACGCTGCTCTCGGGACTGGCGGAGGTTGCATCGGGCGATACACTGGCGGGGCAGCAGCATCTCATGCGGGGAATCGGCTATTTCGACCGTCACGGTTCGGCGTGCGAGCGTGCCGTGGCGTGGTACACCTACGCCCAGGCGCACGTCACGACAGGCAACCTGGAGGAGGGAATCCGGGGCTACACGCAGGCAGCGATTCTGGCCGAGAAGGCCCTGGCTGCCGGACAGTCCGACGATTCGCTGCGGCGGGGGACCGAGACGCTGCTCGTGGCCGTCTACCACACGCTGGGACTGCTCTATTTCGAACAGGGATACGATGCCGTAAGGCCCTTCGCGAAGGCGGTCGAGGCGGCCCGTGCCAACGGCAACACGGAGCAGGAGAGCTACAGCCGCTTCATGCTGGCCTCGTCGTACAGTGCCAACGGGGATTACGAACGGGCCGTAAAGACGCTCGAGCCGCTGGTCAAGGCGGCCGATACGATCCCGTTCCGGTACTTCGCCCAGCAGATCCGCCTGCAGAACCTCATCTTCCACACCTATCTCGGCGACTGGACGCCCGAGCAGTTGCTGGAGGCCCGCAAGGGGATCGATCTCGAGGTGATCCGCCGTGCGCCGCTTTCGTACGGCTCGGCCTCGTCGGAGGATACCGGGCGGTCGTTCTACGACGTGGCCTCGGCCATCATCTTCCAGCGCGACGGCCAGCTCGATTCGGCCCGCCGCTATATCGAAGAGTCGCTGGCCGACCGGGAGACGTTCCATCAGGGAGATGTCGGGCTGTTCGACCTGGCTGCCGAAATCTACCACAACCGGGGCGACGACTCCCGGGCCTACGACTACATGAGACGGTATGTCACGGTGAAGGATTCGCTCTTCGAGGTGCAGCGCGGGGCGCAGGTGGCCGAACTCGAACGACGGTTCCGTACGGCCAACGAGGTGGCGCTGCGCGAGGCATCGCTGCGCTACCGGGTGTGGATTACGGTGCTGGCGGCAGCGTTGGTCGTCGTGGCGGCCGGAACGATCGTCGTGGCCTACCGCCGCAAATTGCGCCGCCGCGACGAGCAGCTCAGCGAGTCGCTGGCCCTCGTCGACTCCTACCGCGAGTCGCACGACAGCCTCACCTCACGGCTCGACGCCTCCAATGCCCGCGAGGCGGCCGTCAAACGGCTGCTGGAGGGGCGTATGGCCGCCGTGCGCGACATCGCCGCCACGTATTACACCTATGGTGAAGGAGAGCGCCTGATGTCCAAAATGCGCGAACTGGCGCTGAGCCCCGCCATGTTGGCCGACGTGGTCGGAATGGCCGATCTGTACAGTGATCGGGCCGTCACGCATCTGCGCGAACAGTTCCCCGGCTGGACAGAGCGGAACTACGACTTCGCGGCGCTGGTCATTGCCGGATTCACTCCGCAGGAGATCTGCGTCATGCTCGACATGTCGCTCAACGGCGTCTACACCCTCAAGTCGAAACTCAAACGCCGCATTACCGACTCTTCGGCCACAGACCGCGACCGGCTGCTCGCGTTCTTCACCTGAATGCCAATCAATGAATCACCTCCATGCGAACCTGCGTATAGCTCTCGCCCACACGCAGCCGCAGGGTGTAATAGCCGGAGTCATACGACGGCCAGTCGAGCAGTTTGAAGACCAGGTTACGGCCCTGCTTCTCGCACGTCAGGTCGTTGTTACTATCGAGTTCGACCTCGAAGTTCTCGTCGGGCAGCGGTACCGAGACCTCCTCACCAAGACCCTTCGAGGAGTAATCCAACTGGTAGGGCGTCGAGTTCCATTCGGGCAACCAGTAATTGCGGGGTTTTTCGATGACGAATTTCACTACGGCGCCCAGCGTCCCGCGCTCGGCATCCTCGATGTTGTTCATGACGTAGAATTTGAGGTAATTCACGTTGCGGTCGGGATCGAGCGGCAGGGCCACGTTGTGCGACGGGAATACGCGCCCCGTAACGCCCCGCACGGCCACATAGCCGTAACCCTTCATCACTGCCACCTCCGGCGCGGGATTCTGCAGCGTCGAGACATCTACGGCCCCGAGGCCCGAGCGGGCACCCAGCATGAAGAGTTGGCAACTCGACGGGCTGATGAAGTTCCCGGCATCGTTGATATAGATGTCCGAATCGTCCAGGATCGTCTTTCCGTTCTGCTCGTTGTACATGTTCAGTATGGCAGTTCCCTCGGGATCTCCCGGGGTTTCATCCTTCGAACACGAGGCCGCCGTCATCACAAATGCCGACACGAGGATCGGTAAAAACACGCTTCTCATCATCTGTTTTTCGTTTTTACAGGTTTTGTAGCCGAAGAGCAAAGATACGAAAAATTCCCATTGCGCCAAACCGCATGTGCAAACGGAATCCGGATCCAGCCCGGAAAACGTCATCTTTTCAGTATCGTTTGCCGAACAGGTGTTTGCAAAGGCATCTGCGCGCCGGAAACAAGGAACTATGGAGGATAAGCAAGATTTTTCAGGAAACTATCGTTGTATATCAACAAGTTGCAATCCGACAAACAAGATTTCATCTGTATCGGAAAGGTGCTTTCATGCGTAATTTTGCATTACGAAGCAACCCTTCGAAATCGCAAAGCCATGAAGAATACCTTCCTGTACACACTCCTGATTCCGGTGGCGATCCTGCTGGCATTCGCCCCCGCCGAAGCCCAAACCATCACCCCTTCCGACGGCGTGATCCGCGGTCGCCTGGTCGATGCGTCGGATGCCCCGGTCGCCGGAGCGGCCGTCGTGCTGTTCAACCTCGACTCGGTCTATCTGGATGCCGTCGCCTCGGGGGCGGACGGACGGTTCGAGCTCCGCTCCGCCGTGCGTCCCTACCGGTTGCAGATTCAGCACCTCGCCTACAAAATGCGCGCGATCGAGTCCGACCGGGCGGATCTGGGCACGATCCGACTCGAAGAGGAGACCACGAAGGTCGATGCCGTAGTGGTCCAGGGCGAGCGCCCCGTCGTGAAGGTTGAGCAGGGACGGCTCTCGTACGACCTCGGACGGCTGATCGAAGGGCAGGCCGTCAACAACGCCTACGAGGCCCTGACGCGGTTGCCGGGTGTTACGGAGCAGGAGGGTGCGCTGACCCTGGCCGGAGCCTCGTCCGTCACGGTGATCCTGAACGGACGCCCCTCGACGATGACCGCCGAGCAGCTGGCCACGCTGCTGCGTTCGACGCCGGTCGACCGGGTGGAAAAGGCCGAGGTGATGTACAGCACCCCGCCGCAGTACCACGTCCGCGGGGCGGCGATCAACGTCGTGCTGCGCCGCAGCCACGAGACGGCCTTCTCGGGCGAAGTCCACGCCAACTACACGAACCGCTGGTACGATAGCTACGATGCCGGAGGGAATTTCGTCCTCACGTCGCCCCGATGGTCGGCCGACGTCACCTATTCGGCCGCCCGGAGCAAGGAGCTGTCGAGTTTCGACCTGCGTTCGCTGCACACCTTCGAGGAGCGGCAGTACGACATCCGGCAGGATGAATGGATGACTGACGAGGGGTGGAGCCATCAGCTCCGGGCTGCCGTCGAGTACGCTCCGAAGCAGCGGGGTCGCCTGAGCGCCGCCTACACCGCCTCCTTTGCCCCAAACATCAACGGCCTCTCCCATTCGACGGGAAGCTACGTCGAGTCGCTCTCGAAGAAGTTGAGCGACCGGTCGCTGCACAACCTGGCGCTGCGCTACACCTCGGCATTCGGGCTCGACCTGGGGCTCGACTACACCCATTACAACAACCCCGAACAGTCGCGGCTCGAAAACCGCTATACCGACCGGGAGGCGACGGCCTTCGATGTCGGTTCGGGACAGCGCATCGACCGGCTGAACGTGACGGCCGACGAGCGTCATACCTTCACGTCGGGCTGGGAACTGACGGCCGGCGGGGCCTTTGCCTTTGCCCGTTCGCACGACTGGCAGCATTACACCGTTCTGGAAGGTGCGCCCGCAACCTCGGACACCGACGCACGCCTCGACGAATATACCGGAAATCTCTATGCCGGATTCGGACGGCAGTCCGGACACGTGAGCTTCTCGGCCTCGCTCGCCGGGGAGTATTACCGGCTGGGCAACTACGAGAACTGGTCGTTGTATCCGCAGGCGTCGCTGAACTGGATGCCCTCCGAACGGCATATCCTCCAGCTGAACTTCTCGTCGGACAAGGCGTATCCCTCGTATTGGGAGATGCAGGGGGCCGTCTCCTACATCGACGGCTATTCGGAGATCCACGGCACGTCGGGACTCCGCCCCTCGCGCAGCTACGAGGCGCAGGCCGTCTACATCTACCGTCAGAAATACCTCTTCGTCCTCTTCTGGAACGAGCGCCCCGACTACTTCGTGCAGGCCGCCTGGCAGGCTTCCGACCGGCTGGCGCTGATCTACCAGTCGCTCAACTGGAACTTCAACCGGCAGTGGGGCGCCAACGTCGTCCTTCCGTTCCGAATCGGACGGTGGCTCGACTCGCGGCTGACGCTCACAGGGATGCGGATGCGGCAGCGGTGCGACCGGTTCCACGACATGTCGTTCGACCGCTCGAAGTGGGTCGGCATCGCCCGTCTCGTGAACACCTTCCACCTGAGCCGCAAACCCGCCATCGACCTCGAGGTGAACGGATTCTTCCAGTCCGCAGCCATCCAGGGAACCTTCAACATCGAACCGCTCGGATCGGCCGATATCGCCCTGAAGTGGAGCTTCGACCGGGGCCGCGCAACACTCTCGGTACGCTGCAACGACCTGTTCAACAGCGGCATGCCCAACACAAAGGTCCGCTATCGCGGGCAGTGGCTCGACATGGAGGCCTTTCGCCACATGCGCACCGTGACCGTCCACTTCTCCTACCGTTTCGGCGGTTACAAGGAGCGCAGGCATCGGGAGGTCGACACCTCGCGATTCGGACATTGACCGTCGGGCGAGAACCGCGAATAATAAAAGAGGTCACGATCTCGGATCGTGACCTCTTTTCCGTCGAAGACGGCAACTTCCCGGAATCAGGATCGGCGCCAGAGAGCCGACATCTGCTCGAGGGTCTTGCCCTTGGTTTCGGGAACCCAGCGCCATACGAAGAGGGCCGACAGCAGCGACATGAAGGCATAGATGCAGTAGGTGCCGCCGACACTCCAGCCGCACAGCGAGGGGAAGGTCGCCGAAACCAGGAAATTCGAGATCCACTGTGCCGCCACGGCCACGGCTACGGCCTGCGACCGGATCGTATTGGGGAAGATCTCCGAAATGAGCACCCAGCAGATCGGGCCCCACGACATCATGAACGAGGCCGTGTAGAGGATGATGAAGACAAGGGCCGCAATACCGATCGAATCGGTGAACGACAGCGCCGCGAGGGCCGCCATGCCGATCATCATGCCCGTCGAACCGATCATCAGCAGCGGCTTGCGCCCCACACGGTCAACCGTGAAGATCGCCACCACCGTGAAGAGAATGTTGACCACCCCCATGACAACGGTCTGCAGCATCGAGGCATCGCCCGAAAAGCCCATGTTGGCGAAGATCCGCGGTGCATAGTAGAGGACGACGTTGATGCCGATGGCCTGCTGGAAGAACGACAGCAGGATGCCGATGACGATGACCGTCACGCCGTAGGAGAAGAGGCGTTCGCGCCGTTCGTGGACCGTGGATTTGATCTCGGCAAGGACCGTACGGGCCTCGGCCGTGCCGTTGATGCGTTCGAGCACCGCGAAGGCCTTCGCGTCCTTGCCCTTGAGGGCCAGGAAGCGCGGCGTCTCCGGAACGAGCAGGATCAGCAGCAGGAATGCCCCCGCAGGATAGGCCTCCGAGAGGAACATCCGCCGCCAGCCAATCTCGACCATGGCTGTCTGGATCGCTTCAGCCGTCTCGCCGAGGTTGTTACGGATCAGGTAGTTGACGAAATAGACCACCAGCATGCCGAAGATGATGGCGAACTGGTTGCACGAGACGAGCGTTCCGCGGATCCGGGCCGGTGAGATCTCGGCGATGTACATCGGGCAGAGGGCCGAAGCCAGCCCGACACCCACACCTCCGATGATGCGGTAGATGTTGAACAAGACGAGCAGCGGCAGCGAAGCCTCGCCGTAGGGCAGGATCCCGCTCTCGGGCCACCACGACCCTACGGCCGAGAGGAAGAAGAGGATGGCCGCCACGATCAGCGAACGCTTGCGGCCCAGGCGCGAAGCCAGCACGCCCGAGATCGCGCCGCCGATGACGCAGCCGATCAGGGCGCTCGAGGCCGTGAAGCCGTGCAGCCACGAGGTATAGGTGAAATCGGTTGCCGTGCGGAAGAACTGGTCAAGCGCCTGCTCGGCACCCGAGATCACCGCCGTATCGTAACCGAAAAGCAATCCTCCGATGATCGCCACCAGGACGATCGAAAAGAGGTAGGTGCGGCTGCCGTTTGATGGGGTTGATGTCATATATGGGGTTTTAGGTTGTTTTCAGGAGAGCGGCCCGGGTGACGGCCGCGGTCTTTTCGCAAACCGTCCGCAGGGATTCCGCAAAGAATCGGGACGGCCGACAAGAGATTCGTCGAGGCCCGTTTCCGGAAACGGAACTCCCTCCGCCGACTGCCGACAGGCTGCCGACGAAGGGTGCATTCCGTTCATCAAACGGGAATCCGACGGGTCGGATCCACTCGCGGAATCAGATATAAAGGTTGATGAGCGTCTCGTAGAGCTCTTGATGGCCGCTGTGCTGCACGGGTTCGTGCGTGCGGGCATACTCAGCCACCTGCTCCAGCGTGAGACGGCCCTCCTCGAAGGCCTTGCCCTCGCCCGAATCATACGAAGCGTAACGCTCCTTGAGCATCTTCTCGTAGGGCGAGTGGTCGAGGATGTCGGCCGCAATCAGCAGCGCCCGCGCGACGAGCAGGCGCGGCTGAAAGCCAAGGAGGCGGAGCAACTCAAACGCGACGCCGCCAAACTCAAAAACAAGTAGCCCTTCCCTTTCTGCCGCAAAGAGATGCCGCCGGACGGACCGCGCAAGGTCAGAACAAGTTGCCACCGGCAAACCTTGCGCAAAGTTCCTCCGGCGGCTTCGGCTTGTTGCTCCCAAACGGGAATGGAGGAATAAAAGGTAAAAGCGACACTTGAGCGATACATCTCTTTCCATTCATGAGCCAAAAAATGTCTATCGGGGCGAGTTCTTCGAGATTGTCTCATAAAAGTTTGGGAAATTTTCGTTTTTCCCCGAATTAGCACGTATCTTTGAATTCGAAAAACAAACGGCCATGAAAACCAATCGGGAGGAGATTCTGCAACATGCCCTGCAACTCTTTATGTCGAAGAATTACGAGGGAGTCAGCCTGCAAATGATCGCCCACAGCGTCGGGCTGACCAAAACCGGGATCTTCAACTATTACCCCACGAAACTCGACCTTTTCATCGCCGTGGCCGACCGCTACCTCTTCCACGTCCAGGATCCGGAAAATAAATTCGAGCCGTCGGACGGGTCGCTGCGCGACTTCATCGACAAATACGTCGAGGGTGTGGATCGCACCATGGCCGAGATCGTGCGGCTGGGCAATATTCAGCGGGAGAAGATGCCCGGACAGCTGGCCAACGCCGGGTATTTTCACCTCTTCCAGCAGGTGCTCTTCTACTATCCCGACGGCAAGCACAAGCTCCACGAATGGATGGAAAAGGAGTTCCGGCTCTGGTGCAACGTCATCGCCCGAAGTGTCGAGCAGGGCGAACTGCGGGCCGATACAGATATTGAAGAGGCTGCCGCTCTGTTCCGGCAGGTTTTTATCGGACTCTCATACCAGATGTCATTCTCCGATGGTCTCGATGTCGGGATTCTCCGAAAACGTTTCCTCTATATATATGGACTGCTGAAGCGCTGAGCGGTCTTTCAGCAACTTTTTTCACGAATTGAAGCAAAAATATGACCACGTGGTCATATTTTTACTTTTTTATGCTATCTTTGTCTCCATGAAAAACTGACCAACCGGTAACTTTTATGGAAAACAAATCTTTCGAACGCATCCAGCGGAGCTTCAACTACACACCTGCGAGCATCTTTACGAACCAATGGTCAAACCTGGCCTTTGGTGTTGGAATGATTGTCATTCCGGCCCTCTTTCCCTTCGGCCTTCGTATCCGCCATCTGCGGATTCTCTCGCCGGCAGTCTTCTCGACCATTCTGATTGTGGGCGGCGTGCTGCTGCTCTTCTTCACCTGGCGGGGCATGCGAAATGCCCGGGCGCTGAAAGCCGCAGGAGGAAAGATCACCGTCGACGGTACGCGCGTCACCTATCCCGAAGTAGAGAAGGGAAAGGTCGAATACCGCTCATTCCTCACCTCGGACATTGAGTACGTAAAGGATGACGAGGAGGAGCACCAGTGCAAGGTCAAGACGCCGGACAACTACATCATCTTCGAGACTCGCTATTTCGACTCCGAGGAGGAGTTCGAGGCCTTTCGTGCACTGCTGGGATAAATCGGATAATCCAAAAACAGAATCTCATGAATGCAATCATCACCAAATGGATCTGTGCAGCGGGCATGGCATCGTTGACTCTGACCGGCTGCGGGTCGGGCGAGACCTATCCGATGGCCTCCGCCGAGGGGCTTGCCAAAATCCGGGAGCTCGTCGCAGAGCATGTAGACACTACGAAATACAAGATTTACACGGTGGAGTGGCGCGAGGACAACCGCGACCGCCAACTGGAGAACATCCTCACGCATATCGACGTCTATTACCTCGACGCCGACAACAACGATTACTACCTTGCGTTCCAACTCACCGACGGGAAGTTCACGACCGACGGTCCGGAGCGGGACGACCGCCAGATCAACTCCTATGCATGCTCGACTCCGCTCAGCCTCGATGCCATCGATTTTGACTACCTCCAGCAGATCGGCGACCGTGCGGATGCGCTGGTGATGTCCGATGAAAAGGGCAAACACCTGACACTGAAGTCGGCCGGGATATTCCGTTTCCAGATCTGGCCGGTGTCGCTGAGCAACGTCGACCGATGGAACCGCAGCGAGGAGTACCGCGAGGAGTCGCGACAACTCGAGGTGCAGTTCGAACTGAACTACGTCGACGAGAGCGAGTCGCCCGAATACCAGGGACGCTTCACCGTGACGAACTACTACACGGTCGCCTTCACGGCCAATGCCGCCGGAGAGGTCTCCATCGACAATTAACCGCACGGAAATGGGACTGATGGGAGGCGCGCCTCCAACCTCGGGGCCGGACGCCGAACGACTCTTTGCGGCCGGAGTCACCTGCATCTGCTGCGAAGCGTGGCCACAGGCCTACGACTGCTTCGTACGCTCGGCTCGGGAAGATGCCCCGACACGCTACAACCAGGCTCTGTGCTGTTTCCATGTGGGATGGTATGAGGAGAGCTACCGGCTGCTTGCAGAGGCCGAACGGTTGCTGGACGACAAGCCGGGCAAAGGCTCCGGCCTGGGCATCCCGTCCATGCCACGACTGCAGCTACCCGAGGCCTTCCGCCGCAGGGATACCGACGGTGAATTGCCACGCAGTCCGCTGCTGCCCGAAACGCCACGAGACGATGCTTTCACGCTGATCCTCCGCCTGCGGGCCGAAACGGCCTTCCGGCTGGGCCGCTGCGAGGAGGTGCGCACGATTGCCGCCCGCCTCGGGCACCGATACAAACACCTTGAAAACCTGCTCAAAACGATTGACCGATGACACCGCTCCGGGAACTCTACGACCTTTATTACTATCCGAACCCTGCAAAGGAGGAGCGCCGGCGGCAACTCCTTACCGAGATTCCGACCGACGCACGCGACGAGGACAACTACGGCCGCACATCGCTGCATATCGCGGCGGAATTTGCCGACTGCGAGGCCATCGCTTCGCTGCTCGACCGCGGGGCCGAGGTAAACGACCGCGACACGGAGGGGCACACGCCGCTCTTCCGCCTGGCCTCGCGCCGCAGCAGGGTGGCTACACAGGAAGAACAGATTGCCACGGCGGCTCGGCTGCTGCTGGATCGCGGCGCGAACCTTCCGCGTTCGGCCCGTGGCACAACGGCGCTGATCGAGGCCGTGCAAAACCGGCACCACGCGATGGCCGCCGTGCTGATCGACTCCGGGCAACGCCTCGACTCTGCGAACAGCTACGGCGACAATGCTCTGCACATCCTCTGCGGGCGCGCCGCCGATACTGCAAGGGAGATCGCCGGCAAGGAACGTTTTATCGCCAGCTTCGGCGAAAGGTGGGTCTCGGAGAAGCAGCAGCGGGAGGCCCGCGAGGAGCTGGAGGAGCTTCAGGCGGAACAGATGCGCTGTTATGCGACGGCGGCACTGCTGCTCCACAGCGGGCAGATCGACCCCGACGAGAAGAACTCGGCCGGGCGGCGAGCGTTCGACCTCGCCATGGAGGGCGGAGCCAAATGGGTGGGCGCCCTGCTCTCGGGCGAAGATCCGTTCGATGAACTCACGATGGAGACCGGCGGGATGGACCTCTTCCAGGCACTGCGCCAAAGAGATCGGAAAGCGTTGGAAGCCCTGCTGCAGGCGGGTGCCGATCCCGATGCGGAGTGCGACAACCGCGAGATGAGCGACTGGATGGGCAAGACGCCGCTGGTCTGCGCGCTGGAGTGGGGCGAGACCGAAATCGCGGCGATGCTGCTCCGGGCCGGTGCCGACCCCGACCGGCGAACGGCAAAGGGGATGTCTCCATTTGCCGTCTGGATCGAGCAGGGATGTCGCGTATCGGACGGCATGGAGCGATTCGCACCGCTCATGGAGCTTTTCGAGCAACAGGCGTGGCACCCCAATGCTCCACAGACGGGGAAAGACGAACGGGCCCTTATGCTGGCGTGTCAACACGATGACTACGAACTGGCCATCTGGACCTTGCGGCGCCTGCTGAAACAAAAGGTCGAGGTGAATGCCCGCGATGCGCTGGGGCGCACGGCCCTGATGCATCTGCTGGGTCCGCACAGCGCCGGGCCGTATCAACCGGAGATACTGGAGCGGTTGCTGGAGGCCGGCGCCGACCCTTGTGCTGCCGACAACGTGGGGCGCACCGTGCTGCACTATGCAGCCGAGGGCTACACGCATGCGGCGGCACGGCAGGCGGCCGAACTGCTCTTCGATTTCGAGCGGCCCGATGTCTCGGCCGTCGACAACGAGGGTCGTACGCCGATAGATATCGCCATGCGCAGCAACAACGAGTCGCTTGTGAAATTTTTGCTGAAACACGTTTGAAATCAACGCCATGGATACCTTTCAGACCTTTCTGAACGCCTGCCGCAACGGGCAAAAAAACATCGTGAAGATCCTCCTCGAGCGGGGCGGCATCGACCTCAACCGGCGCGATGCCGAGGGCAACACGGCGCTCCATTATGCCTGCCGCGAAGGATACCGGGATTTGGCAGTGCTGCTGCTGGAAAAGGGAGCCGATGCCTCGTCGGCAAACAACCGGGGCGAAACGCCGCTCCACGCCGCCGCCCGAAAGGGCAATCGCGAGATCCTGGCCCGGCTCCTCGATGCCGGGGCTGATCCGGATGCCGCCGACCGGGAGGGCTGCACGCCGCTGATGCGGCTCGTGGAAAACCGCCGCACGGATGCCGCTCTGTGGCTGATCGACCGCGGGGCCGACACCGAGGCTACGGACCAGACGGGACATCGTGCGCTGGATTATGCCACGGCACACGGCCTGACGGAGGTGGTCGCACGCCTCACGCAAACCGATGCGGCAGACGGCATGGCGCGCGATGCCGAAGGCAACACGCCGCTGCACCAAGCGGTCTACAACGATCAGGCCCAGGTCGTGCGTACACTGCTCGCGGCCTCGAAAGCGCAGCTCAATGCGCCGAACGATGCGGGCGAAACGCCATTGCTGGTGGCGTGCGGACGCGGAAATCTGCACATTGCAAGGATGCTCCTCGATGCCGGGGCCGACGCAAACCGGCCGTTAACCAATGGGACAACGCCGCTGCATTGGGCGGCACAGGCGGGCAACCGCTATCTTGTGGAGGCGCTGCTCGGGGCCGGCGCGGCAATCGACGCCCGCAACGGAGTGGGTGAAACCCCGCTGCTCATGGCGGCCCGCGCCGGGAACAACGAAGTCGTGCGCCTGCTTGTGGAGCATCGTGCCGACGTCAATGCGGCGGACAACCTCCAGCACACGGCACTTTACTATGCCGGCGAACGCGGCTTCACGGAGATCGTCGAGCTGCTGCTTGCGGCCGGCGCTGAAGGATAAAATGGATCGAAAACCTTAAAACATACCGAACATGGCAAACGAGAAGATGAAACCCCAAAGCCCGGAGGAGATTGCCCGGGCGGCACAAGAGGCAGCCCTGGAGCAGATGCGCGCGATGATGGGCTCGATTCCGGGGATGCCCGACATGCCCGACATGGGCGACATGCAGGCACAGATCATGGCGCAGATGCAGGCTGCCGTGCCCGATCTGGCGGAGATTCAGGCGCAGCAGGCCGCCATGGGAACGCTCGGCGGGGTGGATGCCGCCGCCGTGGCCGAAGCCGCCCGGCAGAACCTGGCGCAGGCCGCCGCAACCATGCAGGCGATGCAGGACGGAAGTCTCGAAAAGGAGTTGCGCGAGGCAAATGCCGCGGCGCTCGACTGGCTGGGCGAGGACGACGGCTGGGAGATCAAGCACGCTGCGACGTGCCGTCTGACTGCGAAGCAGCGCCGACTGATGGCTTTTGCCGCGCCACTGCTGGTCTATAACGACGAGGCGGTGGACGCCGTCGAGAGCGAGGTCCTTCCCGAAACCTACCGCGCGCAACTGCAGAGCTGGTGGAACATTACGGACCGCGAATCGACGCTCGAAATCGTCCGGTGGCTGCTCCACGAGGGTCACCATGCGGATGCCGACGCGGCGCTGGCGCTCATGCGCGGCGACCAGCCCGAAGCGGGCGATCCCGAAGAGAAGGCCGAGGATGTGCAGTCGATCGCGGAATTTATGGTCGAAAACGGGTATTGCACAACTGAAACGCTTCCGCGGACGGTCATTGCGTGGGATCTGGTGCGCATTGCCAACCTCGGACGCTGGGCCCTCCATGCCGGCTACCTCTCCAAAGAGGAGATGTGGCAGGTGATGCAGGTGGCGGCCGATGCCGCCCGCGAACACTTCTCGTCGTGGGAGGAGTACGGACGCAGCTTCGCCATGGGTCGCGGCGTCTGGCACGGCGATGAGGAGGATTGCCAGACGGCCTGGGAGATCGTCACCACGCTGCTTGAAGAGGAGACCTCGCCTTGGCGGCAGATTGCATGGAACGAATAGCAACCCGACGACACCGAAGCAATGGAACGGGGAATTGAATTCTATGTGATGCTGGCCGCCGTGGCGGTCGGCGCCCTGACGTGGCTCTACAGGAAAGGCAGCCGGGTCTGGCGAACGGTACGCAAGCTGCGTCGATCCTTCCGGGAGATCTGCCTGAACCCGAAATCGACGCTCGATAACGAACGGTGTCGTCAGCTGGCCGTCGGGGCGATGTACGCCTCGCAGCAGGGGGCGTGGCAGAATTCACTGGAAACGGGGATTTTCGACACGCTGCCCGAGATCGTGGGCTGCTGGTGGGGCATCGATTCCACCGCAGAAGCCCGCGCACAACTGGACTACCTCTGCGAAAAGGGGTTCCGCTACTACTGGCCCACGGTGCTCGAGGCCTTTCGGCTCGACGGTCGCGAACGGCAGGACAAACTCCTCCAACAGCGGATGACCTCGCAGGAGGATTACGACAAGGTCTCGTCGCAGCTCGAAAACCTGCGGGAGACCTTTGACGAACTCCTCTCGTACGGCGTGGTCGCCTCGAAGGAAGAACTCAACGGCTGCAACGTGACAGGTTGGGATGCCGGGCGTATCGTTTTTCTGGCGCGCGCCTGCTGCGAGATGGGCTACCTCTCCGAAGAGGAGGCATGGCGTTACATCGGACGCGCCGACGCGCTGGCGCACGAGACGTGTGGATCGTGGCGCGAACTGGCGATGAGCTATATTCTCGGGCGCTCGCTCTGGGGCGGCAAACGGGCCTACAATTCGGTGATGAAGAAGACGGCCGACGTGCTGCTGAACGATCCGAAAAGCCCGTGGGTACGCTACCCGTGGTAAGAACACGACGAAGCAGCGATGAAAGCCGCGCTGAAATACCCGGTCTTCTACCTTGCCCCCGCGGAGCATATGGTTTATGTCTTCTGGCGGGAGGAGAACGTGACGACTCGCCGGCTGCTCGCCGAGGCCGACGGCTGGGCTGGGCAGGAGGTGGTCGACGCCTCCGGGCGCTGCTACACGATCCGCCGCTGTCGGGAAACCGGCCCGGTCGGACTCTACGGTCGCATCGGCCCGGCTGACCGGCGCACCGTCCGCTACGATACCGACTTCGAAGAGGAGGTTCGCGATTGTCCGCTCCCGGAGCTGCAGGAGTGGATCGCCCGCGAATATTCCCGATCGGAGTGGTTCCGGGAGGCGTGCTGGCGCAACGCCGCCGACTTCCGACAGGCGGTCTACGGCTGCCGGAGTTTCGAAGAACTGGCCCGGATGTTCCGCTGCCGACCCGAAGAGGAGCCTTCTATCCAACGCGATCTGGTACGCTTTCTCGCCGTGGCACTCGTTGTCGGACTCGTTATCTGGCTGCTGGCCCGCTACACATAAAACCCAAAATCATGAAAATCAATCATCTCATCGTATTTCTCCTTCTGCTCGCCGCCACAGGCTGCGCAAGCACTCGCAAATCCGCGGAGATCGCCCCGACGTTCGTAGCCTCCGAATCGACCTGGCTGTATCGGGATGCCGAGGTGGTAAACCGCCGTCTGAAACCCCTCGAACGTCCGCAGGTGCGCTTCGATGTCGAGCGCGCCATCCTGCACGGGGATTCGGTCTGGGTAGTGGTTCGCGCGACCATTCCCCACCGCTCGATCCGCCGCGGAGAGTGTTTCAAGGCCATAAGTGTTCTTCAAGCCTCCGAGGGCATCATGGAGCTGGGCGAACTGTCGCTCGACTCGGGCCATTTCATGCCCGACGGAGAGGGGGATGTGGATGTAGTGACCCGTCCCGGCCGGATGCAGAACCTCTATCTCTCGTGGCGCTTTGCCTGGGACGAGCGTATGCGGATGAATACCTTCATCGTGGTCTTTGCAAGCCTGACCGACGGCCGACATCTGTTCGAGTATCTGCCCCTGATGCTGCCGCTCTTCTGGATTGATGATACGGAGGATGAGTTTTACTGGCCCCGGTCGACCGGGATTCCCGAGGAGACCCTGCTCGATCGGTCGCCCTTCGAAACTGCCGTCGAGTGATATGGAAAAAGTTATTCAGTGCGGATTCGGACTGCTGCTCGCACTGACACTTCCGATCTGGAGTGTACAAGGCAAACAGGCTCCGGCGGGCGACCTTCCCGACTTCAATGTTGTACCGGAAAACGCCGCCCGGACGGTCCTGCTCCACGCCGCCACCCCGGAATGCGACACCGTGCACTGCTGCCTCTCGATCGAGGTCGGACAACCGCGGGCCCGGGGCGACTACGAGATTGTGCTCTCCAGCAACCAATACGCCGACCAAACCCCGGCCATCGTCACGGAGGAGGGGACATCGCTGACATGGCTCCGCAGTTCCTCTTCCGAATCCTGGAGCAACGGCATGACCACACGTGTCTGCCGGCACTTCTATCGCTTCTCTCCCGCCAAAAAGGGTGAGTACCGGCTTCGTTGCCGGGACCTCTCGTTCGACGGGGTGGCCTACGACGGCGTGCTGACGATCCAGGTCGGAGCACCGGAGCTAAATGCCGTTCCTACCTTCCTTTTATGGGTGGCGGGAATCGGTTGTCTGCTCCTCGTTGAAGCATTCATTCGGATTGGATGCCGCAACGAAGCCCGGGGCGATACGGCCGACTTCATACGGCGACACCGCAGGCTGCCGCTCAACGCCGAGGGGGTCTGGACCCATTACCTGCTTCCGATCATGCTCCTCTATCTTCCGCTCTTCATGGTCATCATCACTCTCACGGGTATGGTGTCTATCTCGACCAGCGCGCTTCTCTGGATCGCGGCCGTTTGCGCCCCGGTGGCTTTCGTCCTCTTCCGCCTCCAATACCGCAGGCTTTTCTTCCACTGGAGAAAAACGGAGCTGCCGCCGGAGCGGATCGACGCTTTGCTTCGGGAGCTGGTCGAGCAGTACGACTGGACGATCGACCATATGGACCGGGATTTTTTCGTCGCACACACCCATCCCGCATGGTGGAATGCCACGTGGGGTGAACAGATCTTCGTCGCGCACGACCGCGGCGGCATCTGGATCAACAGCATCAATGACCTCGGCAAGCGCAGTTCGATCGTCTCGTTCGGATATACCCGTCGGAATATCCGCCGGGTGACGGAGGCAATCGCAGCACGGGAAAAAGATACCCATTCATTCACCGATGTAAGCCCGATACCATGACACCACTGAAAATCACCCCGCTGCCCGGATGCACTCCCGGGACGGCCGAAAAGATCGATGCACTCAACCGCAAACTCGGATCGTTCATCCACGCACCGCTCAATCTCAAGGAGGTACTGCGCATGGAGCCGTTCGCTGCCGACGCGGAGGTGGTGCGGGCCGTTGCGGTCTCGCTCGACAACTACGCCATCCTCCCGACCTCGACAGAGGAGTGCGAACGCCAACGCACGACGGGTCTGCCGAAGGACTACGATATCGTGGGGTTCTGGTACTGCGTGGCGCTTCTCGCCCTTTCGGCAGAGCCGGAGGCCGTGCGTTATCTGCTCGTGCTGGCGCGCATGCTGATGGTCGAGGATCCCGCGGAGCTGTTCCTGCTGCGGCGCATCGTCCGCCTGCTGGAGGGATTTCCATTTCCCCACCTGCAGGAACTCAGAAGTCGGATTGAAGGCTTCTACGACACCGTTACGCACCGGCTGGAGGCCTTCCGATGGCTGGAGGCCGCCGGAATCCCGTGGCCCGAGTCATACGAATGGGAGGTCATCACGCAATTCTCCTCCGACGGCGAGCCCTATGCCGATCCGGCAGCACCGAAGGAGGAGCGGCGCAGGCGCGTGGTGCTGACACTCCGGCTGAACAGTCCCCGCAGCCTCTACGGCAGTTGCCGCCAGCACAACAGCTACGAGATCTCGCTCCGCAACGACGACAACACGACGCGCGGCCTATGGAACGAGGGCCACGGCGATCTCTTCATCGAAGACCGCCCCGTGATGCAGCACCGGATGTTCACGCCGCTGCAGCTCCCGGAACTGTTCGACGCGCTCGAAGGGTTCGGCATCCGGCTGGTGCGCAAACCCGTGATGGTCTACACGAGTCAGGGGATCCGGAATGCCCACGTGAAGGTGTTTCAGATGCTCGAAGATCAGCTCGGACGCAAGTCTTCGGCGTTCGGACAGGCCGAAGAAGAGGCCCAGACGAAGGCAGAGGACGATACGGGCGGCATGTCGGCAGGAAAAGCAGGGAAAGGCCAATTCCCGGAGGTCGAGCGGGCCGTGGAGGAGGCGCTGGACCTGCTCAAATACGATGGGGATGTGAACGACTCGCTGGCCGAGATGCGGAAAAAGTGGGGCGAAGAGATTTCAGTGCTGCACGACGCCCGATTCGACGAGATCGGGGTTCAATATGCCTGCCGCTCGCATGAGGAGGGTATGACCGCTCTCGGACAGGAGCTGACCGGCCACGGATACCGGCTCTATGATCTCGACGGCGACGATATCTACCTCCTCACGTTGCAGCCGGAGGCTCACGCTACGGATTTCGAAAAGAGCTGCCGGAAGGCGGGTCAATATTGTCGGCAATTGAAGCAGTCGGGGCGCGCTCCGGGCACTCCGGCCCGAACGTTCGCCCCCGAACGCACGATGCCCTGCGAAGAGGTGCCGTGGCCCGATGACGCCGACTACATGCTCGACGCGCTGGCCGGCGACTTCTGCAGCGGGAGGTGGAAAAGCCGCGATGCGGAGGCGTGGCAGGGAAATTTCGTCGCCGACCTCCGCCGGCGGCCGCTGCAACCGGTCAAGGTGCGTTGGAACCGGTTTTGCTGCCTGACCTACTCCCCGGAGATGGATTTCTATGCGGCGTTCTACTACATTCCGCCCATGCAGTGCTGGATGCTTCTCGGGGGCAAGAATCCCCTGGAAGCGAACAGCTGGAAGCGGCTGTGCGACCTGCCGAAACAGGAGTCGCCCTTTCTTTTCCTCGATCAACGCCCCCGATGGTTCGGCCGCTACCTCTGCTTCGGCGACCGGCAGAGCGCCACGATCCTCACGATGAATCCGCAGGGAGTGGAGCGCGTCCAGCGTTTTCCCCTGCCCAAGGCGCAGCACCCTTGCAGGTTCGCCTGCGACGGACTTGGACGCATCCTCCTTGCACACGGCGAAGAGACCTATTGTTTCGAAAACGGCTCGCTCTCACCGCTGGGTTTCCGCATAGCGAGCGGCGACGGATTCAACGGCTCCATCCCTGTCCCCGGAACCGGCCGACTGGTAATGTGCGGCTTCTCGGACCGGGAACTGGTCGCCCGACTATTGGAACTCGACGTCGATACGCGCCGCTGCCAGACTACCCGGATGCAGAACGTAGATCCCTGGTCGAACCTCCTCCCGTTTGGAGACGACTGGGTGCTGATCAAAGGAGCTTGCGATTCGATGCGGCTGGATTTCGCCCGGCTCTGGAACCGCACGACCGGCGAAGTGCTGCGCATCCGTCCCGGGATGTTCGGCAGCGAAAAACTCGAACACATCGGAAGGCTGAGCGATGGCCGTGTGGTGTTGACCACACTTCGCTCCCATGTGGGACAAGTCGTGCACTTTCCCGCGGATTTCTGGAATTTCCTCCGCTCGGCCAGTCGTCCGCAAACGCTGGAGCCGATGCAACCCTACGAAACACTCTATCCAGATATTCCGCTGACACTGCCCGAAAGATCATAACAAAACATGTGCATGATTGGGTAAAAGAGGTGGATTAAAACATCATTCACAGCACGTGTGGGGAAAATGTGGACAAAATGCGGACACGCAGCGCAAAATAAAAATCCCAAACAGCTATGAATTAGCCATTTGGGATTTTTTACTGGTACCCGGAGCCGGGGTCGAACCGGCACGGCCACTGCTGGCCACAGGATTTTAAGTCCGGCGTGTCTACCGATTCCACCATCCGGGCCCTCTTTTCTTATGAAAGGCGACGGCAAAATTACGAAAAGATTCCCGATTCGCCAAATCCGGACGCGTATTAACGTGTCCGTGCATCTACATATTCGATCATCGCCGCATCCTCCGTCGGGCCAAACCATCGAATCTCCGGATCGCGCCGAAACCAGGTTAACTGCCGCTTGGCATAGCGTCGCGAGTTGCGCTTGATCAGTTCGACCGCCTCGTCGTAACTCGTCCGCCCCTCGAAACAGTCAAAAAATTCCCGATAACCCACCGTCTGCAGGGCATTCAGCGCCCGATAGGGGTAGAGCCTCCGCGCCTCGGACTCCAGGCCGTCGGCCAACATGCGATCAACTCGCCGGTTGATCCGATCGTAGAGCTCCTCTCGCGGCAGATCAATCCCGATCTTGATGATCTCGAAGGGGCGCGTCTGCCGACTGCCGGTCCGCAGCTCGGAGTAGGGGCGGCCGGTCTGCAGACACACCTCCAACGCCCGGACAACCCGGGCGGGATTCTTGCGATCGACCACCTCGTAATAGGGCGGGTCGAGTCGGCGGAGCTCCTCGGCCAACGCATCAATCCCCTCCGTTGCAAGGCGTCGCCCCAGTTCATCCCGCAGGGCGGGATCCGCCTGCGGCAGGTCATCCATCCCTTCGCACAACGCCTTCACGTAGAGTCCCGAACCGCCGACCGCCACCACCCAGTCGTGGTCACCAAAGAGCCGTTCGAGGCACGCAAGGGCCTGTTCGGCGTATTGTCCGCAGCTCAACTCCTCCGTGATATCATGCGAGGCAATGAAATGATGCTCAATGGTTTGCAGTTGTTCCGGATCGGGCTGGGCCGTACCGATCGGCATGCCGCGATAGAATTGCCGGGAGTCGGTCGAGAGAATCGGGGCGCCGTAATGCAACGCCAGACGGATGCTCAGATCCGTCTTGCCCGAGCCCGTCGGCCCGACGATCACCAGCAACCGTTTAGTACTCATCGTCGTAGGAGTCGTCTCCTTCGAAATCCTTGAATTCGTCCATGATCTCGTCGAAGGCCGAACCCTCCTCGGCATGGGTCTTCGAGGGGTCGTACTGATCCGGCGCCTCGGCCAGCGCAAAGATCTCGCGCGGATAGGTCGAATCGTCATCGGCTTCGTAGACACCCGTCAACTCCAGGTAATAGGCCCGGTCGCCGAACAGGTCGAAAAGGTAGATCAGACGGTCGCGATGGTGGTGGATCAACTGACCGAGTGTCACGCGATCCATCGTTTCGGGAGCATCCTCCGAACCGGCGCCCATATCCATCAACGTGAATTCGCGCTGACGCTCCCAACGCTCGTCGGCCGTAAAGAACGAGGCCATGCAGTCCTCGTATTCAAGCGACTGCAGGATGAAACGATGAAAATCCAGCAGCGTCGTATCATACATCACTTCGTAGTCGCGCACGAAATTGTCGTTCTCGTCGCTCAACATCCGGAATCGGAAAACCATCGACATGACAGAATCTTTTTAGTAATCGAAGACAAAGATAGCATTTTTATCCATTCAGCGACGCCAGCCAGGCCAATACGTCGCGGTCGTCGGGATAGTCGGTCAACGAAGGGGACTGTGCACGGCCGAAATCAACCCGGCGGCTGTGGTCGAGGCATTCGCTGACGACGCATTGCAACTGGTCGTCGTGTGCAGCCAGCCAGTCGCGCACCTCGTCGAGCGAATCGTAACGCGCGCAATGAATCCGGCTCAGGGCGTTGGGGAACGACGGCTCCTCGACCAGCAGCGAAGCTCCCAGATCGACGAACGGCGTCCGCTGCATCTCGAGCAGCGCCTTCTGTTGGATATAATTATTTTTGTATTTGGCATTTACAGGCGGCATTTGAAGCCTTGGCTCCACACCGTGAGGCAAGAACAGCAGCGAGACGCTGCGACAGCCCAGTCCGGAATAGGCCCAGATATCGTCGGCCAGACCGCGCCACTGAGCGTCGGTTTCGCGACCCGACAGAACGGCCACCGACTGGCGGCTGCCCCGCAACAGCGAGGGAATGCCGGCATAACGGGCCCGGAAGTAGCGGTTGGCATTGTCGCTGCCCGTGGCGATCACCGCCTCGACGGGCTGGCTACCGTCATAGAGCGAGACGGCCGCCTCGGGGTCGATTTCCCGAAGCACGGCAACGACATACTCCATCAGGGTACGGTCCTTGGTCGAGGGTTTGACCAGACAGCGGTGCCCCGCAATGATCACGCACAGCAGATCGAAGAAACCCACCAGCGGGATGTTTCCGGCCATGATGACCAGAACGTTCCGCACCTCATGCGGCCGACGGAGAGCCGGATAGGCGGCCAGCCACGCCTCGAGACGATCGCGGCGCAGCATCTCCTCGCCGATCGTGCGCGCGGCCCGCACGATCTCCTCCGGAAGAAACCATCCGTTGGCGGCGTGGGCCGCCTCGACGACCTGCCGGGTCGCGGCATCCGTACCGAAACGCTGCAGGCGCGAGCCCAATTCTGCAAAAAGTTCCATGACATCTTTCATCGCCGCAAAGATACGATTTCCGGCGAAGATTTTCCCGAAATTTCGCAGGATTTCAAAAGGCGGCGACTCCAACGCCCCTCCCGGAACACAGCGAATATGCCGCAAGGCCGACCTCCGCCGGCGGCATCACGCCCAGACTTCGGCTCCGGCGAGATATCGTCTCCGCTGGTCGTCCGTCGGGCGGAAAAGATCCGGACTGCTACGGAAAGAGGGGAGAGGGGAGAGGGCTCCCGCATCCAAACGGGGACATGCGGCCATCGTTACACCGGACTGCACCTCACGGGGAGAGGTCAAAGAAGCCGCAGATCCTTGGCCAGGCGGCACGCCTCGATGGAGTTTTTCACCTGCAGTTTGCCGAGGATCTCCTGCCGGTGCCGGCTGACCGTATGGATGCTGATGCTGAGCATCGAAGCGATCTCCTTGCTCGTCAGCCCACGGTCGATCAGTCGCAGAATCTGCGTCTCACGGGGCGAGAGAATCTTCGACGTACGCGGCACCTCCAGCTCCTCCGTATGGCCGTCGATCCAATCGACGACCAGGCACGCCGAAGGCATCTCGAAAAAAAGAGGCCCGTAAAGACACATGGCCAACCGCTGCGCAGCATGCGCCGGATCCGCGATATAGAACATCCGGTGCAGGACGGGCATGTAACCGTGCGTGGCCGTCTTCATCCGCAGCCGGCTCATCAGGCAATAGTCGCCGCGTCGCCGGCGAGGCTGGTTCTTGATAAAATGAAAGAAACAAAGCTCCTGCAGATGCTTGCGCGCCAGATCGTCGGGGTGGATCAGCCGGAAGATCTCCTCCTCCCAGATCGACGAAACCTCCCGCGGCTCCCCCGGGCTCGCCAAACCCAGCGTACGCGAAAATCCACCGTACCAGATACGGCTTGTATTGGCCCGCAGATCACTCAAAACCACGATGGCATGCTCCATCCGCGCGTAATGATCCGCCATCGCGCGGCTGGCCGCCAACAGCCGGTCCGCGGACGGCTCCTGCGAAAACTCCTGCCCCGAAAACTCCCGGACCAGTTGCGTGACGGTATTCATCTTTTCCCCGTGTCTCAAAATGGTTATTTATAAGCATTGTCCGACAGGGCACAGAGCCCTACCTTTGCAAAGATACAAAAAACGATGATGATTTGGGGATCGTCCGGCACTTTTGTCCTCCAAAAAGGCCGAAAACGACGTCGCCGCCCCCAACAAAAACAATCAACAGACAAACCTGTATCAAAACAGAAAAAAATGAAAAAATTACTCCTCACCTGCGGGCTCCTGCTCGCCGCGTCACTTCCCGGTATGGCTCAATCCCTCGAAAAAATGCAATGGTTCAACGAACCCGAAATCTGGAAAATCGAAAAAAATGCCCTCATCATGGAGGTAACCCCCCAGACCGACTACTGGCGAATCTCGCACTACGGATTCACCGTCGATGACGCCCCGTTCCTCTACACGCTCCGCGGCGGCGAATTCGAAGTCAAGGTCTGCATCTCGGGCGACTACCGCACGCGATTCGACCAGTCGGGACTCATGCTGCGTCTCGACCACGAAAACTACATCAAGGCCGGTATCGAATTCGTCGACGGAAAGTACAACCTCAGCTGCGTAGTCACGCACCACACCAGCGACTGGAGCATCATCTCGCTCGACAAACCCGTGGAACACGTCTGGATCAAGGCCGTACGCCGGCTGGATGCCGTCGAGATCTTCTACTCGTTCGACGACCAGGAGTATACGCTCATGCGCAACGCCTGGCTGCAGGACAACCATCCCGTCATGGTCGGAATCATGGGTGCATGCCCCGATGGAGACGGCTTCACGGCCCGTTTCGAGCAGTTCTCGATCAAGCACCTGCCCGATCAGCGGCGTCTGCAGTGGCTCGAGAAAAATCAGGCCCCGCAGAACAGCTGATTCCGCGCACGCGCTAAACCTCAAAAGGCGCACCGATCCCCTGAATGGCCGGTGCGCCCTTTCCGTTTCTGTAGCCGTCTTATGGGAAAAAATTTCAATTCGATCGGTAAGTATCTGCGGGGAGACGCATAGCTGCCGAAACGTGTTCAGGTCTTGTCTCTCAGTGCTCCTGTCGGTCAGCAGACAAAGATATTGACGTCTACATCCGGTTGGTGAGGTCCTTGACCAGCTCACCGTCGAAGAGGTGCAGCACGCGGTGGGCAAAGGTCGAGTCGTACTGCGAGTGGGTCACCATGATGACGGTCGTTCCCTCGCGGTTCAACTCCGAAAGGAGATCCATCACCTCGCGGCCGTTTTTCGAATCGAGGTTGCCGGTGGGCTCGTCGGCCAGAATCAGCTTCGGGTTGGACACCACGGCGCGGGCAATGGCCACACGCTGCTGCTGACCTCCGGAGAGCTGCTGCGGGAAGTGTTCCGCGCGGTGGGAGATGTTCATGCGGGCAAGGAGCTCGTTCACGCGGCGCTTGCGCTCCGAGGCCTTCACGCCCAGATAGATCAGCGGCAGCTCGACATTCTCGAAGACATTCAGCTCGTCGATCAGGTTGAATGACTGGAAGACGAATCCGATGTTTCCCTTGCGGAAGCGCGTGCGCTCCTTTTCGCGCAATGTGGCCACCTCGCGGTCGAGCAACTGGTAGTTTCCCGAGGTGGGATTGTCCAGCAGTCCCAGAATGTTGAGCAGCGTCGATTTGCCGCAGCCCGAGGGGCCCATGATGGCGACAAATTCGCCCTCGTTCACGTCGAACGATACGCCATTCAGGGCGATGGTTTCGATCTCTTCTGTTCGGAAAACCTTGCGGAGGTTTTCTACTTTCAACATAGCCATAACAGGTATCTTTTAGAATTTGACAATTTCGTTTTTCGGGTCGACTTATTCGGACTTGACCGAGTCGGCCGGGTTTTCGTTGGCCGTGCGCCACGAGCAGAAGGTCACCGTGGCGGCCGTGACGAGGAGCACTGCGGCGAGCGCCGCCAGAGGGATCCACACCGTGAAGGGGGCGCGGTAGGCGAACGAGGCCATCCAGCGGTGGACGATCCAGAGGCTCAGCGGCGCGGCAATGACGAAGCAGACGACCACCATCCACAGGTAGCGGCGGTTGAAGAGGCGGAGCACCTCCGGAGTCGTGGCGCCCAGGACCTTGCGCACGGCCACCTCGCGGCGGCGGTACTGTGTCTCGAAGAGGACGATGCCGAAGACCCCCATTAGGGCAATGACGACGGCCAGCACCGTAAAGAGCCCGACGACCGTGGCCAGCCGCCGCTCCTTCGTATACTCGAAGCCCAGCTCCTCCTCGAAGGTACGGATCTGGATCTCGCCCGGCGTCAGGTGCGGGTCCGCCTCGGCGATGCACTGCCGCAGGTAGTCAGCCACTTCGTTGACGTCGGCCTCGGGTCGGTAGCGCAGGTAGAGCAGCTGTGAGGCGCGCCCGCCCGATTGTTGCGACATCTCCTCGGGAATGACATAGAAGATGAAGGGGGTGACGCCGTACTGCATCGGACGGAAGTTGAAATCGGTGCAGACACCCACGAGCGGATCGGTACCGCAGAATCCGCCGATTTCGTCGCCCAGTTCGAAACCGTATTCGCGACGGGCCGCCTCGTTGCAGATCAGCATGCCGGTCTCCTTGTGCTCGTCCGATTCGAGGAAGTCGCGGCCGTCGGTAACGGGGATCCCCATCATCCGAAGGAAGTTCCACCGTACGATATAGGCCTGCATGCTGACCCGCTGCCCCTTGTAGGTGCGGCCCCAACTCATGCGGCTTACGTTCACCAGTTGACTCTCGGCCGCCGTGACGTCGACCACGCGCGGGTCGGTCAGCAGCCGGTCGCGCAGGGCGTCGTAGTTCAGTGCGGCCTTTCCGGAGAGTGGGGCAGCCATCAGATCGCGGCGGTCGAAGCCCATCTCCTGCCGCAGCATGAAGTCGTGCTGGCGGAGGATGAATCCCGTGGCGATGATGAGCCCCATCGAGATGGTAAACTGGAATCCGAGCAGCAGCGTGCGCAGCCGCCGCCCGCCGGCCGTACCGGAGAACGATCCCTTGACCACCATGGCTGGCGGGAACGAGGTGATGTACCACGCCGGATAGAGACTGGCCACGAGGGCCATGACCACCGCCACGGCGAGCAGGATGCCGATGACCGGGAGGTTCTGCATGACGTTGAGCGGTGCGGAGATGTAGCTGGCCAGCTCGGTGCCCTGGATGGCGAAGGAGAGGTACCAGGCCAGCAGCAGGGCAATGAGGACCAGTCCCACGGCCTCGAAGACGAAGCCGAAGCGCAGCGAGGTATTCGGTGCGCCGAAGACCTTGAAGGTGTTGACCGTGCGGATGCGCACGGGCACCAGCGCGAAGAAGAAGTTGACGAAGTTGATGAATGCCAGCGCAATGACCAACAGCGCGATGCCCAGCAGCGTATAGGTCGTCACGAGCGACCCTTGGGCGCACGGCACGCGGCTGTCGCTCTCGAAGTAGAGGTCGCGGATACACGACAGGCGGAAGGGTTCCGTTTCGAGCTGCCCCTCTTCGTTGGCCTCGCCGGGGTACATCTCCGCGAAGAGCCGCTTCCACTCCTCGATGACCGTCCGGAGATCGGTCCCGGGCTGGAACCGTACGTAGTAATTGTAGCTCCATTCCGAGGGGTCGTCGATGCTCCGGTCGCCCAGATCCACGGCCATCTGGCACCTGGCCATGAGCGAGTTTGCGGGAAAATCCTCGAAGACGGCCACCACCTCGCGGGCATTCTCGGCCGAGGGCTGGTCGGTGTCGCTCCAGATCATGTCGCCGACACCGACGCCGAGCCGTTCGGCCGTCGAGCGCGAGACAATGACGCTCTGCGCGCGTTTGAGGTCATGGACATCCCCTGCCACACTCCGGAACTCGAAGACGTCGAGCAGCGGCAGCGAAATGGAGCCTGCATAGATGTTGTTGAAGCGGTCGTACCCCATTTTCGTGGCATTCTCGCGCAGCACGACCGTGGGGCCGAAGCCGCCCCAGGTGCAGCCGCCGGCTTCGACGGCCGAGGTCGATGAGATGAACCGCTCGACCATGGGCCGGCAGAGCCACGACTGCCAGGCGCCGGGCGTGTACCAGTCGGTGGACTCGACCAGATAGATGCGTTCCGAATCGCGGAGCGTGCGGTTGTAGGTCATCTCCCAGCGCACCTGCACCAGGATGATGTAGCAGGCCGTGAAGGCGAGCGTCAGCCCCACGATATTGAGCAGCGACGAGACCTTGTATCGTCGCAGTGTGGTGAGGAAGTTTCGCAGTGCGATTTTCATGGATGTGTATTTCAGTTTTGATTATTCGGATTTCACGCAGTCGGCGGGGTTCTCGTTGGCCGTGCGCCACGAGCAGAAGGTGACCGTGGCGACCGTGACGAGGAGCACCACGGCGAAGGCCGCCGCGAAGACCCACCAGTGGATCGGCACATGATAGGCAAACGCGCCCAACCAGCGGTCCACGATCCAGTAGCCGACCGGTGCGGCCAGGATGAAGCAGACCGTAACCAGCGTAACGTAGCGGCGGTTGAAGAGGCGGAGCACCTCCTGTGAGGTGGCGCCCATGACCTTGCGGATGGCCACCTCGCGGCGGCGGTGCTGCGTCTCGAAGAGGACGATGCCGAAGACGCCCATCAGGGCGATGACGACGGCCAGCACCGTGAAGAGCCCGACGATGGTCGTAATGCGTCGCTCGCGGGCGTACTGGGCGTTGATCTCCTCGTCCATGAAGCGGATCTCGACCGGTTCGCAGTCGGGGTCGAGGCGTTCGACTGTTCTCCGGATATGGTCACAGACGGCGTCGGAATCGGCCCCGGCGGCCATGCGCACGAAGAAATACTCCATGTCGCCCGGGATGGTCACGAAGGCAAACGGTGCGACGGGATACTGCAACGGTCGGAAGTGGAAGTCGGGACAGATGCCGACCACATTGCCGTCGTCGAGCCGGTAGCCAAGCCCGGCCCCCTTGCGGGCGAGCAGGTCGTTGACGATGTAGTGCAGCGTCGTGTCGCGGTCGTATCCGGGCTTGAAGTCTTCGCCGGCAAGGACCGGAATACCCAGCACGTCGAGGAAGTTGCTGCGCACCGGACGCACGTGGATCATCACCTCCTCGTCGGCGACCTTCCGTCCCCAGATCGAGAAGTTTCCGGCGACGAGCGGCCCCTGCCCCGCGGTTACGCCGACGATCTGCGGATCCTGCTCGAGGGCCGAGGCGAACGCTGCGAACCGGTCGGCACTGGAGATCCGCTGCGAAGCGGTCCGGAAGGTCAACACCCGTTCGTGATTGAACCCCAGGTCGTAGCGACGGACGTAGCGCTGTTGCAGCAGCGAGCTGATCGAGAAGACGATCAGTCCGATCGCGATGACGAACTGCACGCCGAGCAGCGCCACGCGGAAGCGGCGTCCGGCCGCCGAACCGACGAACGATCCCTTGGCGGCCATCGCCGGATTGAACGAGGTGATGTACCACGCCGGGAAACTTCCGGCAACGAGCGCCGCGACGAGCGAAACGCCGAGCGAGATACCCAGCACGGGGAGGTTGTCGCCCAGGGCGAGCGAGCTGCTGACATACGAGGCGAATTCGGTGCCCTTCAGCGCGATGGCCACATACCAGGCGCAGAGTTGAGCGATGAGGACAAAGCCGAGAGCCTCGAACAGGAAACTGAAGCGCAACGAGGCGTTCGGGGCGCCGAAGACTTTGAGGATGTTGACAGCCCGCAGTCGCACGGGCAGCAGCGCAAAGAAGAAGTTGACAAAGTTGATCAGGGCAATGAGGATGACAAGCACCGCCACACTCAGCAGCGAATAGGTCAACGTCGTGGAGCCGCTGGAGAAGACGCCCATGCTGTCGGCAACCCGACGATCGAAATAGATCCCGTCGAGCGGCACAAGCAGACAGTCACACGGGTCCTCCATCTCCTCCTCGGTCAGCTCTTCGCCCCAGATGGGGGCCATGCGCTCCATGTAGTCACGGTAGTTCTTCCGGTGAATCTGCTCCCAGCGACGGGCCAGCACCTCGGGATCGGCCCCGGCGCGCAGACGGACGAAATAGCAGTCGTTCCAATAGGAGGGGGTCATGTCCCGGTCGCCGACATCGGTCACGGCGACGATATGTGCAAAGGAGCTGTTCACTGGAAAATCCTCGAAGAGGGCAACCACTTCTTGTTGTGTGTCGACGCGCTTCCCCTCCTGGTCGCCGAGCCAGAGGATGTCGCCGGCATGCACGCCGAGCCGCGCGGCCTGCGAGCGTGAGAGGGCGATGCTGTTGGGTTGTCCGAGTGCTGCGAGATCCCCCTCGACGGTACGCAGCCCCACGGTCTCGAGAAAACCCATCGAGACGGGGTTGAGCGACATCCGGAAACGGAGGAACTCGCCGTGGCGTTTCACCCACACGGGCTGTTCCCAGCGCCAGGGACGGATGCAGCCGCCGGCCTCGATTTCTGGCGATCGGGCGATGAGCTGTTCGCCGTCGGGACGCGTCGAGCAGATCGAATAGCCCGTCTCGTCGAACGGCGAGAGGGGAGCGACGAGGTAGATGCGTTCGGCCTCGGGGATGGCGCGGTTGAAGGTCATCTCCCAGCGCACCTGCACCAGAATGACGTAGAAGGCCGTGAAGGCCATCGTCAGCCCGACGATGTTAAGCAGCGACGAGGTCTTGTAGCGCCGCAGCGTGGTGAGAAAGTTATGGAAGGCAATCTTCATGGCTCTATTTGTTGAGAATCAGCACGTCGTTGGCGCCGTAGTTCTCGTATCCCGAGACAATGACGCGCTCGCCCGGCTCCAGTCCCTCGAGCACCTCGTAATACTGCGGGTTCTGGCGTCCGATGCGGATCTGGCGCCTGTAGGCGCGGTCGCCCTCGGGCGCGAGGACGTAGATCCAGACGCCGCCCGTCGACTGGTAGAACGAGCCGCGGGGGATGATCACCGCATCGGTCGGCTGCCCCAGTTCGAGATGGAGGTAGTAGGTCTGGCCGCTGCGGATGTTGCACGGATGGGCCCCCGCGAAGGTGAAGTCGGCGCGGAACTGCCCGTTGCGCACCTCGGGGTAGACCTTTCTCAGACGCATCGTGAAGGCGGTGTCCTGCCGCTCGAAGGTGGCGTCGAGCCCCGCCCGCACACGGTCGATGTAGCTCTCGTCGATCTGAGCCTCGACCTTGTAGTCCGACAGGTCGTTCACCTGGCCGATCTTCTGTCCCGACGAGACCGACTGTCCCAGCACGACGTCCAGCAGCCCCACCTCGCCGTCGATCGGCGACTTGACCTGCAGGTTGCCGATGCGCTGGCGGATGAGCTCCATGTTGCGCTTCATGTTGGCGAGGTTCTCCTCCATCTGCTCGATCTGCACCGTGCGGTAGAGCGAATCCTGCACCTGCCGCTCGATGTTCAGCTCGCGCTTCTTGGCGGCCAGTTCGTAATCCTCCTTCGACTGGAGCCAATCCTCGCGCGCTATGAGATTGCTGCGGTAGAGCTCCTCGTTCTGCTGCCAGGTGCGGTGCTTGCGCTCGACGTCGAGGTCCAGCTGCACCTTGTCGAGCCGCAGGTCGAGCTTCTGCTGCTCCATCGAAATGAGCGTGTTGCGCAGGATGTTCTGCTTCTCGGCCAGCTCGGCCTCGCTGTTCAGAATCTCGAGCGTCAGCGACGTGTTGCTCAGCTCCACGAGCACGTCGCCCTTGTGGACCGAGGCACCCTCCTCGACCACAAGCCGCTCGACGACGCCCGCCTCGAGGGGACTCAGTTGCACGGTCGTGATGGGCTGCACCTGCCCCGTGACGCGGATGTAGTCGTTGAACTCGCCGCGGGCGACTGTCCCGACGGAGATCGTGCGGGCGTCGATGCGCAGCGTCGAGGAGTTGCCGCGCACGAGCAGCCACACAATGAAGACGAGCAGCACGGCTCCTGCGAGATAGGGAATGCCCCGCCGGGTGAAGAGGGCGCGCAGCCCCTTTTTCTTTTCAATGCGAATATCCATGGTTGTGTTGTTTTGTCCGGGTTTAACGAATCAGCGGTTCGCCGTTGTAGTAGGCCACCAGCCGCACCTTGATGATATATTGCAGCCGGGCGCGCAGCCGCTCGGAGCGGGCCTGAAGCAGCTTGTCGGCAGCCGTCTGCAAGTCGATGGCCGAGACCATGCCGCGCTCGTACTTGCCCGAGACGGCCTCGTAGGCCAGCCGCGCGGCGTCGCTCTTCTTCGAGGCCTGGACGAACTCCTTGCCGTAGCCCAACATCTGCTGATAGGCCTGCGCCACTTCGCTCTGGAGCGTGCGGAGGGTCTCCGTGCGGGTCTGCTCGGCGATGCGCCAGTTGTTGCGGGCGCGGTTCATCGAGGTGCGGCGCGCAAGCCCCCCGAAGATCGGGATCGACAGCTGCGCCGAGACGTAGAAGCCGCGGTTGTCGCGGAACTGATTGGAGAACGAGGCATAGAGCGAACGGTCGTCGAGGGTCATGAAGAAGTTGGTCGAGTAGCCGCCCCCGACGTAGATCGACGGATAGAGATTGCCCTTGGCGATGGAGAACTGCAGCTTCGAATGGCGCACGTCGTGCTGCGCCGCCACGGCCTTGGGGTTGTACTCCAGCGCATTGCCGAGCACCTCGTCGAAGGGGGCGACACCGGCCGGGGTCTCGATCTCCACCGCCGTGTCGATGCGCAGCGGCCGGTCGGCCGGGTAGTTCATCGCCTCGGAGAGGGTGATTTCGGCCAGCGCGAGGTTGTTCTCCTGCTGCGTCAGGAGGTAGTCGTCCGAAGCCTGCTGCGACTCTACCTCCGCCACGTCGGCAGCACTCTTCAACCCCAGTTCGAAGAGTTTGCGGCTCTTCTCGAGTTCGGCCGTGCTGGTCTTGAGCTGCTCGCGTGCCAGCCGCACGCTCTCGGTGTAGTAGACCACGTCGAAATAGGCCTGCATGGTCTTCAGGGCGATCTCGTCGCGGGCCAGCTGCAACTCCTCGACCCCCTGCAGGCGCATGACGCGGGCGGCACGTACGGTGTTGATGCCGGTCAGCCCGGCAAACAGAGGCAGCTGCCCCGACAGGGAGTAGGAGTTGTCGAAGTTCGAGACATCGGTATAGGTGTTCGTCTCGGGGTCGACCGAACGGCCGAAGCTGGTCGAGGCGCCGACCGTGCCGCTCACCGAGGGGACCAACGCGGCGACGGATTCGATATAATCCTGACGGTAGTTGCGGTTGGTGTAGGCCTGGCGCTGCACGGCGGGGCTGTGCTCGACGGCATAGCGCATGCACGCCTCCAGCGACATCGGAGCGGGCTCTTCGGCGAGGGAATCTTCTCCTTCGGAATCCGGATTTGCCGCAGCCACAACCGTCGAATCGGTTGCCACGCCCGTCAGCCCGGGGGCCGCAATCAGTGCATCTATCTGGAAGAGTGTCCAAAAAATGGACATCCATGCAATCAAAACCGCTCTTTTCATACGGATTTCAGACTTTCTTGATTTTCACCCGAAATGTTGCCATCCGTGTGCCAAACTGATTAAACGATTGATATACAAAAGATAACAATTCAGATGCTGCGCGAAGATCGTAAAATATTTTTACACTCGCGTAAAAAATCTGGACGGCAGGCCCCGTTTTTCCCTTGAAAACACTACTTTTATCCCACCGAAACCCCGGAGCCGTTTCGCCGGAGATGCGGGAGCCGTCGAGCGATCCGCTTCCTGCCGGCTCCCGCAAAGATCCGCAACATGGCCAAAGAAAAGGAGGGTACGCTGCTTGTCGTCGACGACAACCGCAGCATTCTGGCAGCCGTCCAGCTGCTCATGGGTAACTACTTCGCCCGCGTGCTGACGCTCCCGACGCCCAACCAACTGATGACGACGCTGCGCCGCAAGCCGGTCGACGTCATCCTGCTCGACATGAACTTCTCGGCCGGCATCAACACCGGCAACGAGGGCTTCTACTGGCTGCAAGAGATTCACCGCAACTATCCGGACATCCAGGTGGTGCTCTTCACGGCCTATGCCGACATCGACCTTGCGGTGAGGGCCATGCGCGACGGAGCGGTCGACTTCGTCGTCAAGCCGTGGGACAACGAACGGCTGGTCGCCGCCCTGCAGGGGGCCTACAACCTCTCGCGTTCGCAGCGCGAGGTGAAGCAACTGAAGGAGATCAAGCGCGAGCTGACCAACGAAGAGCCGATGTTCTGGGGCTCGAGCCCGGCGATGGCACGTATCCGCGAACTGGTCGAAAAGGTGGCCGCAACGGACGCCAACATCCTTATCACGGGCGAGAACGGAACGGGCAAGGAGATGCTCGCCCGCGAGATCCACCGCCGCTCGGCCCGCCACAACGAGCTGATGGTCTCCGTCGACATGGGAGCCCTGCCCGAGACACTCTTCGAGAGCGAGCTCTTCGGCCACGTCAAGGGGGCCTTCACCGATGCCCGGACGGATCGCGCCGGCAAGTTCGAGGTGGCCAACCACGGCACGCTCTTCCTCGACGAGATCGGCAACCTGCCGCCGCACCTCCAGTCGAAACTGCTCACGGCGCTCCAGAGCGGCCGCATCGTCCGCGTGGGGAGCAACACTCCCGTCACGGTCGACATCCGTCTGATCTCGGCCACGAACCGCGACCTCTACAAGATGGTCGAGCAGGGTGCGTTCCGCGAAGACCTCCTGTACCGTATCAACACCATTCATATCGACCTGCCGCCCCTGCGCCAGCGCCGCATGGACATTCACCCACTGGCCGAGGGTTTTCTGCGCCGCTATGCCGCGAAATACGGCAAGGCGATCGAAGGTTTCGACGCGGAGGCTCTCCGTGAGATGGAGACCTATCCCTGGGCGGGCAACATCCGCGAATTGCAGCATACCGTGGAAAAGGCCGTCATCCTCTGCGACGGCCCCGTGATCACCCCCTCGACGCTGCTGCTGCGCCCGGCAGCTGCTCCGGCCCCCGCAGCCGACTCCGACGTCACGACCCTCGACGAGATGGAGCGTTCGATGATCGCCCGGGCCATGGAGCGCTGCGGCGGCAACATGACCGAGGTGGCCCGCCAGCTGGGCATCACGCGGCAGACACTTTATAACAAGATCAAACGCTACGGGCTATGAAACTCCCCACAGGCATTGCATACCGGCCCATGATCGCCCATGCTGTGGTGCTGGCCGTCGCGGCTCTTGCCAGCGGATGGCTGGTGGCCCGGCAACTCTATCCGCTGCTGCTGATCACCATCCCGCTCATGGTGCTGGAGTTCTACCGGATTTTGCACCAATACGGCGATTCCGTGCGGCGCATCACCTTCATGTTCAACGCCATTGACAGCGACGACCTCTCGTTCCGCTTCAACGAAGACCCCTCAAAGGTCGATAACACCATGCTCAACGCCGCGCTCAACCGCATCAAGGAGATCCTCACGCGGACCAAACTGCGGGCCGAAGAGCGCGAGCGCTACTACCAGCTCATCATGGAGAGTGCACAGACCGGCCTGATTACCGTCAACGACACGGGAAGCGTCTACCAGGCCAACAGCGAAGCGCTGCGCATCTTCGGCCTGCAGCTGCTGACCCACATCCGACAGCTGGAGGGGACTGTACCCGAAGCGGCACGGGCCCTGGCGGCCATCCGCCCCGGAGAGAAGCTCCGCGTCACGTGCTCGACCGAGACGGGCGAAATGGCCCTGACGCTGGGATGTTCGGAGATTACGCTCGAAGACCGTCACCGGCGGGTGATCTCCGTGAGCGATATCAACAGCGAGGTGAGCGAGATCCAGATCGAGTCGTGGAGCAAGCTCTCGCGCATCCTGACCCACGAGATCATGAATTCGCTGGCGCCGGTCACCTCGCTCAGCAACACGCTGCTTCATATCGACCGCCCGCTGGATCCCGATGTCCGACGCGGTCTGGAGACCATCTCGGCAACGAGCCGCCGCCTGGTCTCCTTTGTCGACAGCTACCGGCGCTTTACGCGGATCCCGGCACCGCAGCGCGAACCCTTCGAGGTGCGTGAACTCATCCGGCAGGCCGTGGCGCTGACGGCGGCCGCAGGCGATGCCCCGCAGATCCATGTCGACATCGAGCCGGCCGACACGATGATCTACGCCGACAAGGCCCAGCTGGGACAGGTGGCCGTCAATCTGCTCAAGAACGCCCGCGAGGCGACGGCCGGACGGCCTACCGGTGAGATCTGGATCCGCTCGCGCATCGACGCGGCCGAACACGTCATCATCGAGTTCAGCAACAACGGCGGAGCTATCCCGGCGGAGGTTGCCGAGAATATCTTCACCCCCTTCTACACGACCAAACCCGACGGTTCGGGTATCGGGCTGAGCCTCTCGCGGCGCATCATGCAGCTCCACGGCGGTTCGCTGCGCCTGACAAGCAATACCGACCACAGGGTGACCTTCACCCTGCAGATCGGATAGGAGAGAGCCGATAGATTCCTGTTTCCCGGCCTCAAACAAAAAGAGCAATTCCATGATGGAATTGCTCTTTTTTAACGGTAGCGTGAGGAGTTAACTTACCTTTTGTCGATCGTCTGCGTCGACTTGCATGACGATCATTTTCTGCTGTGGTCGGTAAAGCAGCCATTTTCGGAAGGCTTCGGATTCCATACTGCCCACACGGAATGACAAGGCGGCAATCATCTCCAGATTGTAGAGATCTACATAGCCGGACTCGAGATTACACTCAAGAAAAATAATATAGTTGCTTGATTTTTGGGTGTAAAAAAGGGTGTAAATCTCGTAACTACTTGATTTACACCCTTTCTGGCGGTGCGTAGGGGACTCGAACCCCTGACCCCGTGCGTGACAGGCACGTATTCTAACCAGCTGAACTAACGCACCCCTTTC